>CAXTWG010000079.1:0-8505 GCA_964247895.1 uncultured Acidobacteriaceae bacterium
GTACGTGCTGGTGTGGCTTTTTACCGCGAGCGCGTTTGCCGGGCTGCTGCGGCTGCGTGCGCCGATGCTGCTGGCGGCGCTGCTTGCGGAGCTTGCCTCAGGTGTGCTGCTGTGCGCGACGGGGTTGCTGTTTTCAGTGCTGCTGCCGCAAACGCTCGCGGCGATCGCGACGGGGGCGGTGTTGTCGGGTCTGCTGGCGGCGGCACGGTTTGGTTGGGGCGGGGTGGCGCGGCTGTTCAATGCTGCCCTCGGCGGCGTTTCCGCGCTTACGGCGCTGTGGAGCGGGGCAGGGGAGGCAGTGCTGGCGGCGGTGCTGCTGCTCGGGCTGGCGACACTCGTGTTTTCGCGGAAAGATTTAAAGCCGGTCTAGGACATTTTCAGGACCTTTTAGGACCTTGCTGAAGCATTCCACTGAACGTCCAGCCTGGCATCCCTTGTGGTTGCAGCCGGTGTGGCTTTGTGCTTCATTCGGAACAGCAAGCAGGGCAAGAAGGGGTCACTACAGAGCTTGCGGGTTTATTAGACCGCTTCTAAGCTTCCGCTTGGATTTCCGAGAGGGTTTCAAGAAATAACTGAACGATGGTTTTGCGATGCGGGTGATGTTTTTGTGCGCGGGTAACAATCGCAATACGCCATTTCGGCATGGGAAGGCCTTCCTGCTCGATCGATAGAACATGCAGTTGATGAGTGAATCTTGAAAACCTCACAAGAGCGGCAGGCACGATGGCGACACCAAGGCCGCAAGACACGAACTGCAGCAGCGTTTCCACATCGCTCACTTCGTACGTGCTGGCCCGTTTCAGGCCTTTTTCCAGAAACGCATGATCCAGCACCACCCGCAAGGCCCGCCTCGCAACTAAATCGACGAATTCCTCCTTGCTGATGGATTCCAGGCTCACGCTCCGTTTTGCCGCCAGCTCAGACTGCTTTGAGCAGACGGCGACGAGAACGTCATGTGCAAAGGGGATCGTATCCAGCCCAGCTAAAACCGTCCCCTGCGCAGCGGCTTGAAAACTCAAGTCCACATCCCGGGAGCGCACCAAGGCAGGAACCTGATCCGTGTCCAGCGCACGTACGGCGAACTCGACCTGCGGGTACTTCGCACGAAAGCGCTGCAGCACAGCCGGGAGATTGACATACGGCGTGAGGCTTCGGAGTATACCGACGTTCAGCCGCCCGCGCACAATGCCATCCTGCGATCTCACGGCCACGATTCCCTCGTGAAGTGAGCCAAGGCTCGATCGCGCATACTCCAGAAAGCATTCTCCTGCCTCGGTCAGCGCCACGCTTCTCGTGGTTCTGTTCACCAGCTTGGAGCCGATCTCCTCTTCCAACTCCTTGATTGTCACCGAAAGGCCGGATTGCACCACGTTTACACGTCTAGCCGCCGCAGTGAACTGCTTGGTTTCAGCAAGGGCGATGAAGTGGATCAGATGGCGCAGCTCCATGATTAAGAATCTCCATTCATCCTTGTCAAGGATAACTGTTATGCGAACGTTTCGTTGGACGGATAAACAGGCAGCCCGTACCGTTGAGGATGTGAGCAAGGCAGCCCTCGACCTGGAGGCAGGAACATGACGAAGCAGACGGAGACAGTTCGGCTATTGGGTATCTCGGGCAGTCTCAGAGCAGCTTCCTTCAGCACCGCCATCCTTCGCGCGATACAAGCGCGGCTCACTCAAGGTACAGAGTTGGGTACGGAACTGCGGCTTATGACGCTTGAAACGATTCCGCTCTACAACGAAGATCAGGATCGCAAACCGGCGTTGCCGGCAGTAGCGGCCCTACGAAGCTTGATAGCAGCTTCCGATGCCGTCCTGATCGCGACCCCGGAGTATAACCACGGCTTACCTGGTGTCCTCAAAAATGCTCTCGACTGGGCGTCTCGGCCAGCTTTTGAGTCCTGCTTTCGAGCAAAGCCTGTCCTGATCCTCAGCTCGGCCACGGCGTTTACCGGTGGCGTTCGTGCCCAGTATCAACTCCGGGAAACGCTGGCTGCCATGCAGGCTGAGGTGGTTCCGGCGCGAGAAATCGTTATTGCGTCTGTGGACCGCAAAATGATCGACGGACAGTTTAGCGACGGGGAAAGCCTTGCGTTCATCGCTGCCGGCATCGATCAATTGCGGCAGCAGATACTCAGCCATCGAGTGCCGGTCCTGCCATGAAACGGACGCTCAAATTCAGTGTTTTGGCCCTGCTGCCGACGTGGGGCGCAGGCCATGCGCAAATGCATCCGGCGGAGCCCATGGTCAATCTCGGCGACACGAGTTTTCTCGATGCTCTCGGCGCTCCAGGTTTTCTGTTTGAGCAGATCGGCGATGCGTACCATAGCGGGATCACCATCGACGGGACAGGCCATGCCGTCGGAAATGCGCCCGCAGTCAACAGCATCAGCAGCTTGACCCATGGTGTCGCGCTCACGAAGTACCGCCTGCTCGGGGCGTGGTACGGAACCGAAGCTATCCTTACGGCCGCTCACGTCAACGCAGGCGCGCCTGGGGCTGTGGGTGGCTTTGGCGACCTTACAGTTTCACCGCTCCTCCTGCAATGGAAGCAGCGCAAGATCGGCTCCACTCTTCTGAATCAACGCTTCGTTCTTGACTTCGACGTTCCCACCGGAGAGTACCGCCGGGATCTGCCTACCAGCCTGAGCAGCCATGCTTTCACGGTTCATCCGTATTATGCTTTCACCTTTTTTCCGACGCACAGGATCGAGACCAGCTGGCGCACGCATTACCTCTACAGCGGAGTGAACAACTCACCCCCTACCCAGACCAATGCTCGTTCAACCCAGGCTGGACAGGCCGTCCACTTTAACGCGACCGTCGCTTATGGGCTGCCTCATGGGATCTGGCTCGGGATGAACGGGTATTTTCTCAAGCAAGTTACCGATCCGAAGGTCAACGGCGTAAACCTCCACGCATCGCCGGAGCAGGTCGGCTCCATCGGTCCAGGCCTGGTCTGGGATCGTGGGCAATATCTTTTTTTTGCCAACACCTATCACGAGATTGGGGTGCTGAGTCGTCCCCAAGGCAACAAGTTAGTCTTGCGCGTGCAATGGGTACCGGGCCGACACCCCGGTATCGGCAGCGCCACCTGAAACCAAACACGCAAGTCAACGAAGAGGAAGGTGGCACTGGATGACACAAACTTCACGAGCATTGACTCTTGGCAATGGCGTTCATGCTCTCGCCGCAGGTTCGGGTACCCCAGTCGTCCTGTTGCCTGGCTGGCCCGAAACCGCGGAAGCCTACAACGAGGTGCTCCCAGCGTTGGCCGAACAGCACTCTGTGCTGGCGATCGACCCTCCTGGACTGGGCGAATCTTCAGGGTCCACCCAAGGCTACGACACCGGCAGCATCAGCAAGCAGCTTGAAGACGCCGTCCGCTCCTTTATGCCGGAACCGATCCACCTTGTCAGCCATGATGTTGGGGCCTGGATTGCGTATGCCTGGGCCGCGCAGTTTCCCGAACGCGTCCGAAGCCTGACCCTGCTCGACTCCGCTCTCCCCGGCCTAGCCGCGCCGCTCAGCTTTCCTCTCCCGCCTGAGGTCAACGTCAAACTCTGGCAGTTCTCCTTCAACACCCTGCCAGACCTGCCTGAGGTGTTGACCCAAGGCCGCGAGCGGCAGCTCTTCGATTGGCTCTTCCAACATAAGGCGCAGTATCCGGAGCGGATTTCTCAAGCCAAGCGCGACCGCTATGCCGAGTGCTATTCCAGGCCGGGGGCGATGAGTCGGGGCTTCGCCTATTACCGCGCCACCGCCAAGAGCGCGTCCCAGAATATCGAGTTCGGCAAAACAAAGCTGCAAATGCCCGTGCTCGCCCTAGGCGGAAAAAGCAGCGTAGGAGATGGTTTGCGCATGTCGATGGAGTCGCTCGCGGTCCATGTCGAAGGTGGCGAAATCGAGGATTGCGGCCACTACGTCATGGAGGAGCAACCGGAAGTGATCTTCAGCCGTTTACTCGATTTCTTCAAACGAGTGGAGGCAGCCAAACCGTGAAAACCTACCTGTTTTCCTTCGCCCTGGGCTGCGCGGTAGGCGTGCTATACGCCTTATTCCGGGTAAAAAGCCCCGCGCCACCCATTGTCGCTCTGCTTGGACTACTGGGTATGGTGCTCGGCGAGAGCGGTTATGCATGGTTCAAAACTGTCGTTCGCTAACCAGTAAATAAGGAGAGAGTATGCAACAGGGAATAGTTTCCGCGCGGCACGTCGACCATATCGGCATCACCGTCCCCGATTTAAACGCGGCAGTTCAGTTTTTCCAGAATGCTATTGGAGCGCAACTGCTTTGGCAGGTTGGGCCTTTCCATGAGACGCCAACCGGTGTTCCAATCAAAAGCATTCACATCGCGATGCTTCGGCTTGGACCCAGCATAAATGTGGAGCTGATGGCCTTCGATGCCGACGAGCAGCGACAAACCATGCCAAGCAACATTGACTTCGGTGCAACCCATGTTGCCTTTTTTGTCGATGATATTGAGGCTGCCGCGGCGTCTCTGGAGGAGCATGGGGCAGAGCTGCTGGCCGGACCGATTGAGGCCAAGGGAGAGGTTAAGCAAGGTGAGCGTATCTGGTATTTCAAGACACCCTGGGGTGCTTTTATGGAGATTCTCTGGCGCCCTGACCACCTGCCCTATGAAGACCTGACGGAGAACCGCCTTTTTCAGCCGAAAAACGCTTGGACAACTCAGAAATAGCGAAGCGGATTGTTTGAGGAACTGCATAGATCAATGTGAAGCAAAGTATTTGGCCTGGCTGTTCTGCACCTGATGAGTCCAGTATCTGCGTTTCTACTGCGCGTGCGTATCTACCGTGATGGCCTCGTGCGCGAGGCCATTGGTGGGGACGCCGAGGGTGAGGGCAGCGGAGCGGGCGGAGTCGAGAAAGCGGCTGGGGACTACGCCTAAAAGGAGGGTCGCGGAGGCCGAGAGGAAGATGGCGAAAAGCAGGGGAATGCCGACGCGGGGGATGCCTTCAAGGAGTGAGCCTTCGGCAGGGCGGGAGTAGACGGCAGCGAGCAGGCGGAGGTAATAAAAGGCGGCGATGCCGGAGTTGAGGAGGCCGATGATGGCAAGCCAGATCAGGCCCGAGTGCAGGGCGGCCGAGAATACGTAGAACTTGCCGAAGAAGCCGCCGGTGAAGGGGATGCCGATGAGCGAGATAAGGAAGAAGGCCATCGCGCCGCCGAGCAGGGGGGAGCGGTAGCCGAGGCCACGGTAGTCCTCCGTGGTGGTAAGCCGGTCCTCGTAGCCGCCCGCGTGGGAAACGACGGCGAAGATGCCGAGGTTCATGGCGGCGTAGGTGACGGTGTAGAAGGCGGCGGCGGCGACGCCGTCGGCGGTGAGGGCGGTGAAGGCGACGAGCAGGTAGCCGGCATTCGCGATGGAAGAGTAGGCGAGCATGCGCTTGACATTGCGCTGGCGGAGCGCGCCGAGATTGCCTATGGTCATGCTGAGAACGGCCATGATCCAGACGATCGGTTCCCAGTGCACGTAGAGGGTGGGCACGGCCTCGAAAAGGATGCGGAGCAGGACGGCGAAGGCGGCGGCTTTCGGGGCGGTGGACATCATGCCGACCACGGGGGAGGGCGCGCCTTCGTAGGTATCGGGGGTCCAGCCGTGGAAGGGCGCGGCGGAGACCTTGAAGCCGAGGCCGACGAGCACCATGCCGACGCCGAGGGTGGCCAGCAGCGGCGCGCCGGACCCGGCAAGGGCGGCGGAGATGTGCGAGGTACGGGTAGTGCCGGTCGCGCCGTAAAGTAGGGCGATGCCGTAGAGGAAGAAGGCGGTAGCGAAGGAGCCGAGCAGGAAATACTTGATGGCCGATTCGGGGCTTTTGCCGGTTTTGCGGCGGAAGCCGGCGAGGATGTAGCTCGAGATGGAGGAGATTTCGAGCGCGACGAAGACCAGCAGCAGCTCGACGGCGGAGGTCATGAGCATGGACCCGACCGCGCCGAAGATGATCAGCGCGAACATCTCGCCGAGGTTTTCCTGGTCGGGCTTGACGGCGTCGAGGGTGGTGAGGAGCGAGACGAGGACGATGCCGGCGATCAGGACGTGAAAGAAGCCTGAGAAGGCGTCGCTGCGGATGGTCTCGAAGAAGGCGGTGCCGGGAGCGAGATAAGTTTGCTCGATGGAGGCGGCGAGCGCGAAGAAGGTGCCGAGGACGGCGACCCAGCCCATCTGTTTGCGGGAGGCGCCTTTGGGGAGGAGGGGGTCGGCGAGCATGATGGCGACGCCGGTGAGGGTAAGGATGACCTCGGGGAGGATGCGGAGCAGGGACGGGTTCATTGGGCCTCCGCGGGGAAGTGGGCTGGGCGTTGGATCACGATTCCCCGATAATGGCGGCCGGAATCGCTGTACTTACTTATGGCGGGAGTGATCGCGCGCATCCAGTAGGGCGAGCAGACGCCCATGATGAACATGAGCAGGATGAAGGGCCAGAGCATGAGGTGCTCGCGGCCGATGATGTCGCGGATGCCGGCGCGGCCGGTCACGAGCGCGGTCTGCCGTCCGTAGAAGACTTTCTGGATGAAGGTGAGAGCGTAGGCGGCGGAGAAGATGACGCCGAGGGTGGCGGCGATGCCCCAGGCTACGTGCGTGGCGAAAGCGGCGGAAAGGACCAGAAACTCACCGACAAAACCGTTCAGGATGGGCAGGCCGATCAGCGCGAGGACGGTGATGACGAAAAAAGTGACCATCCACGGCAGGCGCGCGGCGAGGCCGCCGTAGGCCGCTGTGTCGTAGGTGCCGTAGCGCTCATAGAGGATACCGAGCAGCGAAAGCAGGGCGCCGCCGATGATGCCTTCGTTCAGGGTCTGGTAGACCGCGCCGTCAAGGCTCGCGATCGAGAAGCAAAAAATGCCGAGGGTGCAGAAGGAGAGCGCGGCGAGGGTGCCGAAGGCGACGACGCGCTTGAGGTCGCGGGCGACAAGCGCGTTGAGCGACCCGTACAAAATGCCGATGGTGGCGAGCGCAACCATCCAGGGGGCGAAGGCGCGGGATTGGGCGGGGAACAGGCCTAGATTGAAGCGAATGAGCGAGTAAAGGCCGAGCTTCCCGGCGACGACGATGGCCATGGCGGTCGGGGCTTCCTCGAAGACGTCGGCAAGCCAGCCGTGGAGAGGGAAGATCGGAACCTTAACGGCGAAGGCGACGAGGAAGGCGAAGGCGGTCCAGCCGAGGGCGGCAGGGGCGATGCCGAGCTGGCCCCGGCTGAGCATGGCCTGGAGTTCGACGAAGTCGAAGGTGCCGGACTTGGCATAGAGAAACAGGATCGCGACCAGGAAGAGCGCGGACGGGATAAAGGTATAGAGGAAGAACTTGATCGCGGCGGCAGGGCCTTTGGTGCGCCCGAACATGGCGATCAGGATAGCCATGGGGATCAGCGAGAGCTCCCAAAAGCCGTAGTAGAGGAACAGGTCGAGCGAGGTGAAAACGCCCAGCATGGCGGTTTGCTGGAGCAGGAAGAAGAAGTAAAACTCCTTGGTGCGGGTCTGGATGGCTTTCCAGCTCGCCAGCACTCCCAAGGGCGCGAGGAAGCCGGTGAGGACGGAGAGCCAGAGAGAGATGCCGTCGATGCCAACGTGGTAGTGGATGTTAGGGTTGCGGATCCACTGGTAATTGTCGTCGAACTGGAAGGAGGTGGTGCGGTAGTCGAAGTGCAGGGGCAGGTACAGGGTGCAGGCGAAGAACAGGAGCGAGACGCCGAGGGTGGTCCACTGAATGGCGCGGCCCTCGCGCGGGAGCAAGGCGACCAGCAGGGCACCGAAGATTGGTACGAGGATCGCGAGGGTGAGGATGTGTTCGTTGAGCAAGGTCTTTCCTTAACGAGTGATGGAGGCGACCGGGGTGAAGTGGGTTCCGAAACCGAAAAGGGCGAGCGCGAGCAGCAGCGCCGCGCCGATGGCGAGCCAGCCCGCGTAGGAGCGGATGTTGCCGGACTGCATGCGCTGGGCGATGGCACCGAGGCCCTTGACGCCCTGGCCGAGCGAGAACGCGCCTCCGGTGATGAGGCCTGTGTCGACGAAGCCGCCGAGAACGTAGCGGGATACTAAGACGGTCGGGCGGGTGAGGAGGCGGTCGTAGAGCTCGTCGATGCGGTACTTGTCGAGGAGAAGCGTATAGGCGGCGCGGTAGCGGGTGGCGAGCTCTGCCGGCAGGGCGGGGCGGCGCATGTACATCAGGTAAGCGATACCGAAGCCGGTTAACGCGGTGAGGGTGGAGACGAGGGCCAGGGTGATCTCGAGGGCGGTGTTTTCAGCGCGGGGCTCGGGGCCTGTCGTCAGAACGGGGTTGAGGAAATTATGAAGGTAGTTTCCCTCGCCCGGCAGGCCGAGGAGGCCGCCGAAGACCGCGCCAATGGCCAGAATGACAAGGGGTCCGAGCATGGTCCAGGGGGACTCGTGCGGCTCGGCATGGCTCGCGTGGGTGTTAGGTGCGTGAATGGCAGCGTGCGGGGCGGCGTGGGAGGTGGTGGCTTCGGCCATGCCCTTGGAG
>CAXTWG010000080.1:0-8368 GCA_964247895.1 uncultured Acidobacteriaceae bacterium
GGGCACGAATGCGCGGTTGGGCAAGAGCCAGTATCTGGTTGCCGAAGCCGACGAGAGCGACCGGTCGTTCCTGAAGCTCTCGCCGATCCTGGCGGTGGTGACCAACCTGGACCGGGAGCACATGGACTGTTACCGGGACATGGCGGACATTGAGGACGCGTTTGTGAGCTTCATGGATCGGGTGCCATTTTATGGCGCGGTGGTGGCTTGCTGCGATAACGAGCGGCTCCTGGCCTTGCTGCCACGGGTGCGGCGGCGGGTGTTTACCTATGGGCACAGCTCGCGGGCGGACTATGTGGTGCGGGTGCTGCCGGCGCAGGCCTGCAAGGACGAAGGTATGCCGGTGCGGTCGCGGTTCGAGGTCGTGGCGGATGGGGCGGTGCTGGGCCCGTTCGAGCTACTGGTGCCGGGCATGCACAATGTGCTGAATGCGGCGGCAGCGGTGGCGGTTGCGCACCAGCTGGAGGTGGCGCCGGAACGGATTGTGGACGGGCTGCGACAGTTTCGCGGGGTGGACCGGCGTTTCCAAACCAAGGGCACGGTGCGCGGCGTGACGGTGGTGGACGACTACGGGCACCATCCGACGGAAATCGTGGCGACACTGGAGGCGGCGCGGGATTGCGGTTATGGGCGCGTGCATGTGATCTTCCAACCGCACCGTTTCACGCGGACGCGGGACTTACTGTCCGAGTTCGCGGGGGCGTTCGCGGGAGCGGAAACAGTGGAGGTGCTGGACATTTATCCGGCGAGCGAGCCCCCGATCCCAGGGGTGGATGCGCAGGCGCTGGTGAGGGCAGCGGGGCAGGCCGGGATGCAGCATGCGAGGAGCTTCGCGGAAGCGGCGGAGCAGGCAGCGGGGCGGGCGGAAAAAGGGGACCTGATCCTTACCCTGGGTGCGGGCAGCGTGTCGCAGGTAGGAGCGCTGGTGCTCGAAGCGCTCGGGAAAGAGCCGGTTACCAACGTGGGCCGGGAGAGTCGCTTTTCGTCTGTAAGCGGTTGATCTCGGTCTATAGTGGGGTTGGCGACTCTCCTACGACCTGGCTCGGGCGTGGCAAAACTGAACACGGAAGCATGGAACGACCGGCAAGCTGCCGCTTCCGCCCTCCTGGATGAGGAGGACGAAGCCTTTCTGCGTCCCCCCGCGCCGGCGGCACCGGGACGCAAGCGCAAGGCCGATCCGGACCTTGTACCCAATGAGAACGCAGAGCAGTTCCTGCGAACCCGGCGAAGGATTGCGCCGCGCAAGAGCTGGGGCCGGCGGCTGCTGGCGACGCGAGTAGGGCGAGGGCTTCTGGGTCTCCTCCTGCTGGCCGGTTTGGCGAGCGCGGGTTACGCGGCTTGGGCGGTGGCGAATTTTCTGCGCCATGACCCGCATTTCCGGATCGATTCATCGGCTTCCATCCAGGCGATGGGGAACACGGAACTAAGCAGGGCGGAGCTGTTGAAGGTGTTTGGGTCGGACATTGGGCGCAATGTGTTCTTTGTGCCACTGGCGAAGCGGGAAGCGGCGCTTGAAGGGGAGCCGTGGGTGAAGCATGCGACGGTTATGCGCTTGCTGCCGGATACTCTGCGGGTGACGCTTGTGGAACGAATTCCCGTCGCGTTTGTGCGGCTGGGAAGGCAGATAGGGCTGGTGGACGGCGAGGGCATCCTGCTGCCGATGGCTCCGGCAACCCTGGCGGCGCGGCATTACTCTTTTCCCGTGGTGGTGGGGCTGGATCCGAACGCCCCGGCGGAAGCGCGTGCGAAGCGGATGCGGTTGTACGGAAGTTTTGTGACGGCGCTGGACGCGGGGGGCGGGCATGTTTCCTCGCAGCTGAGCGAGGTGGATGTGAGCGACCTGGAAGACGTGCGGGCAGTGGTTCCCGCGCAAGGGTCGGACTTGCTGCTGCACTTTGGGAATAGCGACTTTCTGGAGCGGTACCGGTCTTACCTGGAGCACCTGCCGGAGTGGCGGCAGCAGTACCCGAACCTGAGCGCGGTGGATCTGCGGTATGACCGACAGGTGGTGCTGAAGATGGCGGATGCGGCGCAGGCGGATGAAGCAAGGGAAGCGGAAGAAGCGAAGCGGGCGGCTGCCGCGGAAACTGCGGGGAAGGGCACCGGTTCGCTGGGCAAGGGTACTTCGCCGGGCTCCAAAGCGCATCATCCGGTGCCCACCGTAGCGCGGAGCGCCCCGCCCGCACACCCGGCAAACCATGCCGCAGCAGCAAAGCCTGGGGGCGCACGCACCTGGTACACGGAGCGTCCGGGGCCGCACCACTCGGTACGCTGGGTGCCGCACTACCTCCCGAACGCGGGTAAGGGGACTGCACGATGACGCCGAAGGCGAACCCGCTGTTGGCGGTACTCGATGTAGGTTCATCGCGAACCCGGATGCTGGTGGCCGAGTCGCATGAGGGCTCACTGCGGTACCGAGGGCATGGCGAGGCGCCGAGCGCGGGGATCCGGCGCGGGGTCATTGCCGATCTCGCGCCCGCGACAAACGCCGTGAACCAGGCATCGGTCGCAGCGGAGGCTTCCTCGCAGGCCGTGCTGGAGCAGTGTGTAGCCGGGCTCGGCGGCGGGCATGTGCGCGGGGTGAACTCTCAAGGCGGCATTGCACTCGGTTCCGTTTCAAAGATGCGGGAGATCACCCGCGAAGACGTGCGGGCGGCGGCGGACCGGGCGCGGGCGATCTCCCTGCCGGGGGATCGGGAGATCATCCACCTGCTGCCCCGGCACTTTCTGCTGGATGAGGTGCCGGGGATTCATGACCCGGTGGGGATGGTCGGACATCAGCTGGAGGTTTCGCTCCATATGGTGACGGCCTCGGCCAGCGCGCACCAGAGCCTGGTGACCTGCGCGAATAAGGCGGGGCTCGCGGTAACGGAGACTGTGTACGAAGCGCTGGCGGCGGCGGAAAGCACCCTGAGCGCGGATGAGCGGGAGCTGGGCTGCTGCTTGATCGATATCGGCGCGGGCTCGACCGAGCTGATTGTGTACTTCGAGGGAGCGGTGGTGTATTCAGCGGCAGTGCCGCTCGGGGGAGATCATTTTACAAACGACCTCGCAGTGGGGCAGCACCTGGGCATCCCGGAAGCCGAGTATTTAAAGTGCGAGTACGGGCACGCGGTCGTGACGAGCGTGTCGCAGACGAACGAGATTGCGTGGAACGGGGAAGGACCTGCACGCGGGAGCATTCGCCAGCGGGCGCTGGCGGAGATTCTGGAGCCGCGGGCGCGGGAGCTGTTTTCGATGATCCGGGAAAGTCTGCGGAACGGGGCGGTGCTGGAGGCGCTCGGCTCAGGCTGTGTGCTGGTGGGTGGCGGGGCGAAACTCGCCGGGATGCTGGACACGGCGGAAAGCGTTTTACGGGTGCCGGCGCGGATTGGGACGCCGGTGCCGTTGTCGCGGATGCCGGGGGAGCTGCAGCAGCCGGAGTTTTGCGCGCTGGTGGGGCTGATGCTGTACGCGCACCGGACCGGGGCGATGCGGGCAGAGCAAGAGGGCTCATTGCGGGCGAGGCTGCGCGGGATGTTCGCGGGGAGTATTTAATGGTGGAAGAGGGCAGGGACAGGGAAATGGATCAAGAAATGGACCGGGGCGAAGCGATGCGGATTCAATACCATGACGAAACGCAAAAGGGCGCGAAGATCAAGGTCATCGGCGTAGGCGGCGGCGGCGGTAATGCGGTGAACCGGATGATTGCGGCGCGAGTGGAAGGCGTGGAGTTCATCGCGGCCAACACAGATGTGCAGGCGCTGCAGCTTTCGGCTGCGCCCGTCAAGCTACAGCTGGGCGTAAAGCTGACGAGCGGCCTTGGCGCGGGGGCGAATCCGGATATGGGTCGCCGGGCGGCGCTTGAGGATTCGGAAAAAATTATCGAAGCGCTGGAAGGCGCCGATATGGTGTTTGTGACTGCCGGGATGGGCGGCGGCACGGGCACGGGCGCAGCACCGGTCATTGCCTCGCTGGCGAGCGAGATGGGGGCGCTGACAGTCGCGGTGGTGACGCGGCCGTTCGGGTTTGAAGGCAAGCGGCGGATGGCGCAGGCCGAGCGCGGAATGCAGGAGCTGCTCGACTCGGTGGATACGATGATCGTGATCCCGAACGAGAAGCTGCTCGCCGTAGCCCAGGATGCCGGCTTTTTTGAGTCGTTCCGCGTGGCGGACGATGTGTTGCGGCAAGGAGTGCAGGGGATCTCGGACATTATCACGATCCCGGGGATCATCAACCGGGACTTCGCGGACGTGAAGACGACGATGGCGGGGATGGGCTATGCGGTGATGGGGACGGCGATGCGCTCGGGGGAAAACCGGGCGATTGCGGCGGCGCAAGCGGCGATGGCCTCGCCGCTGCTCGAGGATGGTGCGATCGACGGGGCGCGGGGGATTTTGATTAACATTTCAGGCTCCTCGAACCTGAAGCTGAGCGAGGTGAACGCGGCTTCGACCTTGATTCAGAGCGCGGCGCATGAGGACGCGAACATCATTTTCGGCGCGGTGCTCGACGAAACGATGGGCGATGACGTGAAGATCACGGTGATCGCGACGGGATTCCGGCAGAGCGGGCCGGAAAAACGCGTTGGGGTGGCAGCGGCACTGACACAGGCGCAAGCGCAACCCGCTGCACCGAAGCCCGCCGCACCGAGTGCTCCGGCGAGCAAGCCCCGGTTCGCAAGCGAGATGGAGGAAAGCTCCACGGCCCGATTTGCTCCGGCGCGGCAAACGGCTCTTCTGGATGAGCAGGAAATCTTTTTATCGCGCGAGGACTTGAGCGTCGACCCGTTTTTCACGGAGACGCGGGTGGAGCGGGGGCCGGAGCCTACCAGGAGCTTCGCGGCAGTCGCCCCGGAGCCTATGCAGGAGGATGAACTCGACATTCCCGCGTATCTTCGACGCGGAGGTAACTAGAGGAGCACACTTTTGCTGCCGATAGAGGAAAGGTTTGCTAGAGTGAGTGCATCGCGCAACCAATTGGGGCTAGTTTGGTCGAATGGGAATGACGATCTGTAAAGGTCATTCCAGCGGTGGAGTTCGCCCCAGGATGAGTACGGAATATAGCTTGCCGGCGGGATGGCCGGTTTGTGGCGGAGCGAGTCTTCGCGGCAGAGATGAGAACTTCTGAATGAGACGTTGTTTGCCATTTTTCGCGCTGTTTGTTCTCCTTCTGCTGCCGCTGAGCAGCTATGCCACGGCCAGCACGCGGCGGCACCATGGCCATACCGCGCGGGTTGTGGAAAGCTCGCGCGGGCGTCGCCAGCTTGCGTCCCTTGAGCACACCCGCCGCGTTGCCGCGCGTGGACACGCGGTTGCAGCCGTGACCACGACCCGTCTGGTGCGCGGACGCAATGGACGCCTGCGGAGGGTTTCGGCTCGGCACCACTATGGCGAAGTGTTTACTGCCGACTCGTTCACCACGACAGATGTCGGACAGGGTGATGTGACCGAGGGGGAAAACCCGGTAGTACGTCAGGCGGCAATCGACGCGCTCGGCAACATGTATGGCACGGTGGTGGCGATCAACCCGGACAATGGGCGGATTCTCGCGATGGTGAACCAGAAGCTGGCGCTTTCAAGCGGAGCGGAGCCTTGCTCGACCATCAAGGTTTCGGTCGCGCTGGCGGCATTGTCAGAAGGGCTGATCACGAAAGATACCCCTGTAAACCTGGGCGGTCATTACTCATTGAATTTGACGGATGCGCTGGCGCGCTCGGTGAATCCTTATTTCGAGGTGTTGGGACGCCGTCTGGGATTCGACCGCGTGCGGCACTATGCAAACCAGTTCGGGCTAGGCGAGCTGGCGGGGTACAACATCCCCAATGAGCAGTTGGGCGTATACCCGTCGCAGCCGCTGCCGGACTCCAAGGGTGGCGTGGGCCGGATGTGCTCCTTCGGCGAGGGCGTCTCGATGACGCCGCTACAACTGGGAGCGCTGGTTTCCGCGATCGCGAACGGCGGGACGCTGTATTACCTCCAGCACCCGACAACCACGCAGCAGATCACAGCATTCCAGCCGCGGATCAAGCGGACATTGAATATCAAGAACCTGATTCCGGAAATCGAGCCGGGTATGGCGGGCGCAGTGGGCTGGGGAACGGCGCGATCGCTGCGGGCTTCGTTCAACCAGTTCCCGGTGATGGGCAAAACGGGAACCTGCTCGAACAATGGAACGCGCTTTGGGTGGTTTGCAAGCTTCGCGGATACGCAGCAGTATGGGCGTATTGTCACGGTGATCTTCCTCGAAGGCGGTCGCCCGACCTTTGGCCCACGGGCAGCGGAGCTGACCGGGTACTTCTACAAGAATCTTTGGGATCGGAGCTACTTTGCTTCGCGCGAGAATGGGCCTGCAATTCCCAGTGGTGGTACGCAGTAGAACCGGCATCTCACTTCGTGAACCGGAACGGCCTCTGCTTGTGCAGGGGCCGTCTGCTTTGAGCGGAGGGGTGCATGAAGATTTTGACAGCTGCCGAGATACGCGAAACCGATCGCGTGACGATCGAGAAGTACGGCGTTCGCTCCGAACAACTGATGGTGCGGGCCGGAGAGGCCATAGCCAAGTTCTGCTTGCGCGCGCACTCGGAGGCACGGACCATCGTCGCGCTGTGCGGGAAAGGTAACAACGGCGGAGACGGCTTGATGGCGGCGGCAGTGCTGGCGCAAGCCGGATGCACGGTGCAGGTGCTGCTGCTCGGGCGCAAGGAGGAGTTGGAAGGTGATCCGGCGTCGATGCTGCGCCGGTCGCAGCCCGGCGTTCAGGTTGCCGAGGTTACCTCCGAAGACGATCTTCAAGCGATGGCGGGGCTACTCGACGGGGCGGAACTCATCCTAGATGCACTGGTTGGAACTGGGTTCAAACCGCCTCTCCGGGGTGTGGCGGCCCAACTGCGGGACTTGATCGGGCGGATAACGACGCCAGTGGTGGCAGTGGATCTACCATCGGGGTGGGATGCGGACTCGATGGAGTATGCACAGGAAGGGGCGATGCGGGCCGACGCTGTGGTGACTTTTACCGCGCCGAAGCTGGCGCATGCGTTTGGCAATCTGACCGGGTCGGCGACCAAGCCGATTGTCATCGCGGAGATCGGGTCGCCGGACGAGGCGGTCGTGTCCGAGCAGCGGCTGCGATGGACAGGCACGGCGAAGCAGATTGCGGAAGTGCCCCGGCAGGCGGACGATAATAAGGGTAAGCATGGGCATGTGATTTTGTTCGCGGGGAGCCATGGAAAGGCGGGTGCGCCTTCAATGGCGTCGTTGGCTGGGCTGCGCGGCGGGGCAGGGCTGGTAACGGCTGCGGTGCCTGCTTCGATTCTGAATACCGTGGCTCTGGTCGCGCCGGAGCTGATGACCGAGCCGTTGCCGGAGGACGCGGAGGGAAAGCTGGACACTCGCTTCCTGGGTGAGCCACTGGAGGCATTGCTGAAAAAGAAGACTGTCGTCGCGGCAGGGCCGGGGCTTGGGGAGAGCGCGGAAGCGGCATTGCTGGTGTATGCGCTGCTGGAGCATGCTTCCCCTCAGAATGCGCCGCTGATTCTCGATGCGGATGCTTTAAATCTTCTTTCAAAGGATATGGGCCGTCTGCGAGACAGGCCGGGGCGCGGGACGCGAGCAGTAGTGCTGACGCCGCATCCGGGGGAGATGGGGCGACTGGCGGGAGTTTCGACCGCAGAAGTGCAGAAAGACCGGTTGGGGCTGGCGCGGCGGTTCGCGGCGGAGTATGGAGTGACGCTGGTGCTGAAAGGC
Organism: uncultured Acidobacteriaceae bacterium; assembly: GCA_964247895.1. Classification (GTDB taxonomy): domain Bacteria; phylum Acidobacteriota; class Terriglobia; order Terriglobales; family Acidobacteriaceae; genus EB88. Next base: position 7,725 of record CAXTWG010000080.1, read on the forward strand.
TGGCGAACGCTGGTGGCGCATCCGGACGGGATGGTTGCGGTGAACACAACGGGAAACCCGGGGCTGGCCAAGGGTGGTTCGGGGGACATGCTGACAGGGTTGGTCGCGGCCTTGGTAGCGCAATACCCGGAGCGAGTTGAAGAAGCGGTAGAAGCAGCGGTGTATCTCCACGGGCTGGCGGCGGATTTCGCGGTGCGTCAACAAGACGAGCACACCTTGTTGGTGACAGACGTGCTCGCGCAGCTATGGCAGGCTTTTCGCTACCGCGCGCAAGGCAAAGACGGGTATGTTTGGTGGGAGGGGCTGCCGCAATGACCAAGGAGTTGGCGACAAGGAAGCTGGAGTTCCACACCGAGAGTGCTGTGGATACGATTCGCGTGGGCGGAGAGCTGCTTGGGTCATTGCAGCCGCCGGTGTTGCTGATCCTGACCGGGACTTTGGGGGCAGGGAAAACGACCTTGGTGAAGGGGATTGCCGAGGCGATGGGCGCAGCGGAGCCCGATGAGGTAACGAGCCCAACTTTTACGCTCATGCACGAGTACGAGGGTGAGCGCGAGGGCAAGCCGGTGACGCTCTACCACCTAGACCTGTACCGGCTCGAGAACGAGCGGCAGGTGGAGGGGTTGGGGATCGATGAGTTGCTC
>CAXTWG010000081.1:0-8344 GCA_964247895.1 uncultured Acidobacteriaceae bacterium
GCGCCGCGCGCGGACTCGCCCGCAACCCGGGCATCAGTACCCACAACCTCTACCTGCCCGCCGGCGAGCAAACGCCGGAAGAGATCATTGCCTCCATCCCCGAAGGCCTCTACCTGACGGAGTTTTTGGGCCGCGGCATCAATATGGTTACCGGCGACTACTCGCGCGGCGCTTCCGGTTTGTGGATCGAAAATGGCCAGCTTAGTTACCCGGTGCAGGAAATCACCGTGGCAGGCAATCTCAAAGACATATTCCACAACATTACCGCCATCGGCAACGACCTCGAGTTCCGCTCCTCTACCGCTTGCCCCACCTTGCGCATCGACGGCCTCACCATCGCAGGCGCTTAGTGCCGCTTGCACCATCATCCTGCTCTGCTTTCTCTTATCGGCTCAATCTGATGCCGGGTTTCCTTACTTCGGTAATGGGGAACCCTCGTTCTGGCCTGTTCGAATTCGCTGTCTATGCCGATAAGAAGTCCGGCAGCAACTCAGCCCTGCGAAGCGCCGGTCATGACGCAGGGAGTACAGCTGCCTTCAGCGAGGGCAATATTTTGCAGGCGATTTCACGCACCCGCCTTTCACGTCCGGATACAGGGACGGCGGCAGCTTCCATCGGCACGAGCGAGAGCAAATTCGCGCGAGAGGGAGCTCTGATCTTCAATGATTCTCAGCACATCCTGTATGCCAGCAATAGCCTGCGCGACGTGCTTGGTATTCCCGATACCCTGGCGCTCGTAGGCGCTTCATTCGCGGCCGTCATGAGCAGCGCTTTCGTTTCTGGGCAAACCGGACTGGAAACCCTGGTGCGGTGGCTTGCGTCCATCCACAACCCTTCGGCCTTGGCGCCGTCTTTTGAAACGCTGTTGGTGACGGAAGGGCAGCGTCGTACACGCCTTTCCATCAGCGAAATAGGTGAGGGCTGCTGGCTTTCGAGCTTCAAGGATGAACTCGCAAACGACGCCATCGTGCAACGCGAGCACGCAAGCGCGCTGCGCGACCACTTGACCGGCATCGGCAGCCGCCTCTTCTTCGAGCAGAAGTTAGAAGACGCCTTGGCGAAGCTCGCGTCCGGCGATGAAGACAGCGCTTCCCTGCTCTTTGTCGACCTGGACCGCTTCAAAGCCGTCAATGACACGCTTGGACATGCGGTCGGCGATGCACTGCTGCGCTTGGTAAGCGATCGGTTGACGCAATCCTTGCGCGAAGGCGACATTCTGGCCAGGCTCGGTGGCGACGAGTTCGCCATTCTCCTCGCTGGTTCCATCACACGCGAAGCCTCGGCCGCCCTCGCCGCTCGCATCATCGATCTGATCCAGCGGCCCTACCTCGTCGATGGCCACGTCATCAACGTTGGCGCAAGTATCGGGTTGGCAGTGGCGCCTGAGAACGGCCAAACCCGCGTCGAGCTGCTTTCAAGCGCCGACCTTGCCTTGTACCAGTCGAAAGCGGCTGGGCGCGGCGTATACCACTTCTTTGAAACCTCCATGCTGGAACGAGCGCAAAACAGGCGGGCGCTGGAGCTCGACCTACGCAAAGCCCTGCTGCTGCGCCAGTTTGAACTGCATTACCAGCCGCAGATCGACGTCGAAACCGAGGGAGTGATCGGCCTGGAGGGCCTGCTGCGCTGGCGTCATCCTGTACGCGGACTGCTGCTGCCGGGCGACTTCCTGCCCCTTGCCGAGGAGCTCGGCTTGGCTGTGCCCATCGGCGACTGGGTACTCAAGACAGCCTGCCGTGAAGCCGTACGTTGGCCTTCATCAGTCACCATCGCCGTAAACGTATCTCCGCTCCAGTTTGAGATGGGCAAGTTCGCCCAAACGGTCGCGCGCGCGCTTACCACCGCCGGCCTGTCTGGGGACAGACTCGAGGTCGAGGTCACCGAAAATATCCTGCTCCGGGACGGTCACGCGGTGCTTGCGACCTTGAATGATCTGCGTGCGCTGGGCGTTCGCGTCGCCATGGACAGTTTCGGCACCGGTGTCGCTTCGCTAAGCCAGCTGGTCAACTTCCCCTTCGACAAGATAAAGATCGACCGGTCGCTGATCGCCCTGCAGCAGGTCGACAGCCGGAACCGCGCTATCGTACGCGCCATCTCGGCGCTCGGCCACTCGCTCGGCATTTCGACCCTCGCCGAAGGCGTGGAAACGGCGGAGCACCTGGCGCACGTGCGCGCAGAGGGCTGCCACTCCGTGCAGGGCTTTTATTACAGCAAGGCCGTGCCTTCGGGCGAGCTTGCTGCCACCTTCCCCCAACTCTTTCCCGCCGCAACACACCCCCTACTGCCAAGCAAAGGTGCCGCATGAACACTGAACTCTACAAAATCGTCTATTGCAGCCGGAACTACATCGCAGGCGCCTCTGCGGAGCGGGATGGAGAGATCTCCCAGATCCTTGGAGCCGCGCGCGCCAATAACAGCAAACAAAACATCACCGGTGCCCTTTTGTTCAACTCCGGTTTCTTCGCGCAAGTATTGGAAGGGCCGCAATCTTCAATCGAGCGGGTTTTTGAGCGCATCCAGCAGGATCCACGTCACGGCGAGGTGACTGTGCTGGAAAGTGGAGCAGCGGGCGAGCGCAGCTTTCCGGAGTGGTCTATGGCGCATGTGAGGCTCCCTTCCGAGTCTGAGGCAACGGGTATAGCGGCGACGCTGAACCAGGCTTTGGTCAACCCTGATGGTTCGGGCGAGGAGGTCTTGGAGCTGCTTCGGAGTCTCGTCATTCAAGAAGATTGACCGGCTTGGGACGGCTACAGGTGCAACCCTGGAGCGACAAGCGGGACGGCTTTCTCGTAGGCTCGGATAAGAACGATGCTGTTTCAGCACGAGATCGAGTTCGACCCTGCCTCGCCGGAGCCGGCGCTGGTGCAGCTGCCTGCAAGGCAAGCGGTGTTTTGCCTGCGAGGCGACGCGGGTGAGCCGTACCTGAACCGCTCGACAGATATGCGGCGGCGCCTGCGTAAACTGCTGGCCCCTGCAGCGGCGCAGAGCCGGCGGTTGCAGCTGGCGAGCCTTGTGCGGCGAATCGGCTGGACCGAAACAGCATCGGAGTTCGGCGCGCAGCTGCTGCTCTACCGTGCGACACAAGCCGCTTTTGGAGAGCGCGCGGCGCAGAGGATGCACTTGCGCGCGCCTTTTTACTTGCGCATGGGCATGCGGAACCGGTTTCCTCGCCTTTGGGTGACGAACGCGTTGACGCTTTCCGCTGCAACGGACCTATTTGGGCCGTTTCCGTCGCGTTATGCGGCGGAGAAGTATGCGGAAGAGGTGCTTGATTTGCACCTGCTGCGGCGGTGCTTTCAGGATCTGGAGCCTGACCCGCAGTTCCCCGGCTGTATCTATTCGGAGATGAAGAAGTGCCTTGCGCCTTGCTATGGCGGCTGCTCTGATGAGCGCTATGCGGTGGAAGCGACGGCGGTGCATGCGTTTCTGCGCACACGCGGAGCTAGCCTGCTGGAGGTTTTGGCAGCGGAGCGAGAGGGAGCAAGTGAGCGGCTGGACTTTGAAGCGGCGGCGGCGGCGCATGCGCGATGGCAGAAAGCGGAAGCCATAGCAAAAGGCGCGCCGGAGCTGGCGGATGCCCTCGCCGGCCAGCATGGGGTCATCGTGCAGGCGAGTGCGGAAGAGGACGAGGTGGAGCTTTACCTGCTGCGAAACGGCGTGCTGGCAGGGCCTGCCCAGTTTTCTCTATTGGCGATGCAGCTGCCGAACGAGGGGTCGGGTTCGACCTCGCTGTATGCGCATCCGGCGGCGCTCAGACCGGTTTCAATGGGGGAACAAGAGGAGCGCAGCGGGACGCCAGAAAAACGTCTGGAGGAGGCACTGGCCCATTTGGAGGCAGACCAAGCGGCAGTGACGAAGCAGCAGATGTGTGACCACCAAGCGCTGCTGGCGCGATGGTATTTCCGTCCTCAGGCGAAGCGCGAAGGAGAGCTGGTGCTTGCTGAGAGTGGGCGCGTGCCGATTAAAGCGTTGCTGCGGGCATGCGCGCGGGTATACCGGGCGCATGTAGAGCGGAGTGCTCCCCCGGCACCGGTTTTCTAAACGAACCGCAGTGTTCCACGTGGAACACCGCTTCCACTGTTCTGTTTCTATCCGAAATGTACTGCAACTCATTTGTAGACAGATACATACATTCTTTCTAGCGAGTGTGGCGCACCGTTTAGCGGTTTCGTGTTAGCGGGTGCATTTGAGGCGTACTTTGCAATTTACTGAAGCCAGTGCGCATGATGCTGCAGGCAGGCGCATTTTGGGAGATAATTAAGCAGCAGTACCCAAGGTCGAGGGCGTACGCGAACGCATCGAGGCTCGTGGAGCAAGGCTGCTTTACTTGCCGCCCTACTCGCCGGACCTCAACCCCATCGAGAAAGCCTGGGCCAAGCTCAAACAATCTCTCCGCACCGCGGCTGCGCGTTCGCCCGAGATACTGCACCAAGCCATCACCGCTGCTCTCCCAAGGCTCTCTCCTCAGGACGCCAGCGCCTGGCTTAGACTCCGCTTCGGATAGCTATACCTAAGGAAAAAATGCTATAGGTCACTACACCGAACGTGAGAAATCAGACAGTACGGCTTAGTGGCGCTAACCATTTGCCAGCGAGGGGTTAATCGCAACAGCCTTTTACAACGCAAAAGGCTGAACTTCGTGGGTCAACGTCCATTCATGTGTAAACCTTCGTTTCGCAATCCGAGACGGGCTGCTTCCCGCCTGCAACCCGCCACTATGACTTACGAGGATGCGACTGTTATTCCCGAGAGGAACTTTCGCAGGCTATGTCATGCCCTTGTAACTCCCTCAATACCGGGTTTCTTCGACGGCCTACCGCTGCCTTCCGCTGAAAATGTCAGCACCGGCAACATCCTGTGCGAAGTACTCCGGTTGACTGATGTCGGCAAGCAGACCCGGCTCTTGCGGCACCCACCCAAGATGTTCCCGTGTGCGTTCGCTCGAAGCGGGTCCGTTGCCTCCAATGAACATGGCCATCATCCCAAAATGAGCCGAGGCCTCTTCTTGCGAGAGCGAGACGACCGGGAGCTTGCACTGGCGGCCAATCGCTTCAGCAATCTGACGGTACGGAACGCCTTCTTCTGCTACAGCGTGGAAGGGACCGCCCTGCGCGCCGTGTTCGAGAGCAAGCCGGAAGACGCGAGCCGCATCGAGCCGATGGACCGAAGGCCATAGGTTCTCTCCATCGTCGACATAGGCAGAAGTACCTTTTTCGCGTGCCAGGCTCGCAAGCTGGGGGATGAAGCCGTGCCGTTCTCCGATTCCATGAACGCTACGTGGAAGCCGGACCACGGTCGCCCGCACTCCACGGTCTGCCATGGCCATCGTGGTCTGCTCCGTCGCCCGCGGGAAAGCCGGCATGACAGGGCCGATGGACATTTCCTCCGTGAAAACTTCGCCGCGAGGAAAGATGCCGATGCCGGCCGCCACGATGAACGGGCGGTCGGAACCTATGAATACATCGCCAAAGGTTTCAATCGCCTTCTTGTCCTCTGCGCTTAACTCGACGATCTTCGACATGTCCAGGCCGAATGCCGTGTGAATCACCCCATCGGCCTCGGATGCGCTCTTGCGCAGAACATCGAGATCACTTGTAGACCCAAGAATGGGTTTGCCCCCAGCTTGAGTGAGAGCGTCAGCATTCGTTTGCGACCGTGTAAGGCCAGAAACTTCGTGCCCGGCGGCAATCAGTTCCTTCACCACCGCTGTTCCAACCCAACCCGTTGCACCTGTGACAAATACGCGCATGAACTTGGTCCTCCATGACCTGAAACCATGATCGGCGCAACTATTATCGTAGTAAAGACGAGGATTTATCCTATGATTACAGCTAACAGCCTAGCGACTCAGGGGAGTGCCGGCCAGGTGCTCGGCAAGTTTCTTCAGGACCGGCGGGCCAAACTCGATCCAGCATCTTTCGGCTTCTCCTCTGCCCGTCGCCGTACGCCTGGGCTGCGCCGTGAAGAGGTAGCGCAACGAGCCAGCATCAGCTCGGCCTGGTACGTGTGCCTGGAACAAGGCCGGGGTGGAGCACCATCGGCAGACGTACTCGACAACCTGGCGAAGGCACTCCTGTTGACCGATGCCGAGCGCGAACATCTGTTCCTGATTGGACTGGGGAGAGCGCCCGAAAGCCACTACCGGCATCCTGACGACATCGAACCACGGTTGCAGCGACTTCTGGATCAGTTGAGTCCTGCTCCAGCATTCATCAAGACCGCAACGTGGGATGTGGTGGCCTGGAATCAGGCCGCAACCGTGCTTTGGCCGAACCTCGGGCAGCTTGCAGCCAATGAGCGCAATACGCTGCGACTGGTCTTCCTCGATCCTCACGCGCGTGCCTTGTACTACGACTGGGGAGCCGTCGCGCGAATGGCCGTCGCGGCCTTCCGTGCAGACGTGGTACGAGCGGGTGCCATGGCGGAGGTCGCCTCCTTGATCGACGAACTCTCGCAGGCCAGCCCTACCTTTAGAGCGATGTGGCAGGACAACGATGTGTCGGATAGCGCGCACGCGGTGAAGGAGCTGCGGCACCCGGTTCTTGGAACGATCGGCTTTGAATGCTCCACCTTCGGGGTGGACGGACGGCAGGACCTCACGATGGTCGTCTTCCTGCCGGCCAGTACAGACATCGCGGAGCGCATCGCAAGTCTGCTCTAAAGCTCAGAGACAAGCCGGCTAGAGTTCTTGATGAGTGTTCGGGAAACGCGTATGGCGAAAATTGGTTGCGCTTAACCCGCAGGGCGCTAGCGTAAGATTTTTTACGTTCGGTGTAGTTACGCCTTCTCTGGCGTCTTCGCGTACGACCTTTGACCTTTGGTGTAAAGTCCAGATTCGGCAAGTTCTGCGATGTCGACTCTTCATCCCATCTAGAATCCCGGTGACATCCGCACCGCCCACCGATAAGAGAACACCTGGACCATAGGTGTTGTTTGGAACGAGCGGAGCTTCCGAGTGGATTGCCGGGGCATTAGAGCATTTTCACAGTTACTGTGATCTGCTCAGCATCGGTGAGATGCGGCTTTTCTTGACGGAAAAGCCGCGTGAAGATTCGCCCCGCCCTCACGCCTACTGTGAAAAGGCATTCGTCAATGCTATGCAGGTGGGCGGCTCAGGCGGATGTCGACTTCGCTGTCGACGTACTTCCATTCCCGGGTGGCGCGGAGGCGCGTTACGAGTTGATCGAAGAGTTCGGTGTGTTGGGGCGCGTACTCAAACCAGGTCAGGAAGTCGAAGGGTTCGCCGAGTTCGCGGCTGTGATGGAGGCGGCGGGCGATGGCGGGCAGGTACGCGAGGCCGATGGCGATGTGGTGGGATTGCTCTTCGAGGATGGCTCGCCGCCGATCCTGGGCGAGGCTCCACCAAGCTTCCGATTTGCGAATGGGGATGAGCGCGGCCCGGGTCGCTTCGGGCCGACCTAGACCTTCCTGTTTGGAGGCGAGGCGATTGAGCTCGGCTTGTTTGGTGTAGCGCAGGTTGCCGGTGGTGCCTCGCAGGAGCCAGCAGTTCCCTTCAGGCGTGGCGACCTCCGTGCCTTCGATGACTTGGAGGCGCTCGGCTAAGGGGAGTGAAGTATCGGTTGGGGAGGTCAGGCTATCAATCTTCCAAGCGCCGGTAGCGCCGGCAAGGAAGGACACGAGAAGGGGGTGAGGTGTGGGTTGCATGCCTGTGTGCTCGGCGCCACTCGACGCTTCCCTCCATAGTATCCATTCGTTGCGAAGGTCCCATTCAGGGCAGGGCCGACGGAATAGCAGGTCCTTCGCTGCGCTCAGGATGACCCGCTTTCAGGCGCCCTCCCACGCTTTCAAGATGGACTGGGATTGAGCTCCCTTGCACGCACGTTTCGTATGCCAACCTTCGTAGAACCGTTAAGGGCGGCCACTCGCATGTACCCCTTTCAGGATGCATGCTGCCTTTTCGACGGTGACGTGAAGCTGTGCCGAACCGGCGGGTGCAGTTCAATGCAACTGGCTGACCTGCCGGCCGTGGGTGGTGAGCCAGGTTTTGACGTTGGGACCCTGGGCGGCGCGGAACTGGGCGCAGTCGTTGATTTGGGCTTGGGCCACTTCAAGGGCACGGGCGGCGGCGTGGACGGTGTGGGTGGTGAAGAAGTCTTTGACTTCGGCAGCTTTCTCGGGTGTGCAGAAGGAGCCGGCGGAGCGGACGAGGACGTTGCCGTTGAGGCCGCCGGTGAGCTGGGCGGAAACAGCGGGCCAGTTGCCCTCCATGTACCGCCAGGCGGTGTCGCGGGTGCGCGTGCCGCGCAGGGCGGTGGCGAAAAGGAAGATCGCGTCCTGGTTCTTGACCTTGGGAGAGGCGGCGAAGGCGAGGGCGCGCGTGGTA
>CAXTWG010000082.1:0-8296 GCA_964247895.1 uncultured Acidobacteriaceae bacterium
GCCCCAGGACGTCGCAAGCCCCACCACCGCCGGCGCAGTTGACCCCGCCTGGTGGAACAGCTTCCACGACCCCGAGCTTTCCTCGCTGGTCCTTCGGCTCGTCCGCCAAAGCCTCGACCTCAAAAGCGCCGCCGAGCGCGTCGAGCAGGCCCGCGCCGCTAAGCGGGTCGCCCGCTCCGCCGCCCTGCCGCACATCGGTGCCAACGCCAGCTACACGCTTACCCGTCAAAGTCCCAACGGCTTTCTTTCGCTCATCACTCCCGCGCCCGGCGCGCCCTTCCAATACAATTTTTTTGCGGACAGCATCGACGCCTCCTGGGATCTGGACCTGTTCGGCCGCATCCGCCATGAGGTTGAAGCCGCGGAAGCCAATACCCAAGCCGCCATCGAAGCTCGACGTGCCGTCGCCCTCGCCGCCGTCGCCGACCTTGCCCAGGACTACATGCAACTGCGCGGCGTCCAAGCCCGCGAGGCTATCCTGCGCGCCAGCCTCGCCCTCGCCGACAAAACCCTCGCGCTCGTGCAGGACCAGTTCCGCAACGGCGTCGCCACCAACGCGGACGTTGCCGATGCCCGAGCCGAGCGCGCCACCCTCGCCGCCCTTCTGCCGCCCGTCGAGGTCGAAAAGGCAGGCCTCATCAACGCCATCGGCTACCTGCTCGCCGACGAGCCCCGCGCGCTTGCGCCCGAGCTCCGCTCCCCTGCCCTATTGCCCGCTCTGCCCCCTTCGGTCCCCGTGGGCCTTCCCGGCGAGCTCGTTCGCCGCCGGCACGACGTCCGTGAAGCCGAAGCCGCCCTTCACGCCGCCACCGCCGAGACTGGGGTCGCCGTCGCCAGCTTCTACCCCGATGTTTCACTCGGTGCCGAGGTCGGCCTGCAAGGCCTGCAACCGCTCAACGCCTTCGGCCTGGCCTCGCGCGCCTATAATCTCGGGCCCACCTTCAGCCTTCCTCTGTTCGAGGGCGGCCAACTCCGCGGTACACTCGAGCTCCGGCAGTCGGAGCAGCGCGACGCCGGCCTCCAGTTCCAGCGCACCGTCCTGGGCGCGTGGCGCGAAGCCGACGATGCCATGACCGCCTACACGCAGGCCCAAAAACAGCGCGTGGAACTCGCCGCCGCCGTGCGGCAAAACGAGCTCGCCCTCGCCTCCGCCCAGCAGGTCAATGCCGAAGGCGCGAACACCTCGCTCAACGTCCTCACCGCCCAGTCCACCCTGCTTGAAAGCCAACAGTCGCTCAACAATGTCACCACGCAACTCGACACCGACCTGGTCACCCTTTACCGCGCCCTCGGCGGCGGCTGGGAAACCCTGGAAGCGATCCAGTAACGACTCCCGTCTACGCGACCCACAAACGAAGAAAGCCGGCGCGTTCTTCGCGCCGGCTCTGCTTATCTCGTACGGCCGCAAGCTACTCCCGGTCTCGACCCCCCTCCTCCCCGGAGGCGAGCAGGTCGCCGGTCGAGTAGTAGTAGTCGTTATACTTCGGTGCAACCTGAATGGCATCCGTTCCCGAGCCGCTTAACACCACCGCCCCATTCCTTTTAAGTTCGAACGAAGGTGTGTCGCCGGGCAAAAACGGCGTTTCCGTGTCCACGCTGCCCTCAGGTAGGTTGATCAGCTTCGACTGTCCGCCGGAAGTTACCTTGAGCGTCGCCGGCTCCCTTAGGTTCGATGTAATGTAGATCACATCCGCCACCGGCCCGTACTTGTTCGCAACCGGGGGCGTGCCCGCGTCGTAGCGTGCCTGCTGCGTACGATACGCGTAGTACACCGCGTCTTTTGTGATCCGCGGCTCAACCCCGGTCTTGTACCACTTGATAAAGAACGGCAGGAGGTCGGTCGCCGCGTAGTGCGAGTGGAAGTACCCCAGCGTGCTCGTCGGTATCCCGAATGTGTCGAGGTAGTTCGCGTACTGATACTTGTTCGGATCGTCGATCGGGCTTACATACGTCCCCTCGACAAAGTCGTTCCAGGTAATGATTTCGACCCAGTCAGGATGCGTGACATTGATCGCATCCATCCACATCTTACGCATTCCGCTGAAACCCGAGTACTCGAAGTACCGGTTGGCGTTCGCACCCCAGAACTGCAGCGACACAGGAGCCATGTACAGCTTGCCCCCGCCATGCACCACCGAGCTGTAGCTTTCGCTGCTCGGCAACTGGTCGACCGCGCCGCCCGCGCCCGGAACCCCTGCAATGCCCCAGTAGAACGATCCGTCGATGGTCGAGCTCCACTGGTTGAAGCCTTGCTGCACCGCCGCTCGCGTCGGCACCTCGCCGCCCCAAAAGAACGCCGGCACCAGGAAGATGGGCAGCGGTGCATTGCTGGGTGCCCCGCTCGCGGCAGCCAGCGCCGTCGGTTCCGCCGCGGTGGACGGATTGGTTCCCTTGGCCAGGTCCGAGCGAATCTGCTGCCAGGCGCCCGTGCCGAGCGCGTCTCCGGCAAAGGTAGTCAGCACAAACGCGCCCTTATGTTTGAAGTACACCTGCGCGTAACGCGGATTGTTCGCGAAACGACGCATCATGTCTTCCACGTCGTTGATCCCATTGCCGCAGCACATATCGGCTGAAAACATCAGCTTGAACCCGCTGTGGAGCCGCGCCGCCGCTTCAAAAATTTGCGTCGAGTACCGGATATAGTAAGTCTGGTTCAGCCAGCCGCCCACGTCCAACGCAAAACCGTCGATACCCGCGGCCTGCGCCTGCCGAATTTCCTTCTCGTACGCCGTAATCTTGGCTTCCTGCGTAGGATCGGTATCGCCTTGATAGTCCTGATTGGTTACCAGGTAGTGCGCAAAAACCGACTTCCGCGCATGGGCGTCGTTTCGCTCCTGCGCGTGGGCGGCGTTTTGCGCCAAGGCGCCGGCTGCCAGCAACGCGAACAGTCGCGCGAGGTTCGAGGACGTAACTCCTTGAAGAAAGCTCATGGGATTGGATCTCCTGTAAGGTGCGCGATAAGTGGGCCCGAATAGGTACAGGCAGGTACGGATAGATACGGAGCGGAACCGGCAACTGACCAGTCTTCGACGACGCGGAAAGCCCCTTCTCGATTGCCGACCCTTATACCCCCTCCGACGAACAACTGACAAGCCGGTGGAAATGTATTCGCCTCCCGTACATCTGATCGGGTGTCCAAGTTGGCCCAAACGCCGCGAAGCGCGTTCATGGTTAGCCATCCTAGGACTTAGTACGGAGAAACTCCTACCCCAACCGCGGCTGGTTTCCTTTGATCGTCGTAGCTGGCTTCAGTCGTGAGTGAAGAGGGCGTTGGGGAACGGCTCCCACGACTATGTTGCCTTGGCGAGCAGCCCATGACCCTTCTGAAAGCTTTCCCGAAGGCGCTGTCGGATTCGTAGCCGAGCGACAAGGCAATGGCGGAAATAGAATCGTCGGAATTCTTCAATCGGTCGCCGGCCAGCAGCATGCGCCATCGTGTCAGGTACTCCATGGGTGTAGTCCCAACCGTCTCTTTGAACCGTAGCGCAAAAACCGATCGCGACATACCCACGCGCTCCGCCAGTTTCTGAAGTGTCCATGACTGCCCTGGATCGTCGTGCATGCATGTGATGGCTGCGCTCATCTGTTTATCTGCCAGCGCAAAAAGCCAGCCGACGCCCCTTCTCGCCTCGTCCGCCAGATACAGCCGAAGAGCTTGAACCAGCATCATGTATGCGAGTTGCTGTGCGATCAAAGAGCCGCCCGGCTGCGGGTCGCGCAACTCCTCCCTCATGCGGTCCAGCGACCAACGCATCGCCGCCTTATCCGACTCTTTCCGGATATGCACAATGGGCGGCAGAGATCTCAGCAGAACATCGGCGTGACTGCCGGTCAGGGCGAAGTGGCCGCCGACAATATAGCGCTCCCCACTTTCATTGTTGGAGACCGTACCCCCGGTGCTCCGCGCCGCGAGAAATGCGCGGAAGTCGACAGGCGTAATGGACAGATCGGTCGCGAGACAAAAGGGCAGCCCACGCGGCAGGAGGAAACAGTCCCCGGCCGTGAGGAGCACCGCATGGGGAACGCTTTCCACAGATAGCCAGCATTGGCCGGAGATCACGGCATAGCACTTGATCCCCGGATGTTTTGGGAACTGGACAGCCATGTCGTCTTCCACCTCGAAACCGCCCGATGAATAACTTCGTGGCTTCAGCAACGACAACACATCTGAAAGGGGATCCATACAGCCTCCGGACGATTGAACTAATAATGCGGACTGTCAGTATAGATCGTATGCGCCATGTGCCCCATCTAGCTAAGGACAGGGCGCCCAAGCGACCTCTCCATAAGGCAGGGAAACAACCATGCGGGTTTTCGTAACCGGCGCGACAGGGTTTATCGGATTTGCGATCGTCAAAGAACTCATCCATGCAGGCCATCAGGTAACCGGACTTGCACGCTCGGAGGCCTCCGGTAAAAAGTTGACCGCTGCCGGTGCACGAGTGCACCTCGGTTCCGTCGAAGACCTCGACTGCCTGCGCCGCGCGGCGGCCGCTGCGGACGGTGCCATCCACACCGCCTTTTATCACAAGATCTCGCACATACCTCTCGGAATGCGCCTTCGCGTGTTGCTGGGCGGGGCTCCAGGCGGCATCTTCCAAAGATTTCTCACAGCAGCCGTCGTAACCGATCGGCGCGCATTGGAGACGATCGCGCAATCGCTCTCCGGAACGGATCGTCCCTTGGTGGCCGCTTTCGGAACCCTGTCCATGAAACAAGGACAGCTCGCCACCGAGGAGGATGCGTATGACCCCACCTTCATCGGAGCAGCCCGCGCCAGGACGGAAGATACGCTCAAGGAACTGGCCTCGCGCGGTATTCGCACCTCGGCGATCCGCCTTTCACCGATCGTTCATGGCGACGGCGATCACGGGTTCGCTCCGGAGCTCATCAAGATCGCGCGGAAGAAGAAGGAGTCGGCGTATGTGGGCGACGGTCGCAACCGATGGCCTTCAGTGCACCGGCTCGACGTTGCCCGGCTCTTCCGCCTGGCACTCGAGAACGGACGGGCGGGAGGAACTTATCACGGTGTCGCCGAGGAGGGCATTCCGTTCCGGGACATTGCGGGCCTCATTGGGCGGCGGCTGAACGTACCTGTCGTTAGTAAGTCTCCCGATCAAGCGGGGAAGCAGTTCAGCTTTCTCGCTCCGTTCATTCCGATGGACAATCCAACGTCCAGCAAGTTGACCCAGGAGCGCCTGGGCTGGAAGCCAACGCAGCCCGGCTTACTTGCCGATCTCGATAGGGCTGACTACTTCAAAGCCTGAACAGGTAGCAAGCCTGGCTAACAAATAGCAAACTGCGAATACAGTCCCTAACTGAAGTAAAGGAGAACTCATCATGCGTATCTTTCTCACCGGCGCCACCGGCTTTATCGGTGCAGCCATTGTTCCGGAGCTCATCCACGCCGGCCATCAGGTACTCGGACTGACGAGGTCGGATGCGGGCGCCCAGTCTCTCCTCGCCGCCGGGGCCGAGGTGCATCGAGGGGAGCTTGAAGACCTCCAAAGTCTGCGAAGCGGGGCAGCGCAATCAGACGGCGTGATCCACTGCGCCTTCGACCACGATTTTTCGAACTTCGTGGCGAATTGCGAAAAGGACAGGCGCGCCATCGAGGCGCTCGGCGACGCGCTTGCCGGTTCTGACCGCCCATTGGTCATCACCTCCGGTACTGGAATGGGAAACACCGTGCCAGGTCAACCCGCGACCGAAGACGTCTTCAATCCCGACCACCCGAATCCTCGTAAAGCTTCGGAACTGGCAGGTGTTTCCGTGGCGGAGCGTGGTGTGAACGTGTCGGTGGTGCGGCTGCCGCAGGTCCACGACCCAGTCAAGCAGGGACTCATCACCCCCGTGATCCAGATGACCCGTGAAAAGGGAGTCTCGGCATACCCGGGAGACGGACTCAACCGCTGGCCGGCGGTGCACGTCCTCGATGCTGCTCGTCTTTACAGGCTGGCGCTGGAAAAAGGGCAAGCAGGCAGTAGGTACAACGCGGTCGCTGAGGAGGGAATACCGGTTCGGGACATCGCCGAAGTCATTGGCCGAGGCTTGAAGGTGCCGGTCGTCAGCCTGTCTCCGGAGGAGGCGCCGGCTCATTTCGGCTGGCTCGCGGCGTTCATTGGTTTCGACATGCCGGCTTCCAGCGCGCAAACGCAGGAACGGCTGGGATGGCATCCGACTGGCCCCGGGCTGATCGCCGATCTCGAACAAATGCACTATCTCTGAGCATGAACAGACTGCGTACCGGCGGCATCTTCGCGTGCCGGTGCGCAGTTGCGTAGGAAAACTCCGCCCTCCCCCGAAACAAGATTGCAATGGGTGAATCGCATCAGATTATGGTCGACCATTCTCCGCGGAAAGCATCGATACGGCTACTGCCGTAAGTAGTTGACCCTACAACCGACGGTATTTGCGTCGTTCGCGTGATCCTCCAACCTGGCCTCAAATCGCAGATCACGAAGCTCATCACACGCGAAGCGCTCCGAGCGGAGATGATTTCCTTGGCTAAGTTCTTGAGAGATTGGTGGGCGCACAAGGACTTGAACCTTGGACTTCCACCGTGTGAAGGTGGCACTCTACCGCTGAGTTATGCGCCCTTTGCTTCCGTCGAGGAAAACAGCCCCAATCGACGTCCCCAGCATAGCACCCAGCCTACGACGCCTCCAAGCCGCTGCAAGAGCAGTTCGGTCCGAACCGCCACGGCTACAATAAGGGTCGCATGGAGTCCACCCCAAACGGCGTTCCGCCCAGGCCATCCCCCCCGCACATCGCCGACGCTCCCCCAGCTCGGGAGGACGGTGAACCGCAAAACTTAAGCGAAGGTGAGCATTCTCCTGCGAATCCGCAACCTTCCGCCGAGGACAGTGTTCAGCAAGGTATGGGCACAGCAGTCTATGACGCGGGCTGGGCAGTTCCCCCGGCAAGCCTTGCCGGCGAGGCTTCAAAGCCATCGGCAACTGCCCTCGACGACGGCTCCGACGCCGCGGTCATGCTCCGCGTACGGGATGGCGACGAGTCCGGCTTCGGCTACCTGGTCGAGAAATACCGCCGCCAGATCATCCATTACATGTTCCGGATGACCGCAAACCAGGCCGTCGCCGAGGAGCTCGCGCAAGAAGTCTTCCTCCGCGTCTACCGTTCGCGTGCGAGCTACCGCGCCGAAGCAAAATTCTCCACCTGGCTGTATCGCATCGCGACCAACCTCGGGGTCAACTACGCCCGCGACCACAGGCACGAGCGCGCCGCTGCAAGCGTCTACCTCGACCAGCCGGACGCGGAAACCGGCTCCACCCCCGACATTCCCGATGCGCGCCGCACAGCCGAGCAGGACATGCTTCGCGACGAGCGCCTACGTGGCATCCGCGCCGAAGTCATGGCGCTGCCCGAACGGCAACGTGAGGCTGTGCTGATGCACAAATATCAGGAGATGGACTACCGCGAGATCGGCGCGGTGCTCCAGCTCTCCGAGTCCGCCACCAAAAGCCTGCTTTTCCGCGCCTACCAGACCCTGCGCGAGCGGCTCAAGAACTATGTATAGAAAGGTCCTGCCATGACGAACATGACGAATACGACGAATACGCCCCAACAAATAAATTGCAAGAGCATGGAACATGCCATGCCCGACCTCCTGTTCGACCCCTCCGCAGCTCCACCCGCGGCCCGCGCCCATCTCCTTGGCTGCCAAACCTGCCGCGGAGAGCTCCTCGCGCTTCAAAACACCATGGGCCTGCTCGACAACTGGAAAGCACCCGAGCCCTCGCCTTACTGGGCCGCGCGCATGGGCGCGCGCCTGCGCGAGGAGCAAGCCGCCCCTTCACGCTGGTGGGCTGGTCTGCTAGGAGCCGGTCTCCCAGGTTTGGGAGACCGGCTCCGCAACCGGCTCTCCTTCGGCAACCGCTCCCTGCGTCCGGCTGTTGGCGCTGCTGCGCTCGTGCTCGCCATTGGCGGCGGTGCCTGGTTTAACCTTGCACAAAGCCACGGAGGCGTTCCCGCCGCCCAAGCCTCCAACACCGTGCGCGACCTTCAGTCCTTGAACGAAAACGCGGTCGTCTTTCAGCAACTGTCCGCACTCGACGAGCCCGACTCGACCGCCCAGGCAAACTAAGCGTTCGTACCGTAAACCGAACCCGGTGACCCGATCCCTACGCAGCTTCTCCCATGGGAGAAGCTGGATAACCAGCAGCAGCTGGGAGGCTGCTCACACCCTCAGCCATACCCACCAAGGAGCAAGCAGCGATGAAGGGCGGCGCAAACACAAGCAAAAGAGCCTCCGTTTGCGCCACCCTGTTTGTGC
>CAXTWG010000083.1:0-8265 GCA_964247895.1 uncultured Acidobacteriaceae bacterium
CTTCTACTCGCAGCGGTCCGCTCCCCCAGTCCGCAGCCCGCGCCGCAAACCCGTCCCGCGTCGACCGGGGGAATGGCGGCTGGTCCCGGTCCGCCACCAGAGGCTCCGCCAGCACCCGCCCGCGCGCCGCGAGCAGAGCCACCTCCTCGGTCCCCGAGGGCTTCATCCGCGCACTTTCTGTCCGCACCACCGCCGCCGCTTCACCGTACGAGAGCAAACCCATCCCACAATCCTACGCGTAAAATAAAAACGCCCCGCCGTAGCGGAGCGCCTTTGCCCGAGCGAAAACCCCTACTTTTTACCGGCCTTGAACGTCGTGTGGACCGTTTCGCCCATGCTCGCCAGAATATTTTTCGCGTCCGCCGAGTACGGCCCATCCGGCGCAAGCTCGAGATATTTTTGGTACGCATCCGCGCAGCCCGGCGGCGCGACGATCTTCTGCGTCTTCGGGTCCACGGTCGCCTTCGCGATCAACGCCTGCCCTTTCAAGTAGTACGGGATCGGACGGTTCGGATCCGCCGCGATCGCCTTGTCCGCCGAAGCCGCCACCGCATCGCCCGCCTGCCCGGTGCGCGAAAGAATGATCGTCTCGTTCGTGTAGTACACGCCCGCCTGCGCCGGGTTTGCTTTGGCCGCTGCATCGTAGGCAGCGGTCGCGTCCTGGGTCTTGTTTTGCCCGGCCAATGCCTCGCCCAGCGAGTTGTTTGCGCCGCCCAGCAGCTCCGCGCTCGGCTTGGGGTTCGCGCTCTCGAGCGAGATCGCCTTTTGCAGGGAGGTCGTCGCGTCCGGATACTTCTTCTCACCCAGCTGCGCATTGCCAAGCTCCAGCCAGATCACCGGGGCGTCCGGCTTCAGCTGCGAGTCCTTGGTCATCAACGTGTCGGCTTCGGCGTAGTTCTTGTTCTTGATGTCCGTGCGCGCCGTCGTCAGGTCCCCGTTCAGGTTCTTGATGACCGCGTTGGTCTTGTTCGCCTCGGAGTTTTTCGCCTTCACATCCTCGATCTGCTTTCTTTGCTCCGGCGTCAGCTTCGCCATGTATTCGGGCCGCGTCAGATCGAAGTTTTCCGCCGCGTCCTGCCCCGCATCGACCTTCACGTTCATGAGCTGGTCCACCGGTTTGCCTTGCGCCTGTAGGTCCAGGATGTAGGTTCCCGGCTCGATCCCGTCGCCCTTGTAGTCCCCGTTCGCGTCGCCCTGGAAGGTGTACTTTGCATTCTTTGGGTTGCCGTCCGTGGTCACCAGCACCTGCGCGTTCGGGATTGGCGCGCCTGCCGGGTCCTGGATGTGCCCGTGAATGCTGCCCATCGGCTTGGCTTGCCCCAGTGCCGCGGCAAACGGCAGCCCCAATGCTCCGGCGAACAGCGCCGCCGCCGGAAATTTCAAACGTACGCTCATCTGTTTCCTCCTCGACGCGCTTCCCGCGCCGTTTCTTTCACTCACCCTCGAGCGCGCTCGCGCGTTGCGTAGGGAAGGGGGTCATGCGTTTCGGCCTCGGCGAACGCGCGCAGCCGCAACACACAACTGTCGCACACCCCGCAGGCCTCTGTTTCGCCCCCGTAGCAGGACCACGTTACATGGAGCGGCGCACGAAGCTCAACTCCCAGCCGCACAATCTCACTCTTCCGCATGTGGATGAGCGGCGTCTCGATCCGGATGTTTCCTTCCTTCGTTCCCGTCCGGATCAGCTCCTGAAACGCTTGGTAGTACGCCGGACGACAGTCCGGATACCCCGAAGAGTCCTGCTCCACTGCCCCGATAAAGATCGCCCGCGCCTCGATCGTTTCCGCCCAGCTCACCGCCGCGCTCAAAAAGTGAGCGTTGCGAAATGGAACATAGGTCACCGGAATTTCCGCGCCCACCGTCTCCGGCGCGTCCGGGATCGCGATCGAAGCATCCGTCAGCGCCGAGCCGCCAATCCTCCGAAACAGGTCGATCCGCACATGCAGAAACTCCGTAATCCCCAGCGCCGAAGCCACCGCCCGCGCGCTCCTGAGCTCCCGCGCCTCCGTCCGCTGCCCATAGGAGAAGTGCAGCGCACAAACCTCATAGTCGCGCGCCGCCAACGCCGCGCACACACACGAGTCCATCCCGCCCGACAGCGAAACGATCGCCCGCTCCCTCATGCGCTGGCCGGCTCCTGCGCCGCAGGAAAGGCTCGCCCCGCCCACCAGCCATCAAATGCCTGGAGCGCCCGCTCGCAGACCAGCTTGTGCCGCTCCCGCTTGTCTTTGCGAACCCGCTTGCGCGTTTCCTCGTCCAGGAGCTCCAGGTTCAGCGGCGCGAGCAGGTCGAACGTGATATTCGCCGGCTGGAACCGCTTCGCCTCCGCATGCGTGATGTAGTGCACCAGCGACCCAAGCGCCGTCCCACGCGGAACGGTTTCAATCTGTGAACCCAGCGCCGCCCAAGCCGCGTACACCCCTGCCAGCAGCCCCGTCGCAATCGACTCCGTATACCCCTCCACCCCGGAAATCTGCCCTGCGAAAAACACGTGCGGATGCGCCCGCAGCCGCAGCTCCTCGATCAGCACGCTCGGGCTTTGGATATAGGTATTCCGGTGAATCTGCCCCCAGCGTAGGAACTTCGCGTTCGCAAGCCCCGGAATCAGCCGCAGAATCCGCGCCTGCTCGCCGTATTTCAGGTGATTCTGAAATCCCACCAGGTTGTACGAGTCAGCCCGCAGGTTCTCTGACCGTAGCTGTACTACCGCCCACGGCGTCTTACCCGTCCTGGGGTCGCGCAACCCCACCGGCTTCATCGGCCCGAACCGCAAAGTATCCCGCCCGCGCCGCGCCAGCTCCTCGATCGGCAGGCAGCTTTCAAAGTACGGCAGCTTCTCCCACTCATGCGTTTCGGCGGGTTCAGCCGTCAGCAGCGCGTCCAGGAACCGGTCGTACTCCTCCCGCGTCATCGGGCAGTTGATGTAATCCGCCGTTCCCTTGTCCCAGCGCGCGGCGAAGTACACCCGTCCCATGTCGATCGTCTCCGCATCCACGATCGGCGAGATCGAATCGTAAAACGCCAGGTGCTCCGCCCCTGTCAGCCGCGCCACCTCGTCCGACAGCGCCGGCGAGGTCAGCGGCCCGCTCGCGATGACAGTGATTCCATCCGAAGGGTCCAGCCGCGTGACCTCTTCCCGATACACGGTAATCAACGGCTCACGCTCTATCTCAAAAGCGATCGCCCGCGAAAACTCCACCCGGTCCACCGCCAGCGCATGCCCGGCAGGCACCGCAGTCCGGTCCGCGCACCCTAAAAGCGGCGAGCCCGCTCGCCGCATCTCTTGCTTCAGCAGCCACGGTGCCGTCCCCTCGCTCTCGCTTTTCAACGAGTTTGAACACACCAGCTCGCCGAAATCGCTCGTCCGGTGCGCCGGCGTCGTTTGCCCGGATCCTTTCGATCGCATCTCGTACAGGTCCACCCGGACGCCCATGCGCGAGGCCACCAGCGCCGCCTCCGGCCCGGCCAGCCCGCCGCCAATCACCCGTATCCGCGCGCCTTGCCCAGGAGAACTCACAAATCCACCCCTGCCGTCGCCGCTAAAACAGTGAGAGCATCCTCGGAAAGCCGCATCCGCCGCCATTCCTCCATCCGCAGTGCCCCAATCCGCTCATACACCCGGAGCGCCGGCTCATTCCAGGTCAAAACACTCCAGTCCAGCCGCGCGCACCCCGCCCGCTCCGCCTCGGCGGCGACCCGGGCCAGCAGCGCCGTGCCCAGGCCGCGGCCGCGGTGGGTGGGCTGCACGTACAAATCTTCCAGGTACATCGACCGCCCCTGCCAGGTACTGTAAATCGGGTGGTACAACGCAAACCCGCACACCGTGTTGCCGCTTGGGCCGGCCACCTCCGCGACCAGGCAAGTAAAGTGCGGCTGCGCCCCCCATCCGTCGCGCAGGAGGTCCGCTTCTGTAAGCACGACCGCATCTGGCTCGCGCTCATATACAGCCAGTTCCACGATTAACCCGTGAATGGCGGGGACGTCCGCCTCGGTCGCGAAACGGATGCCTGGGAGGGTCAACACCCTCCCAGTATAGGCACTGGATGGTTTTTTATTCGTGAAGACCATAGCGAGGAGCCGGCTGACCGGTCTGCGTCGCCATCAAGAGCTTCATCGAGGCTTCCTCAAAGTTACGCAGCAGAGTGTCATCATGCAGCGGGGGGACACTGATAAGTTCGCCGCTGTCCATGCCCTTCAGGGCGGCGTCGACACAGTTTTCGGTGCTCATAACTATGGCTGGATCGAGGCTGGAGAGAGGAATCCCGAAGTTGTCCCAACCTTCGGAGACCGTAGCCGCCGGGGCGACGAGCTGAACGCGAATAGCTGTACCCTCCAGTTGCTGCTGAAGACTCTGCGTGAACTGGCGTACATAAGCCTTGGTCGAGCCGTAGATGGGCACCATAGCGTAGGGTGCAAAGCCCACGACGGAGCCCATGTTCACGATCGTTCCTGAATTGCGTTCTAGGAAGGCGGGAAGAATCGCCATCGTGAGCGCCGAAAGAGCCGTGACGTTAAGTGCGACCATATTGGTCATGGTTTCCGGAGAGGTCTGCGCGACCGGACCGACGACGGCGACACCGGCGTTATTCACCAGCATCGTGATGGACGGGTCACCGGAGATTTTCTGAACGGCTTTGGAAAGGCCGGCCGATTGAGCCAGGTCGGCAACCAGCGTTTCCACCTGGACGGCAAAGCGCTCCCGCAAATCGGTGGCGATCCCGTCAAGGCGGTCGCCGCGACGCGCAACGAGAAGAAGGTCATAACCGCGTGCGGCGAGGCGGTCCGCATAGACTTTGCCGATGCCGGAGGATGCACCGGTCACGACCGCCGTGCCGAGTGTGCTTGCGTTTACTTTGCTCATGGGGCTCCTTGGAATACTTGAATTTGCCGTGAGGATGTCGTCAATCCGAGTCGAATCCCGAATAGGTCCAAGATCAAGCCGGCACTCGCGTCAGCGCAGCCCGCCCGAGGACCGGATCAGCTCGCCCGTAATCCAGCTGCTTTCGTCGGAAGCAAGAAACACTGCCAGCTTCCCGATATCCTCCGGCTTGCCCATCCGGCCGAGCGGTGTCCGGCTCACCATGCCTTTCGCCATCTCGGAGTCTTCTGTGACACCCAGAGTTTCTGCGCCCTCGGTCATCGTTGCGCCGGGATTGATCGAGTTGACGCGAATGCCTTTCGGCCCCAGCTCGTTCGCGAGCACGCCGGTGACCTGGTCCACTGCGCCCTTGGTCGCCGCGTACACCGTCGAAGCCGGAGATTGTGTGTTGGTAATGACGGAGCCGACGTTGATGATCGACCCTCCCTTATCCCCGAAGTGCCGCGCCGCTGCCTGCGCGGCCAGCAGCGTTCCGAGAACATTGATGTTGAACTCCCGGTGGAACTCCGCTTCCGTGATCGCCTCCAACGGCATGAAGTTGAAGACGCCCGCGTTGTTGACCAGCCCATTTGCCGGCCCGAACGCCTTTTTCGTCTCCGCGAAAAGCCGCTCCACATCCGCGGCCTTGTCCACGCTGCCCTGCACGGCGATGGCTTTGCCGCCCGCGCCGGTGATGGCTTGCACGGTTTTCTCCGCGCCCGCTTTGTCCGACGCATAGTTCACAATCACCGAAGCCCCCTCGGCCCCAAACGCCTTCGCAATTCCCGCGCCGATCCCCTTTGAAGCACCCGTTACAACCGCGACTTTCCCTGTCAGCTTTGCCATCTCTCTCCTCTTTTTTGTGTTGCCGTTTAAAGGTTTTAGCGCAACCCGCCCGCGACGCGAATCTTTTCGCCGGTGATCCAGCGCGCGTCGTCCGAAGCGAAAAACGTGACCGCATCGGCGATGTCGTCGACCTGACCCAGCCGCCCGAGCGGTGTCTGCTGGACCATGGCGGCCTCCATCTCGCCTCCGCGAAAGGAGGCGTTGCCCTCCGTCGAGGTCAAGCCGGGGTTCACACTATTGACCCGAATCTTCTTCGACCCCAGCTCCTTGGCGAGCACGCTCGTAATGGTGTCCAATGCGCCCTTTGTTGCCGAATAGACGGCTGCCCCCGGCATTTGATTGTCGGACACGATCGAGCCGATGTTGATGATGCTGCCACCGCGTTCGCCAAAGTGTCGCGCCGCTGCCTGCGACGCCAGCAAAACCCCGAGCACATTGATGTTGAAATGCCTATGAAAGTGCTCTTCCGTGATGCCTTCCAAGGGCGCAAACTCATATACTCCGGCATTGTTCACCAACACATTTGCCGGCCCAAATGTCTTCTCGGTTTCCGCGAAAATGCGCTCCACATCCGCCGCCTTGTCCACGCCTCCCTGCACGGCCACTGCCTTCCCGCCCGCGCCCACGATCGCCTGCACGGTCTTCTCCGCGCCCGCCTTGTCAGAGGCATAGTTCACCACCACCGACGCGCCCTCCGCCCCAAGCGCTTTCGCAATCCCCACGCCGATACCCTTCGACGCACCCGTAACCACCGCCACTTTCCCTGTCAGCTTTGCCATTATCTGCTCCATTCTTTTAAGCACGCCAAATCATTCGACGATCATCGAATAGACAGCCGGGGTTAGGAAAAGGATGCAGTAAATCTGCGGAGCTCACGCTTCAGGCGGAAGCAGCTCGCGCTTGAGCTCTTCAAGGAAAGCTTGAAGCGCCTCACGCTGTAGGGTGTATTGCATCGTGCGCCCCGTACGCCGCTCAGTGACAAGCCCGGCATCGCGCAACTCCTTCATGTGGTGCGACAAGGTTGCCGGGGCAATCTTGACCGCGTCGAACAAGGCCGAACATGGCGTGCTTTCGCCGGTTTGCGCCAGCAAGCGCACAATACGGTAGCGCTGCGGGTCCGCCAGCGCCCGCGCAATCGACTGCGATCCTGCCTCCTCCGTCACGCCCCTTTTTCCTTGTTCCGCGCCCGTACCTTGAACCAGATCGGTGCGCCCTCAAACCCGAACGCTTCCCGGATCTGGTTTGTCAGGAAGCGCTGGTACGAGAAGTGCAAATCCACATCCCGGTCCGTGAACAGCACAAACGTCGGCGGCGCCACGGCGGCCTGCGTCATGTACAGGATGCGCACCCGCTTGTTCATCGGCACCGTCGCCCGCTCGAAATCCACCTTATCCAGGAACCGGTTCATCTGCCCCGTGGTCACGCGCTTCCTGCGCTCGGCAGCCACCCGCTCCACCGCCTCCAGCACCCGCTGCACCCCCTTACCCTCCGACGCCGAGATAAAAACCATCGGCGCGTAGTCCAGGTACTTGAGCGAGTCCCGCACCCGCTCCTCGTACAGCTTGCGATCCGCATGCGGCTTGCCGTCGGTGCGCGCCGTCGTCACGAGGTCCCATTTATTCACCACCACCACCACCGACCGCCCACTCTCGTGCGCGTAGCCGCCGATGGTCGCGTCGGACGCCGTTACACCCTCCACCGCGTCGATCAGCAACAGCGACACATCCGCCGCCTCCAGGTGTCGCCGCGCCATGATCACGGACAGCTTCTCCGCCATCAGGTGCGTCTTGCCCTTGCGCCGGATCCCGGCCGTGTCGATGATCCGCAGCTGCTTGCCGTTGTACTCGAGCACCTCGTCCACCGCATCGCGCGTCGTCCCCGCCACCGGCGATACGATCGCCCGCGCCGTCCCTGTCAGCGCGTTCAGCAGGGTCGACTTGCCCACATTCGGTCGCCCGATAATTGCGACCCGCGTT
Source organism: uncultured Acidobacteriaceae bacterium (assembly GCA_964247895.1). GTDB lineage: Bacteria > Acidobacteriota > Terriglobia > Terriglobales > Acidobacteriaceae > EB88. The sequence goes on from CAXTWG010000083.1 coordinate 7,681, forward strand.
TCCCGCTGCTCGTACTCCCCATGGGTCCGGTGCCTCGGTTGCGCCGTCTCCAACTCACTCTCTCCTGTGTGCTCGTCCTCTTCGAAACCGGGGCTATCAGAGCCGGAGCTATCAGAACGGGGGGCATCAAAATCGGGGTCATCCTGAGCGAAGCCGGGGTCCCCGGCAAGCGTTTCCTGCTTGCTGGGGTGGAAGCGAAGGATCTGCTTTTCAGCCGGGGTAGCAGCCCGCTCTGCCACGACCGGGATCGCCGCGAATACTTCATCCAGCAGGTCCCCCACCCCATGCCCATGCTCGGCAGAAATGGCGAGGAGGTTTGTCAGCCCGATCCGCCGAAAATTCTGTGCCGCCGCATCCTGCTGCATGGTATCGATCTTGTTCACCGCCAGGAACAGCGGCTTGCCCAGCCGTCGCAGCAGCTGCGCCAGGTCCATGTCCGGGCGGGCGAGCTCCGTCCGCCCATCCACCACCAGCACGATCGCCGCGGCTTCCTCAAATGCCGTTCGAGCCTGCGAGAAAATCTCGCTCGGGATCAACGCCTCGTCGTCCGGCACAATCCCGCCCGTGTCCACCACCCGCGCCACC
>CAXTWG010000084.1:0-8158 GCA_964247895.1 uncultured Acidobacteriaceae bacterium
GGTATGTTCGCGCCGGGGCCGGGGCGCAGGGGGCGCGGGCCGGTAGAGGAGGAAGAGGAAACCTCAGGGGCTCTCAAGGAGCGGTGGGGAGAGCAGGCACTCGGCTACCGGGTGGGTGAAGAGGAGTACCGGGTGAGCTTGGGGGCGTTTTTCCAAGGGAACCGGCTGCTTGTAGACCGACTTGCCGGGCTGGCGACGGAGGGTACGGCAGGGCGGCTGGCGTGGGATTTGTTCGCGGGCGTAGGGTTGTTTGCGCGGGTGCTGGGGCGGCGTTTTGAGCGGGTGGTCGCGGTGGAAGGGGCGCCGTCCTGCTCTGATTTGCGCGAGAACTTGTTGGCTGGGCGGGTGGTTCAGTCAAGTGTGCTGGCGTATTTGCGCGATGCGGGGCGGGACAGGCCGGACTGGGTGGTATTGGATCCGCCGAGAGCGGGGCTGGGCAAGGAAGGGAGCGGGTTGCTGGCCCAAATTGGGCCAGAGCATATTACTTACGTGTCTTGCGACCCGGCGACGCTTGCTCGAGATTTGCGGGTGTTCGCCGATAGTGGATATGCGATCACCCGGCTCGACCTCGTCGATATGTTTCCGCAGACCTTCCACATGGAAACGGTCGCCAAGCTACGGCGGAGGTAGGGACTGGGCGAGCGAGACGCCCATGGCCGCCACTGCTTCCATCCCGTATGCTGCGCCCGCTGCTGCTGCTCGAGCGAGTGGAAAACGGCGGCATGCGGTTGCGCCGCTCCGGTTCGAAGCAGCGCCGGCGCTGCTGCCCGCGTGTACGTTTGCGCTTGGGGTAGTACTGGCGGGGTGGCGTTGGTTCGTGCCCGGATGGCTTGCGGTTGGGGTAGCTGCGCTGGGTTTGGTTGCGCTCCTGGCTGTTTTCCGGGCGCCGCGAATATTACTGTTTGCGCTTGGGGCGCTGTTTCTTATGCTGGGCTGCCTGGCGAGTGAGCTGCAGCCGCCGGTAGACCCGCAGCATGCGCTTTCCTTGCTGGCAGCACGGGATGCGCCGCAGACGTTTGTGGGTGAGGTTGCACGAGTGGAGCCGGTGCGGCACTCGACCTATACAGCCTTTTTCGGGCATGGGGCGCGGGAAGAGATATCGCGACGCATAGATTTGCGGCTCAGCAGCTATGGAGGAGCGGGGGGGGGGATCGCAGCCTTTGCGTGGCGGTATCCGGCTGACCCTGTACACGGACGCGCATGCGGCACTGCCGGAGCTGCGATGCGGGACGAGGCTGATGGCGACGCTTGCACCTCGGGCGGAAAGCCGCTATGCCGACCCCGGTGTGTGGGATGCGCGGGAGTACCTGCGCGGGCAGGGCGTGGGAGCTTTGGGCTCGGCGGATGCTCGGCAAGTGCAGGTGCTGGGGCAGGGCGCGGCGGGGTTTGGGTGTTTGTTGCACCAATGGCAGAGCGAGGCGAGTGAGCGGGTGGTGGGGCTGGCAGCGCTGCCGGCGGCACGGCGCTTGCCGGCGTTTTTGCGGATTTCACAGGATGACGCGAGCATGTTGACGGCGATGCTGACGGGGGACCGGAGCTACCTGCAGCGGCACACGCGCATTGGATTTGAGCGCACGGGATCGTTTCACCTCCTGGTGGTTTCAGGAATGCACCTGGCGATTTTTTCGGGGGTGATCCTGCTCCTGACACGCAAGCTGCGGCTTCCGCGCGTTGCCGGGACGGCGCTGACGATCGCGCTCTCGTTTGCTTATGCGCTGTTTACCGGCTACGGCGAGCCGGTGCAACGATCATTCTGGATGGTGACGCTGTTTTTGCTGGGGCGGCTGTTGTTCCGGGAGCGGCATGCGCTTCAGGCGCTCGGATTGGCGGCACTGCTGCTTATGGCGGCAAACCCCCGGGCGCTTGCAGGCTCAAGCCTGCAGATGACGCTTTTGACGGTGGTCGCGATTGGAGGGATCGCGACGCCGCTGGCAGAGCGGACATTTGCGCCATATCTCCACGGCACACGCGACCTGTGGTTGAGTGCCGTCGATACCGCAATGGCTCCCGCGGTGGCTCAGTGGCGGGTCACGTTGAGACTGCTGGCGTGGCATCTCGAGCCTTTTTTAGGGCGTGCCCCGGTGCGATGGCTCCTGCCCGCGACACTCGGCTTTGCGCTGCGCGCGCTGGAACTGCTGATGGTTTCGGCTATTGTGGAGCTGGTCATGGCGCTCCCGATGGCGATGTATTTCCACCGGATTACAGTGCTGGGTTTGCCGGTCAATTTTCTGATCATCCCTTTCTTGGGCTTGCTGCTGCCGGCGGCGATGCTGTGTTTCGCCGTGCTGCTCGTCGCGCCGGCTCTGGCGGTGGTTCCAGCGGCCGGCACGGCGGCGGTACTGCACATTATTTCTGCAATCGTGGACGGCTTTGCCGGGTTGCGGGCGGGCGACTTCCGGCTGCCCGCCCCGCCTCCGCCGCGCGTGATGGCCTGGGTGCTGCTGTTGACGTTCGCAGTGTACCTGCTGCGCCGGGCAGAGCGCTGGGCGAGCCCGGTGGCGGTTGCTGCCCTGCTAGGGGCTTCGCTGCTCGCGGTTGCGCCGCAGCCGGTGCGGCACACCCCGGGCGTGCTGCAGGTTTCGGCCATCGATGTGGGGCAGGGCGATGCGATTTTGGTCATTACGCCGGACGGGAAGACGATGCTGGTGGACGCGGGAGGACTCGTCGGTGCGCCGCCGGGAAGCAACTTCGATATCGGCGAGGAAGTTGTCTCGCCGGCATTGTGGGCGCGTGGCATCCGGCAGCTGGACGCGGTGGCCATCAGTCACGCGCACCTGGACCACATCGGAGGGATGCCGGCGGTGCTCGCGAACTTTCATCCGAAGGTGATGCTGGTGGGCAACAACCCGCGCTCGCGGACCTATGCGGCTCTGCTGGAACAGGCCAGTCGATTGGGTGTGCCTGTCGAGGAGCATCGGCAAGGCGACCGGTGGCGGCTCGGAGCGGAAACGGAGGTGCAGGCGTTGTGGCCCTCCCGGGAGTATTTACCGAAAGCGGAGCCGGGTAACAACGACTCGCTCGTGTTGCGGCTTGCCTTCGGCAAGACCACGGCGTTGCTAGAGGGGGACGCACAGGCGCTTGCCGAGGCGGGAATGGTCGCGGCGGGGCTGCCGCACACGGACGTGCTCAAGGTCGGGCACCACGGGAGTCTTTCGTCCTCGACCCCGGCGTTTCTGGCCGCGCTCACGCCGGAGTGGGGCGCGATCTCGTGCGGACGGCGGAACTTCTACGGACATCCTAAGGGGGCGACGCTCGAGCATCTCCAAACAGCGCACATTCGTACGCTGCGCACGGACACACTCGGCGAGGCGGACTTTTTACTGGACGGAGCGCATGTGGTTGCATCGCCCTGGTCGGCGAGCCCGCATTGAGCTTGATTTTTCCGCAAGCCCGACCCGGTTCCGTGCTGGGCAGCGGTCACGCGTGGGCGTAGTATGCGGCACTATGGAGGTGCGCAGAAAGATGATCTCTGGGCAGGCGAACGGACAGGCGAGCGGACAGGCGAACGATGAAAGGGGTGGAGAACAGGAGCGGCGCAATCTTCGCCGGCTCCAGATCATGATGCAGGTTTTGCTCGCGAGCATTGCGCAGGACCAGTCGATGTCCGTGGAAGAGGCAGCGCAGTTAGTCGCACATACGCGCAGTGTGGCGCTGCGAATGTTTCCCGGCAAGGAGAGCACATTCAACCTGCTATGCCGGCCGCGGATTCAACGCGCGATGCGGGATCGATTTCATATCCAGTAAGCTCCCCATTCCGAAACAGGAGGGGGGAGGCGTAAGACCCGCGCCGGGTATGGGAACCGGTCGTTACTTGTTTTCGACGCTCGTCAGATGGAAGGTCAGGGTGCCCCAGAAAAGGCGAGCGCGCATTTGCACCGGGATGTGACGGCTGTCGTCGGAGTACCAAATCCAAAGCTTGCCGCGGTTGCGGATCGATCCCGAGTCGGGGGTGGGCTGCACGCGGACCGTATGGTAGGTCGTAGTCGGCGTGCGAACGGTTTCGCGAGCTTCGACGTTGATGGTGACGCTGCTGACGTGATTTCCGCTGAGAACGGGCAGGTGATACGTGTTGCCAGGCTCGAGCGGCTGTGCGCCGGCGAGGAAGATGCCGGAAAGCAGGTCCGTGACGCAGGGCGGAATGAGCACGGTCTGGTGCGTGTTGGAGCGGGAAACGAGGTTGCGTTCGTTGTAGGAAGCGACGCGGCGGGAGGGATCGATGCGCTGGTCGGCGTCGACCTGACGCCGGCCTTCGATGAGCTGCTTGCTGAAGCTTTGCGAGCAGCCGGTGGCACGATCAAAGGAGGACTGGAAACGGTCGCTGACGCGAAACAGCAGGTTGAAGGCGCCCTGGGAGTCGCCGGTGACGGAAAGGCGCTCGAGGGGGCCGTCGGCTTCAAGGTGTATGGTCGCGGAGCCGGCGGAGAAAACGCGCCAGTCCGCCGCGTAGGTGAGGGTTTGTTTGGTGGGAAAGCTCCAGCCGGGAGAGGGCTTCGGGAAGACCGGCGCGGGTGTTTGGGCGACGGCCGGTGTGAAAGCCAGGAGCAGGGCTGTCCAGACAAAAGGGCCGGCGGGCGAATTGCGAAAACGAGGCAGTTTGTACATTCTGTTTAGGCGTACTTCCAGAGTTTAGAGCGGTTTGCCGAGAGGTGTATCGATCCGGGCGTCATTGCTTGAGGCTTTTCTTGACGGAAAAGCCCTGTCGAGGTTTGCCGGTCGAGAACATCAGGGAAACGCTCCTGCGATTCGGCCTCGGCGCGCTCGATTTCGGCTACCGTGGAATGGCCGCTGGAGGCGGCCGGTTCTTCAGAGTTTCAGTGAATTTGGTGTTGCTCACCCGCCCGCCGTTCCGGGGACAAGATTTCTGACTGTCTAGAAGCGGTCTCATAAATGGTTTTGTGACTCCGGCAAACTGTTTAAGACCCGCTTTGCAGCGGGTCTCATCCGGGGCTTCATCCGAGCTTGCGGGTTTATGAGACCGCTTGTACCCTGCTTGCCTGGATCTCAGCTTCCGGCCTCGACTCCGGTGCACGGCAACTAACAGGGCGGCGTTTTGGCAGTGATGCCACAGAACACGGCTTCGAGGACAGCTTCAACAAAGGCCGCGGACATAGCAGAATTGTTGTAGGGCAGGAGAAAACGGTGATAGATGGCGCCGTAAAGAGTGTCCAGGATCACATCGGCGTCGAGATCAGGACGAAGCTCTCCGCGGTTTATCCCTCCCTGCAGGATCGCTCGGGCGAGCTTTCTTCTCGGCTCCACCCACCGCTCTTGTACGGCATGGCGAAGGCTGCTGTCTGTTTGAGCGCGTCCGATCACCGTGCGAAGTGTCTGGCCGCGCCGCCCATCATAAACCGCAACCAGGAGCTTCATTGAGGCCGAAAGGCTTTCCCGTGCCGTGGATTTTTCCAGGATCGGCGCATCTTTCGTTACCTCGAAGAGAAAGGCGTCCATGAGGATTGCCGACACATTGGGCCATCGCCGATAGATCGTCGTTTTTGCTATCCCGGACTGAGCTGCAATGGCCTCGACCGTCAGAGCCTCAAATCCCAGTTCCTCACCCAGCTCCAGAACGGTCCGCAGAATCAGTTCTGTCGCCTTCGCTCCCCTGCGTCGCACCTTTACCAGCGGATCGGCTTTTTCCGATTGTTCTTTTGTCATGCGTCCCCAATGAAACTCTGGCCTTCTCTTCGCATCCTATTCTTTAGACACGCTACGTAACGTATTTTTAAGGAGAATGGCATGAATGTGGAGTGTGCACCGTTCCACGGTAAAGTGGCGATCGTCACCGGAGCTGCAAGTGGGATAGGACTTGCGATTGCACAGCTGTTCCTGAAACAGGGAGCGGCGATCGTGGCTGAGGACCTCAATCCAGAGATAGAGAAGATTTTCTCCGGAAACAAAAACGTCGCTGTTCTGCTTGCAGACGCTTCCAAGGAAGACACCGCGATCCGGTACAGTGACGCTCGCTCAGGAGCGGTTTGGCAGGCTCGACATTCTTGTGAACAACGCCGGACGGATCCTTTATAAGCCAGCCATCGAGATGACGCTCGAGGATTGGAACCTGATCCTGGAGACGACCTCTACCGGAGTCTTTCTTCACTCGCGCGAAGCATTGAAAGCCATGATTCCGAAAAAGAGCGGCGCCATCGTGAATATCGGCTCTTATGCCTGCTTTCAGACCTTCCCTGGAATCAGCGCTTACGCCGCCGCGAAGGGGGCTTTGGCGCAACTGACCCGAACTTTTGCGCTTGAGGCCATCCCGTACGGCGTGCGAGTCAACGCAATCGGTTCAGGCGATGTGGTGACGAATCTGCTCAACACCTTTCGTGAGGATGGCCGTGAATTTCTCGCCGAACATGGCAGGAACGCTCCTATTCGCCGCCCGGGGCGACCGGAGGAGATCGCCGAGGTTGCAGCATTCCTTGCGTCCGAGAAGGCCAGCTTCATGGTGGGAGCCATTGTCATGGCGGACGGAGGCATGAGCATAGCCATCCCCAGCGCATGTGTGTAAACCGGATCGCGAATCCTGGAGAACTCACAAACTCCAGTCATCTGCTTGCCTGTTGCAGGTCAAGTTTTTTACGATACGCGTTCTCAAGCTCGACCACGGCGCTGCGATAGCCGTCAGGATCGATCCAAACGGAACTGCCTTCCTTGGGCAGGTGATCGAGTTTGGCGAGCATGTCGAAGTAGATTCCATGTGCGCCGAGGAAGATATCGCAAGGCAAAGTCTTCAGGGTGGCGAAGGTGTGGTCGAAGTCAGATGCAATGCCCGGGTAAGCGGCGGGTCTTCCGTGGCTGGGTACAAGCAGCACACCGGGGTTGAGGGCCCAGCCGCCGACGATGACGATGTTGAGGGTACGGCTGCCTTCGTGCGTCTGCATGGTCCAGGTGGTGCAGCCCTGGGTATGCCCGGCTGTTTTGTGAGCGGTAAGGGTGACGCCGCCAAGGGTAACGGTGTCGTTGTCATGCAACGTGCGGTCGACGCGCACAGGAGGGAAATGCGGGAGAGTGGGATCGAAATCGGCCGCTCCACCGGTCCTGATGACCGCAACATCGCCATCCATCACCATGTTCCTGGCGTGGGTTTCTCGAAGAACTTCGGCCGCTCCGGCTACGTGGTCGTAGTGCGCCTGGCTGTTAAGAAGAATCCTGGTGTCTGCCCATTGGAAACCGAGCTTTTCGATACTCCTGCGAATCTGCGGCGGTGAGGACTGGAGGTTGGCGTTGATGAGGATATTGCCTTTGGGCGTAACGACAAGGTAGCTGGCCAGATCGCGCGAGCCGACGTAGTAAAGGTTGCCGGAGATCCTGAATGGAGCGATGGGAGTGGTCCAGCCGGTGAGGACGGCGTGGCAAGGCATGATCGCGAAGGTAAGGAGAAATGCAAAAAGCGGGATGAACTTCATGGCAGGCCAAGATATCGCGGGAAGAGGCATGCGGGGATCGTGGGTTGCCGGGGTAGTAAACACAAGGCAAGATGCTGCCGGGAACGGCAACGACGCCGAGCGAAGAAGACCCAAGAAGCGAGCGCAATCGCGAAAACCAGTGAAGCGGAAGCCCCTCCCTCAATGCTTGGAAGAGAGCGCCAGGCGCAGGAGCAGGGCGGAATAGAGTGCGGCCACGCCGATGAAGGCCTGGTACTCACGGTGCTTGCGATATAAAGCGGGGGCGAAGCGGCCTTGCTCATTCGTGGAAAAGCGTGTGGGAATGCGCCACGGGAGAAGACGCGGCACACGTGCGGCGTAGGCTGGGAAACCGCGGAAATGGGCGCGGAGGTATTGCTCCTCGCCGCAAATGACGGGGATATAGATGACGGCGAAGAGCAGGGCGAGCAGGACGGCAAGGAGGGGGGAGCGCGCTGCGCCGGCGAAACCGAAGGCAAGGAGCATGGAGCCGAGATAAAGGGGGTTGCGGGTCCAGGCGTAGGGGCCGGTAACGGTGAGTTCGGCGTTTTTCTTGACGTAGCCGGAGGCGTAGGCGCGCAGCAGCAGGCCCGGAAGAACGAGAAGCAGGCTCCAAGCGAGCGAGCGCCCGGTGGGGTGGGCGAGAAGAAGGAAAACGGCGGCAAATGCGAAGCCGAGCGGGACGCGAATGCGTTTGGCGGTGCGCTGCCAGGCACTGCTGCTCATGTGGAGATGCTCGCAGGGGTTGGGGA
>CAXTWG010000085.1:0-7806 GCA_964247895.1 uncultured Acidobacteriaceae bacterium
CGCCAGTACCGGCGCCCCATGCTCCCGGCACACCCGCATCGCCGCAACTACATCCTCCGCATCGCGTGGCACCACCAACCCAATCGGCGCCTGCCGGTAGTTCGAAGCATCCGTCGCATACAGCGCCCGAGACCCCGCGTCGAACCGCACCTCCCCCCGCACCGCCGCTTTCAAAGCGTCCGCCAAAGCCCCGCTCGCCCCAAAAGGAGCCCGCGTCGGCGCAGATTGCAGAATCGGAAAGACAGGGGAGATCACACCACTATGCTATCCCCCTGATCGATCCCCCTCGCGGCTCCCCGTCATCCGAAACGGCTTGGTGTGAGATGGGTCATCCTGAGCGCAACTAAGGACCTGCTTTTGCTTCCCCGCACGCCATCCCCAGCACGCAGACCCGCAACTCAATGCCAAGCACTTAGCCCATCCCTAACCCATTGAGAAGCAACAATTTACACCGCAATAAACCCGAAAAAAGGCATCCAGGCTTGCTGTTCCACGTGGAACATTTCCGCGCGAAAACAAGCTCAGCGCGCCCCGTACGGCCATTCATTCGCGACCACATCCAAATCGTTCAGCATCGCCATCACCGCTTCCACATTGCGCCGCATCTGCGGGCGCTCCTTCCTCGGCGTCTGGGGGTCCTCCTCCACGGCGACCACCCTTCCATACGGCCAGCTCTCTTCCCCAAGCGCCGCCAGCACCTCCGGCAGGTCGATCAGCCGCATCGTCAGCTCGCGCTTGTTGGGCCCCGCCGCCTGGAGCCGCGCCTGCGGCAGCACCCCATTCGGCAGCACCGTCATGTTCGCCGGAAACGCGATCCGCAGCGTAATGCCCTTGCGCCCCACCACCAGAAAAGGATTGTTCCAGGCTTCAACCGTGTGGACCTGCAGGTAGCGCCCCTTGGACGGCGGCGGCAGCTGCGCCAGCTGCGCTTCCGCCGCCCGGATTCCCTTCCGTGCCGCCACGGCTTCATCCGCCTGCTGCTGCCTTTGCGCCGCCGCCTGCGCCGCCGCGGCCTTGTCCGCCTCCGACGCATGCTCGGTGCAGCCGGAAACGGCAAGCACCAGCAGGAGTGCCAGCGCGCTTTTGAGGCCCGGCAAGCGCCTCATCCGCGCCGCCCTTCCGCCGGCTCCCAGCTTGGGCGACGGCTGCGCGCCACCGCGTCCAGCACCCCATTGAGGAAGTTGATCGAGTCAGGCCCGGAGTAGCGGCGCGCGATCTCGAGCGCTTCATTGATCACAATCGGCGCGGGCGTGCCGGGGAAGCCCAGCATCTCCGCGATCCCCATCTTGAGCACGCTCCGGTCCACCGCCGGCATCCGCTCCATGCGCCAGTTCTGCGCGTGCTTGCCGATCAGCTCCACGATCTCCTCTTCCTTTACGTTCGCGACCCGGTATAGGTCCTCGGCGAAACCGCGCACCTCCGGCTCCACCTCGTCGCGCGCCTCCCAGAACACCTTGCGCACCTGCTCCGGGCTCTGCTTGCCGACATCGGCCTGGAACAGCATCTGCATGGCGAGCTCGCGGCTCTTGCGGCGTTTGCCGACGGGCTGGCTCACGGCCTTGCCCCGGCGTCGATCTTGCGGTGGAGCGAAGCCATTTCGATCGCCGCAGAAGCCGCCTCGAACCCCTTGTTGCCGGCCTTCAGCCCAGCCCGGTCCAGCGCCTGCTCCAAGGTTTCGCAGGTCAGCACGCCAAAGGCATGCGGCACCCCTGTCTCCTGTTGCGCCTGCCCGATGCCGCGCGCGACCTCGTTGTAGATCGCCTCGTAATGCGCGGTCTCGCCGCGCAGCAGCACGCCGAGGGTAACCACGCCCTGAAAGCGCCCCGTTTCGGCGAGCTTGCGAGCCGCGTCCGGTATCTCCCACGCGCCTGGAACCCGCACGATCTCTACATCCGCACGGCTTGCCCCAGACCGGTGGAGGCAGTCCAGCGCGCCCTGCAGCAGCCGGTCAGTGATGACGGCATTCCAGCGCGCGACCACAATGGCGAAGCGCATGCCGGTGGCGAGAAGGTCCCCTTCCAGCGCCGCGGGCTTCGCTTTGAGCGGGTCGGCCCACTGCCAGAAAGCGACCGGGACGCCAGGCACGGGCTCGACGGTAAACAGCTCCGTCTTCCAGCTTGTCGGCTCAATCGCAGTCAGCTGTTTCGCGACCTCCGCATCGACGGCGCCCATGCGGCGGAGCCAGGCTTCGGCTGCATCGCGCACCGCGCCCAGCGCGGTGACCTCAACCAGAAACTCAGCCGGCAGATCGCCTTTGGGCAAATCGGTCAGCCCGTCGATCCACTCAACCGAGCCGAGGGGCGCGCGAAAGCTGGCCGCGCGGCTGCTCCCGCGCTCCCAGCCGGGGCCGGCCTCAAAGCCGAGCGAGGAGAAAAAGCTGTGGAGCCGGTCGTACGCCGCAGGCGTGCTCGTCGAGCGGAGAAAGGTGAGCCCCTTGATCATGGCTTTTTGAGCATAGCAGGGCGGGTCAGGCTGCACGCGACCTTCGGCGAGACCGGTCGGCACCCTTGTCTCATCCCCTTGTCTCATCCCCTTGTCTCATCCCCGCGTCTGCTCCCCTTTGTGAGCAGGTTCGACCAGGAGAGCCACGGATGCTTGAAGCGAGGGCTCCGCTGCCCAGCGGAAGATTGTTATTTGAAGAAGAGCCAAAGTGTTCGCAGGCCGAACACTTCCTGCTCGTATCTGTGAAAAGGGGAGGAACCCTGGCATCCCAAACTCTGTAGCACAACTTTTGAGTACGGCTAAGCCCATTTTGTCCCACGGCTGCCGGGCTCGCCCGTTCACCCATACGACATTGCCTCAGGAGATCCTCACACTATGTTCATGCGCACAGAAAAGCTGCTGATTCCGCTCCAAAAGCCGGCCAGCCCGGACCCGAACGGCGCGGCCGCCATCCAGGAATTGCTGGGCGGCAAGTTCGGCGAAATGTCCACCCTGAACAACTATCTCCACCAGTCGTTCGGCTTCAAGGAGAAAAAAAAGCTCAAGCCGTTCTACGACCTCGTTGCCAGCATCACGGCGGAGGAGCTGGGGCACGTGGAGCTGATCTCGCACGCGATCAACCTCATGCTTGAAGGCTCGACCAAGGAAGGCGACCCGACGAGCGCACCGCTCGAGGACGCGAAAAACCTGCGAAACACGCACCACACCATCGTGGGCGGCGGCGGGCACCAGGTCATGGACTCAATGGGCCACTACTGGACCGGCCAGCATGTGTTTTCAAGCGGCAACTTGGTCGCCGACCTCCTCCACAACTTCTTTCTGGAGACCGGCGCGCGCATGCACAAGCACCGCTGCTACATGATGACGGACAACCAGGCGGCCCGCGACGTGATCGGCTACTTGATGGTGCGCGGCGGCGTGCACCAGGCGGCATATGCGCTGGCTCTACGCAAGATTACCGGCGTAGAAGTGACAAAGATGCTGCCGACACCGAATATCGACGACGCCAAGATCCCGGAAGCACGCAAGTGGCAGGCAATGGGCTCGCACCGTGTGCTGTACACCTTCAACGAGCAGGGCGAGTACGCGGACGTCCAGGGTGTGTGGTCGGGGCCGGCGGACTGGGCTGACGGGCAGCCGCTTGAAGTCAGGCCGGGCGTGCCGGAGTACGCGGCCGAAGGGCCGGTGGTCGGTGAAGCGCCGACCCTGTTCTCGCCGGATTACGCGCCGGAGGAGATCTACGAGATCGCGGCGCAGCTGATGAAGAAGGGCGGCATCTCGCCGCTACAGCCGGGCGACGGGAAGCACTCGCGCTACCAGGGCAGCACCGCGGACTCACCAGGCGCGGCGGCGCAGCCGCGGACGTAAGCAAAAGGAAGAACAAAAGGAAGAACAAAAGGAAGAACAAAAGGAAGAACAAAAGGAAGAACAAAAGGAAGAACAAAGGACGTGCCGAGCTGCTGTACTCACGGTGAGTACAGCAGCGGAAACTGGTCCTTTGTTTGGAGCAAAACCGGAAAGCGGAGCTGGAGCAATTCTCCCTCACCCGTAGACCGAAGCCGCAATTCTCAATGCGGCTTTTCCGTCAAGAAAAGCCGTACAGCGCGGATCTTGGGGGACTGTACTAAAAGGAGAATTGCTTTAGACTGCCTGCGCGGCCGGCGGCCCCTTCGGGGCGGGTCTTGATTACAAACAGCGAGTATCGCTTACTGCCCTGACTCGGCCGAAGGCTTGGCGAGGAAGCTGTCGACGTTTTGCTTGTCGACGAGCGCAACGCCGGTGTCCACAAACGCGGGCAAGGGCGAGGATGGGTCGCCGGCATAGTCCTTGTTAAAAGGGATGGGTTTCTCGTGCATGGCGACCAGGGCTTTGAGCCCAAGGTAGGCCATGGTGTAAGGCTTTTGCGCCACCGTGGCGTCGATGACGCCGTTGCCGACCCCGAACAGCACATCGCGGTCGGTATCCATGGCGACCAGGGTGCGACCCTGGGCGCCGGCGCGTTTGAATGCCTCGGCGACGTCCTTGCCGGAAGAAGCTTCAAGGCAGACCACGGCATCGATCTTCGCCGGGCCGGTGCGGCGAAGGTATTCGCCGGCCTTGTCGAGCGCGTTGCCGGAGTCGCCGTGGATGTCGAAAACCTCAGCGACATGAATGCCGGGGTAGGCAGCAAAGACATCCTTGTAGCCTTTCAGTCGCTCGTCGAGGTTTTCCTGTTTGGGATTGGTGAAAAAGACGACATTGCCCTTGCCGTCGAGGTTGGCGGCGACCCTTTGGCCGCCGAGCCGTCCGGCCTCGAGATTGTTGGTGCCGATGAAGTACAGGCGGCGCGAATCGGGCGCGTCGGCGTCGACCGTGATCACCGGGACCCCGGCGTCGATGGCGGCATTGATCTCGGGGGTCAGGAGGCGCGGGTCGGCGACCGAGATAAGGATGCCGGCCGGCTTGCGGGCGAGCATGTCCTTGAACTCGCGCAGCTCGACCGCGGGATCGAAGCTCATGGCGCCGCGCATTTCAGTGGACACGCCGGCTTCCTCCGCCGCGCGCTGGAGCCCGGCGTTGGCCGCCTGCCAGTAGGGGAGGCCGATGTTGGTGGCCAGAAGGTAATAGTGCTCGCTTTTGGAGTGGCGGCCGCAGCCGGCGATGAGCAGGAGGGCGAGGGCGGAGAAGACGGGAAAACGCTGCATGGAGGAGCTCCGTTCGCGAAGGGGCTTCGGGAGGGCGCTCGAAAATACAGTGCGTACGAGCGCGGGCGTCCTCTACGGAGGTGAATACTACGCCGGGCGCGGGAAAGATGGAAAGAGAAAAGGGCAGCCCGGCGCGCGGGGATTTCCGCCGCCTTGTAAGCTGGAGGAGCCATGGTCGGACGGGGACTCGAACACCTCCAACGCGCGCTCGGAAAAGCCTTTGGGCACAATGCGTTCGCGCTCGCGAAAGCGGCGGCGTATTCGGAGCTCTTGAGCCTGTTTCCGGGGCTGCTGGTGATTTCCTGGCTGCTGGCCAAGGCGCCGACGACGGAGCTGGTGCGCTCGGATGTCCGGGCGTTGCTTGCCGACCTCCTGCCGCCGGACACCATGAACCTGGCCGCCGTGTACTTCACGCCGAACCCGGCGCGAGGCAAGCGGGTGCTTGTATCGGCGGGGACCGTCGCGCTCCTGGCGGCGATGGGTGTGATGCTGTCCTTGATGGAAGGGTTCCGGCGGGCGTACCGGCTGCCGCGGGGGCAGTTCCCGTTCTGGAAGGAGCGCCTGGTGGCGCTGCTTCTGATCCCGTCCGCGCTGATCCCGATGCTGTTCGCGACCTCGTTCGTGGTGTTCGGCCACCAGATCGAGCTGTGGATGATCGCGAATGCCGACCACGCCCTGCGCGCCTCCGTGGTGCTCGTGTGGCGCGGGGCGCGCTGGCTGGTGGCGCTCGGGACCGGGGTGGCGGTTTGCCAGGTGATCTTTCACTTCGCGACGGCGGTACGGCCGCCCTGGTCCCGGACATTGCCGGGCGCCCTGCTTGCCACCGGGACGTGGTTTGGCTCTACCATGGCGTACGGCTGGTACGTGACGCGGTTCGCCGACTATTCGCGTGTGTACGGCTCGCTGGGAGCCGGGATTGCGACCATGGTGTGGCTGTACTTCGTTTCCGTGGCGACCCTGGTCGGAGCGGAGTTCAACGCGCAGGTGTACCCGATGTGGGACGAACAGGAAGCATCGACGCTGGCCGAGGACGATGCGCGGGAGTTCCCGGACGGGCTGCCCGGTTGGAGCGCAGGGGCGCGGTCGGGTTTGGGAGAGGGTGGACAGGAGTGGCGGGTATGACGGAAACAGGTGTAGCGGATACAGGGCTGATCGCGGCAAAAGGGATGGAGATCGACCCGTTCCATAGAATGGGGGGCGAGCCGCGGCGGGCCAAGATCGTCGCGACCCTCGGGCCGGCCTCAAGTGATGAGGCCACCTTTCGGGCGCTGCTGCGGGCGGGGCTGGACGTGGCGCGGCTGAACTTTTCGCATGGGACGCAGGACGGCAAACAAACGCTGATCGAGATGATCCGCAAGGTGGCCGGGGAGGAGGGCAAGCCGATCTGCATCCTCGCCGACCTCCAAGGGCCGAAGATCCGGACAGGCAAGCTCGAAGGGCGGGTGCCGGTATTGCTCGAGGCGGGCCAGGCGCTCACGATCACGCCCGAGGATGTTCTGGGGACCGGGACACGGATCGCGACGACTTTTCCGACGCTTGCGGAGAATCTCGAAACAGGCTCGCGGATCCTGCTCTCGGACGGGCTGATTGAGCTGCTGGTCACGCGAGTTGTAGGCGAGGAGGTCGAGTGTCTGGTCGTCAACGGGGGGCTGCTCGGTGAAAACAAGGGCATCAACCTGCCGGGGATCGCGGCCAAGGTGCCTTCGCTGACGGAAAAGGACGCGGCGGACCTCGAGTTCGCGATCGGGGCGGGGGTCGACGCGGTGGCGCTCTCCTTTGTGCGCAATGCCGAGGATGTCCGGCTGGTGAAGGACCGGATCACGGCGGCGGGGGCCGATACCTGGATCATCGCGAAGCTCGAAAAGCCGCAGGCGATCGAGAACGTAGACGAGATCCTCGCGATCGCGGACGGGGTGATGGTGGCACGCGGGGATTTAGGCGTGGAAGTGCCGCCCGAAAAGGTGCCGGCGATGCAGAAGCTGATCATCCGGCGGGCGGCCGAGGCGCGCAAGCCGGTGATCACGGCGACCCAGATGCTGGAGTCGATGATCGACAATCCTCGCCCGACCCGCGCCGAGGCTTCGGACGTGGCGAACGCGGTTTACGACGGAACCGACGCTGTGATGCTTTCGGCCGAGTCCGCGGCTGGCAAGTACCCAGTCGAGGCGGTAAAGATGATGGCGAAGATCGTGGTCGAAACCGAGGCGCAGATGCGCGAGCTGCCTGGGCTGTACCCGGTGCGCACCCGCGCCCATGCCTCGACCGTGCCCGAGTCGATCTGCGAGTCGATGGCGCACGCGGCCAACGACCTCGATATCCGGGCCATCGCCGTGTTCACCGAATCGGGAGCGACGGCGCGGCTGCTCTCGAAACGCATGCCCAAGCCCCCGATTTGCGCGCTTTCGAGCTCGCCGGCGGTGCTGCGGCGCATGAGCCTGCTGCGCGGGGTGTTTCCGCTCGCCTGCGGCAAGGCGGCGACCACGGAACGGATGATCGAAACAGTCGAGGACGCGCTGGTGCGGAGCCGGTTCGCGCGCGCCGGAGAGATTGTGGGCATCGTGGCGGGGACCCGGACCAACTCGGGCTCGACGAACTTCATGCGGATGCACGTGCTGGGGGATCTGGTGGAAGGGCCGGGGGGCTAGGGACTAGGAGGCTAGGGGACGAGGGAGCCAAGAGG
>CAXTWG010000086.1:0-7762 GCA_964247895.1 uncultured Acidobacteriaceae bacterium
CCCACTCCCGCCCCATCGCCGCCTTCTTCCGCTTCCGCGAGCGCACCCTCGCCCGTCTCCCCTGGAACCAATCCCGCACCCAAAAACAGGGTCATCCTGAGCGCAGCGCGGGGTCCCCAGCGAGTGCGCCTGCTCGCTGGGGTGCAAGCGAAGGATCTGCTTTTGCCTCTTCTCGCCCCGCCGACACCCCCTGGTTCGACCACCTCCGCACCCGCTACGCCGGCTCCCTCGACCGCGCCGAACACCACCGCAAACTAATCCTCTTCTCCGCCCTCGCCCTGGTCATCGCGGCCGTCGCCTCCCTCTTCTTCATTGGTACCGAGTTCATGCCCACCCTCGACGAAGGCTCCCTCGTCATCACCTCTAAAAAACTTCCCGGCATCTCCCTCACTCAATCCATAAAAATCCAGCAGCAAATCGACAAAACCATCCGCTCCTTCCCTGAAGTCTCCACCGTTGTCGCCAAAATGGGCCGGCCCGACCTCGCCACCGAAGCCATGGGCGTCTATGAAACGGACGCCTATATCAACTTCTACCCCCGCAACCAGTGGCGCAAAGCCTTCAACACCAAGCAGAAACTCGCCGACGGCCTCTCGGACGCCCTCGGTAAAATCCCTGGCGTCGCGTACGAGTTCACCCAACCCATGGAAATGCGCATGGACGAAACCATCACCGGCGCCCGCGGCGACCTGGCCCTCAAAATCTTCGGCAAGGACCTCGCCACCCTCGAGCGCCTCGGCCACCAAGCCAACCAGATCCTCGCCTCCGTCCCCGGCGCATCCCAGCCCCAACTCGAGCGCATCGGCGGCGCCACCAACCTCGAAATCCAGATCAACCGCGCCCAGGCCGCCCGCTACGGCCTCAACGTTTCCGACATCCAGGAGGTCATCGAGTCCCTCCTCGGCTCCCGCCAGATCTCGGAAATGGTCGACGGCGAGCAGCGCTTTCCCATCGCCGTCCGCCTCCCGTCAAACCTCCGCAACAACCTCGACAGCATCCACACCCTCCAGCTCAAAGCCCCTTCCGGCGAGCTCGTCCAGCTCGACCAGGTCGCCGCCATCAAGGAGGTTTCCGGTCCCATCCTCATCAACCGCGAGGACGCCCAGCGCCGCGTCCTGGTCTCCACCAATGTCGAAGGCCGCGACCTCGGGTCGTATGTGAAGGACGCACAACAGAAGATCGCCCAACAATTACCGCTGCCCCCCGGCTACTCCCTCCAGTGGGGCGGCCAGTACCAAAACGAGCAGCAAGCCGAAGCCCGCCTCGCCATCGCCCTCCCCCTCTCGCTGCTCATCATCTGCGGCCTCCTCTACGCGAGCTTCCAGAACGTAAAACAAACCGTCCTCATTCTCCTCATCGTCCCCCTCGCCCTCGTCGGCGGCATCGCCGCCCTCTGGCTTCGCGGCATCAACCTCAACCTGTCCGCCTCCATCGGCTTCATCGCCCTGTTCGGCGTCGCTGTCCTCGACGGCGTCGTCATGGTTTCCCACATCAACAACCTCCGCGAAAAAGGCCTGGACATGGCCCGCGCCGTCCGTGAAGGCGCCGCCGACCGCCTCCGCCCCGTCCTCATCACCGCCACCGTCGTCATCGGCGGCCTCATCACCGCCACCCTCCTCACCCTCTACGTCCTCCCCCTCCTCTATCCCTCCTTCAGCCGCGACCTTCCCTTAAGCTCACCCGAACCAAAAGCCCAAGACTCCGCGCGCACCGAGGAGCATGAACCCGCCCACGCTTAATTGATCAGGTTCGAAAAAGTAGAAAAGGTGCCATCCTGAGCGCAGCGAAGGATCTGATTTATGTACTGCAAGCCATCCGAGCGTCCCACATATCGCTTTCAACCGTAGCCCACGGCCAGCAGTCTTTGTTGACTGGGGCGGTTTTAAATGGGGTTCTCCTGAGCGGCGGCTTAGAACCTGCCTTCCCCAACATTCCTGCCGCGCTCACAAAAAACCGTTTGTAACGAATGGCTTCCGAAAAGATGACTGATCGTTATTGATCCGGCTTTCACACTGGCGCAAACTCCCTCCCATTGATGGAAGCTTGCGCAACGTTAGTGCGTTCCTCTCGTCCGAAATGCGTGAGCGGAAAGCATGTAGGACGGAGACAACGGATGCCGCAGCTTGCCGGTTGGATCAACAGCCTGACTCGACGCTATCCTTGAGGAACCGGAAAACTTTTCGAATATGGTCTAGTCCAGCGCCCGCACGAGCGATGACGACAGCTCCTTGCCAGGCGTTTACAAAGAGAGCGGCCCTGGCGTGTGCTGCCGACGGCGATGCATTGAGGTCGCGAAATGCTCTTTCAAAAAGCGCACTGACGCGCTCCAGAAACTCTAAAGATTTCTCTTTGACCGGAGAAGGAACGCCCTCCGGGTCTCCAGCCGCATGTCCGAGCGGACACCCCACGAGTCCTGCTTGCCCCGCGTATAGGCAGTAAACCCCATCCAAAAATTCAAAGACCCGATCTTCTGGCGAAGCTGTTGCGTTAGAAAGACGTTGCAAGGGACCCAGCTCAAACTGCTCCATCAGCCGCTCAAAAGCGGCCTCTAGGAGGCTCGCTTTTGTCGGGAAGTAGTGCGTGAGCTTACCCGCGCTCGTCTGCGCTGCTTGCGTCAGGTCAGCCATCGTCGTGGCAGAAAAGCCCTTGATAAGCAACACGGATGCGCCCGCCTCTACGATCTGTTCCCGAGAGAATCTTCCCTTTTCATACATCATTGCTGAATCAGTTTAACAAAAAGATTATCCTATTTGTATTGATGGTTTGACCAGCGATGAGAGATTCGCAGCTGAGCCATAACAAGCCTGAAAGGAAAACAACTATGAAATACGAAGTTCGAGGGCTGTCCCTCAACGTCGAGAAGAGTGGCTCCGGCGAGCCGGCTCTGGTGTTTCTGCACTACTGGGGAGGAACCTCAAGGACGTGGAACAAGGTGGCCGCCGAGTTGAAAGATAGGTTTACGACTGTTGCGTACGATATTCGCGGTTGGGGCCAATCCGACAAGTCAGCGGCCGGCTATACTCTCGCTGATTTAGCAGACGAAACACTTTCATTGATTCAGACTCTGGGCATCAAGAGCTATGTTCTTGTCGGCCACTCTCTCGGCGGCAAAATCTCTCAGCTGCTCGCGTCGCGCAATCCTGAAGGCCTGCAAGGGCTTGTTCTCGTCGCGCCAGCACCTCCCACCCCGCTCCGGCTTCCGGATGAAATGCGCGAGACTCAGGTTCATGCATATGACACCCGAGAGGGTGTCCTTCAGGCGATCAGGTTTCTAAGCTCCCGGATGCCCGCTCCATCGGTCGTCGAGCAGATCGTCGAGGACAGCATGTCGGGTTCCCGAGAAGCGACGCTGGCGTATCCGACTGCTTCCATTCTGAAAGACATTTCGTCCGAAATGTCCAAGATCAACGTCCCGACGCTGGTTCTCGCGGGTGAACTCGACCAGCTCGATTCTGTTGAGCAGCACAAGCGTGAGGTCGTGGCTCGCATCCCGAACGCGCAATTTGCAATTGTGGAGGGAAGCGGTCATTTGATTCCAATTGATGAACCTGTCCAATTGGCCAAGCAGATCGCCGGCTTCGTTGCTCGGCTGGCGGGCTGAAAAAGTAATTCTGCGCGGCAGCACAGGATTGCGACTGGGATCCGCACCGCCGCCTAGTCTCTCTTCGGTAAAGAGCGATTGTTACACCCGGATGATCGCCAAATCATGCGTCGCTCACAACCACCGGCTGAGTTCTCGACAACGTGGATCTCGATCAGGCTTGAAAGCACAAGAACTATCGCAGCCGGCGAGGTGTAGCCCAGCATTTTCTCCGTATTCGTTTTATGAAACGCGCTTATCGGAAGTCAACATGGTTCCTGTCCCCAAATTTTCATCCCCGAAAAAAGAGTGACAAAGGAGATGCTTCCTTTACCCACAAAGCACCTCTCCCCAACCACCCACCGCCTGTGACACAATCCCTCCAACGCCTCCCCGGAGAGACCCCGCCCATGTTCCTTCTCCTGCTCCTCTCCGCCGTTCTCGCCGGCCTCTTCGTCAAGTACTACAACGCCCTCAAATCCCTTGCCGAGTCTGTCCGCTCCCGCCGCGCCAACACCCTCGCCGTCACCAAAAAGCGCGCCGACCTCGCCGCCCAGCTTGTCAATATCGCCGAGTCCTACGGCGCCCACGAGAAGCTCTCGCATTTCCAGGTCTCTGAAGACCTCACCACCGTCGCCGGCCTCGCCTCCGCCAACACGGAAGCCGACCGCATGATCACCCAGGTCACCGCGCTGGCCCAGAACTTCCCCGACCTCAAGGCCAACCAGACCTTCCAGCAGCTCATGCGCCAGCTTGAAACCATCGAGGGCGAAATCCTCAGCCGCCGCGAAACCTACAACCAAGCCGTCGAGCGCTACAACACTTATCGCGTCCGCCTTCCCCAGGCGCTCGTCGCCAACGTATGCAACTTCGCCGAGGCTCCCTACTTCGAGATCAACCCCGAAGGCCTCGACACCATCGCCGTCTTCGAAACCGGCGACACCCAAGCCCTCCAGGAAACCCTCCGCCGCGCCTCGACCCGCGGCAAAGCCCTCGCCCAGCAAACCGCCGCCTACGCCCGCGCCCGCATGGAAGTCCGCTCTGAACCCAGCAACGGCCACCGCGCTCCATCCCCCGACAGCTCTTTCATCGCAACCGACGTGACCCCTCCACCCCAATAATCCCTCGCGCATAAGCCGAATACGTGTTGCCCAGAGGAGCGCACCGGGGATCCCGGCGAGCTTGCTCGCTGGGGTGGTCGAAGCGACGAAGAATCTGCTTTTCCCGGACAAGCGGTCGACTTTTACTCTGGAGCCCGCCTCCGCCCCTTCCTCCCCTCCGCGGGCAGCAGCGGCGCGGTCAGTCGTTCATATAGCCCAACAAAAACTCCACCCGCGCCGCATCGTTCGCAAACCCCTCCGCCCGGTAGCACCGCTCCACCGCCCGGTCAAGCTTCCTGTGCGGCATCAGCAGCGGATCGTACAGCTCCGCTAGGGTCGAGTCCGGAAACAAAGCCCGCGCCGCCAACACCTGCCCAGCCAGCTCCTCCACCCGCCCCCTTTGGGCCTCCGTCGGCGCGGGCCACGGAAAGTTGTTGTACACCAGCGAGTTCGAGTACCGGTAATCCGACTTAAGCCGCCCCGCGACTACATTCACCCAAGACATATGCATGCGCGAGGTCAGGATTCCAAAATGGAAATTGCTGGCACCTGGAATCATCTTCGCTAGATTGCTGCAAATAACTTCCGCTTCCTGCATCGCCATCGGTATGTAGGCCCTTAACTCCGAGGAAGCTTCCGGTATCAGCAAGTATGGGCATGTAGGCTGGCGCACTTCACCGAAAAGCGAGGGACTACTTGAAAGCTCGACCGTTGTTTTACGAGTGCTTTTAAGGCGGTACGCACGAACCTTATGGACTCGCGCCCTGACCTCGGGCATTTTCGACAGCCTGTCTGGCTCTATATGGGTAAGCCACAAACACCAACGTTCAATTCCATGAATAAACTCTTTAGCTCCAACAAATCTTCTTAAGTAAGGTGCTGCGGATGGCTCGCGAGCAAGCAGCTCGTCTTTCTCTGCTTTGGTAAGTAGAAGATTGCCATCGTCATTCGGCATGCTTCCCCAAATCAGATCGGGAGCGCCGGGCATTGGAGAACTCCGTTTTTGTAAAGCCCGCGTGCGCCCGCTTAATAGGTATGGATTGATTGCGCTAACGATGGTTGCTGTCTGCACTCCACCTTCGCCCTGCTCGTTCAAAAGTTTAGCTCTGCCGTTTTGCAAAGAAATGCCTAAA
Organism: uncultured Acidobacteriaceae bacterium; assembly: GCA_964247895.1. GTDB lineage: Bacteria > Acidobacteriota > Terriglobia > Terriglobales > Acidobacteriaceae > EB88. Next base: position 5,814 of record CAXTWG010000086.1, read on the forward strand.
ATAACAACATGTACATGGGCCTTACCACGTGCTTCGCTTTCCCATGGAAAAGTTCGATAAGCAAACTGAATGTCTAACCCAAACCGCTGACCAAGAACGCTCCATAAAATGCCCGGCTGTTCACCTTGCGTAATGGAGTTTGTGGAAACAAAGGCGATAGGTATAGAGGCTCCTGCGCTTAGAACTTCTTGCGTATAGACGGCCGACTTAAAATACCAGCCTGCAACGTAAATCGAGCACTCCAATCTTTACACTGCCGCCAAGCTCCCTAGCCACATAACTCATGTCAACCTTCTGATCGGGTTTCATGTAAGCTTTTCCGACAAACGGTGGATTTCCCATCACATACGAGCACTCCCCGCGGGCAGTAACTCATTCCAATCCATCCGCAACGCATTCCCGCACCGGATATGCGGGCTCTGCTTCAACGGCAGCCGCACAAACGGCTGCCCGAACGCCTCGTGCACTCGCATGTTGCTCTGGTGGTCCATCAGCCACAGCGCCACCTCCGCGATCCGCGCCGGCCACTCCTCAATCTCGATCCCATAGAACTGGTTCACATCCACCGTCGACAGAGTGCTCACTTCCGTGAAGCTCAGCGCCTGCTGCGTTCCATGCCGCTCCTTGAGGACGTCCAGCTCCAGCGCCCGCAGCTCCCGGTACGCGATAACAAGAAAATTGCCGCACCCGCACGCCGGGTCCAGAAACCTGAGCGACGCCAGCTTCCTGTGCAGCTCGTCCAAACGCGCCCTTTGCCGCGTGGACCTATCCGCGAGAATCCCGTCGAACTCCGCCCGCAGCTCATCCAGAAACAGCGGCCCAATCAGCTTCAAGATGTCCCGCTCGCTGGTGTAGTGCGCCCCGATCTGCCTGCGCCTGCCCCGAATCACCTCCTGGAACAACGCCCCGAACACCGCTGGCGAAATCCTCGCCCAGTCGAACCGCGTACAGGCCAGCAGCGCATTCCGCTGGTCCGCGTTGAACTCGGCGAACTCCAGCTTTTCCCGGAACAGCGCCCCATTCACATACGGCATCACCACGAGCATCTCGTCCAAGTGCTTCTGCCGCTTGTCTTCCGGCGTGTCGAGGACGCGGAACAGCTGATTGAGCTTCGATCCCAGGTCCGACCCGTCCCGCTGCGTCCGGTTCTCCAGGAACGCGGTAAACGCGCTCGGCTCTTTCGTGATCCCGGTATCCTCGGCGAATAGGCAGAACAGCAGCCGCACCAGGAGCCGCACCAGGAGCCGCTCCAGGTCGTGCCCGCCGTACCCTCCCGCCTCCAGGGTGTCGTGCAGGTTCGCCAACAGCTCCACCGCCCGGATGTCCGCCGGATTCTGCTTCCTGGGCGCGTGCAGCTTATAGCCGGGAATAAACGCCAGATCGCGAATCCGATGCTGGAGGTCGCTGAGCGGAAACTCAGTCCTGACAAACCGCACGCCTCGAAAAAGCGGCAGCTCCCTTTGCTCGTCAGGCTCAAGGTCGTACAGCGCGAACCGCTGAAAGTCGGAAAGCAGCAGATACCGCGGCGCCTCGTCCTGCCGCCCGCTTGCAGCCAGATCGCGGATGTACTCGAAGGCCTGCGACTCCGCAGCCTCCAGGCTATGCCCCGCCGTCTTGTGCTCGACGATCAACTTGCCCGGCCACAACAGGTCGATAAAGCCCGTCGACCCCTTCATCCGCCGGACCGGCTCCTCGAACGAGGCCACCGTGCGCCGCGTCAGCCCGAACACCTCGAAGAACTCATTCCAGAACGTCTGCTTGTCCGCCTGCTCCCGCCTCGCGTCCTGCCATGCGCGCGAAAACAGAATGGCTCTGTGGCGAATCTCGTTCCAGGAAATATTCGGCATACCGTTCGCTCATCCTAACCGCGAACTGCCCGCCCCGCTATCCTGAATACACCCCCCCCAAACCCAAAAAAACGGCGTCGCACCCAAAACGGCGCCCCCAAC
>CAXTWG010000087.1:0-7607 GCA_964247895.1 uncultured Acidobacteriaceae bacterium
GGTGGGGAATGCGGGGGAGCTTTGGCGTACGGTGCCGGTAGATACGCTGCATGCCTCGTTGCGGAGCCCCTGGCCTGGGGCGGCGCTGAACGGCCATGGTGGGGCGCAGATGGGAGCGCGGGATGGGGATGCGCTCCATACGGTGCGGGTGGAGGATGTACGGGCGATTTTAGGGGAGTTGACGGCGCGGTAGTTTTGATCCGCGATGGAGCGAGTAAGAAGCAGATCCTTCGTCGTTGCACTCCTCAGGATGACCCATTTTGCCGACCCTCTCAGGGCACTCCCTTTTCGCAGATGCTCTCTGGATGCCATGGTTCGTGGGTACCTGGTTTTGCTAGCGGCCCGTGGCGGCGACGAGTTTCTGGAGGGAGACGAGGAAGGTGAAGTGGACGAGGGCGGGGCCCTTCCCCGCTTCCGACATGACGGCTTGGGCGTGGTCGGTCCAGCCGGCAGGTGGGGCTTTGCGGGCTTCGAGGTAGGCAAGGGCCTCCGTGCCGATTGCGCCGAGTTCGCCGAGTTGGAGCGCACGTGGGCCGATGTCGTTGAGGCGCGGTGTTTCGGCGGAGAGTGCGAGCAGGGCGGGGGTGGCGGTTTGCCAGCGGGTAAAGCGGGTGCGCAGGGCGGCTACAGCGTCCTCACGGCGAGGGGCGAAGCCCTGGGGGACATCGCCGCTGGTGTCCTGTTTTGTGAGGAGCGGGCCGGCCGGTGTTTTGCCGACAACCGCTTCCACGTCGCCGGCGATCTCCTGGCGGGAGGGCGGGTCGGCGACGACGGCGTCGACGAGGCGGTCGAGCGAGGTGAGGGCATCGGTGCGCTGGGCTTCGTAGCGGTCGGAGAAGGAGACCGGCTCGGTGACAGAGGCGAGGGTGTCGAGAGCCTCGGGATGGGTGTTGCCGGCGAGGTTTTCACGCAGGACTTGTGGCCCGGCGAGGTGACGAAGGCCGAGGTCCTGGAGCCCAAGCGAGGCCCTCCGAAGCCTTTGGTACATGTAGGAGACGTCGCGGTCGGACTGCGGGGACCAGAGCCGCTCGGCGACGGCGAGGGTGCGCGGCCACACGCGGCTGTCCACGGTTTCCTGGTTGAGCTGCTCGGCCCACTGGCAGATTTCGCCGCCGAGGATACGTTTTTGTTCTTCGGCGTTGAGGGCTGTGCCGGCGGGGACGGGGTCGGCGAGGAACATCTGCGCAGAGGTTTTTTCGGCGTCGAGGTAATAGGGAGCGGAGAGGATGCCCTCATAGCCTTGTTTCGCGCCGGCGGCGAGCGAGGCTTCGCCGCGCCAGCTTTGCACTAATATTTCCTTGGGAATATCTTTCGGCAGCGCGGGGTTGAGGATTTCATCCCAGCCGATCATGCGTTTGCTGTGCTTCCGCAGGATGGGCAGGAGGCGCTGGTTGAAGTAAGCCTGGAGCTCGGCAGGGGTTTTGAAGCCCTTTTTCTGCATGAAGGCGACAATGCGCGGGTTGGCGAGCCAGCCTTTCCCTTCTGTTTCGTCGCCGCCGATGTGGAAGTACGGGTCGGGGAAGATGGCGCTCATTTCGCCGATGAAAGCGTTGAGGAACTTAAAGGTAGCTTCGCGTGAAGGGTCGAGCTCGGCGACGGGGATGCCGAAGACCGTGGGCAGCTGCGTGATGGTTTCCGAGCCGTACTCAGGGTAGGCGAGGATCCAGCTGGAGGCGTGGCCGGGGATATCGAACTCCGGCACGACCCGGATGCCGCGGGCGCGGGCGTAGGCGACGACCTCGCGCATCTGCTCCTGCGTGTAGAACTCGCCGCCGGAGCCGACGCTCGTCAATTTGGGGAAGAGCTTGCTTTCGGCGCGGAAACCCTGGTCGTCGGACAGGTGCCAGTGGAAGACGTTGAGCTTCGCAAGCGCCATGCCGTCAAGCATGCGAAGGATAACCGGGATGGGCTCGAAGTGGCGGCTGACATCGAGCATGAAGCCGCGCCAGGGAAAGCGGGGGGCGTCCTGGATGGCGATGGCTGGGAGCACGCAGGCGCCGTTCTCGTTGGACGCAAGCTGGAGCAGGGTTTCCATGCCGTGGAGGGCGCCGAGGTCAGTGGGGGCGGTGAGCTTGGCGGCGGACGGGGTCACGGTGAGGGTGTAGCTTTCGTCTTCGCCGAGGGCCTGGATGGGTTGGCCGGAGGCGGCAACGTCGATCTCGAGCGTGGGATTCGCGGGCGGGGTACCGGAAAAAGCGGACCGGCGCACATCGCCGCCGCAGGCGCGGTCGAGCCGGGAAAGCATACGCACGGTCGCGGCTTGGAGGAGCGGGCTGGGGGTGGCGCCGTAGCGGAAGGTGAAGCGCGAAAGGCCTTGCGCGGGAGTGACGGTGAGCGAGCCGTCGGCGCGCTGGGCCGAGGCGGGCATGGGCATGAGCGCGACCTGCTGCGCGCCGGCGCTGTGTGCGGCTCCAAGCGCGGCGAGCGAAAAGGCAAGCAGCTGAGTCTTCAACGCGATCTCCAGTATGTGCAGGCAAGTGTAAAAAGAGCAGCGTACACCAGTAAGGGCGAAGAAGGGAGCTCGCTCGCCATCCGAAGCAGGTGCGGTCTATGCTTCTAGAAGGCTTTTTGTAAGAACCGGCTTGCTTCCGGGCAAGCGCGAGGGATCGATACCGACGATGCTGACACGACGTACTTTTCTTGCTTCCGCCACCGCCGCGGGTGTTTTGCCGCTGGTGAGCGGCTGCTTTTCGCACAAGGGTTCGAATGACGGAGCCGCGCAGAACGGGGGCGAGGACCTGACGCAGTATGTCAACATCCGCGTTGGCACGGGTGGGCACGGGCATACCTTCCCCGGCGCGACATTGCCCTTTGGCGCGGTGCAGCTGAGCCCGGACACGTACACGACCGGTTGGGACTGGTGCGCGGGCTACTATGACGCGGACCGCTCCTTGCAAGGCTTCACGCACACGCACCTGAGCGGTACCGGCGCGGGCGACATGCTGGACGTACTGCTGATACCGAACGTGGGGCCGGTGAAGTGGGAGTCGGGCTCGCGCGAGAACCCGGGCGAGGGCTACCGGGCTCCTTTCTCGCATGCGGACGAAAAAATGGAGCCGGGCTACTACTCCGTCCCCTTGAAGGATCGGGGCGTGCTGGCAGAGCTGACCGCGACGACGCGCGTGGGGCTGCACCGGTATACGTTTCAGAAGGGCGGCGATGCGCATTTTGTAATCGACATGGCGCATGCCTATGGCGACGCGCATGGGAACCCGGTAAAGCGGGCGGCGCTGACGGTGGTGGACGACCATACGATCGTGGGTGAGCGCACGGTGATGGCCTGGGCGGGCGGGAGACACATCTACTTCGCGGCGCAGTTTTCCAAGCCTTTCGCGAAGGTGGACCTGCAGCAGGACGGCACGGTGCCGCCCGAGGGCGCGAAGGGGAGCAGCGGCACGGTGGTGAAGGCGGCGCTGCACTACCAGCCGGCGGCGAACGATGTGATTCTGGTGCGGGTCGGGATTTCCGGCGTCAGCATCGCGAATGCCATGAAGAATCTGCAGGCGGAGATGCCGGGCTACGACTTCGACGGCACACGCACGGCGGCCAAGCACGCGTGGCAGACGGAGTTGAGCCGCATCCGGATCGAGACCGGCGACACCACGCAGCGGACGATTTTCTACTCGGCGCTATACCACATGCTGGTCGCGCCCACGACTTACTCGGACGCGAATGGCGAGTACATGGGAATGGACGGGCAGACGCACACGCTTGCGAGCGGGGAGCAGAACTATACGGCCTACTCGCTGTGGGACACCTTCCGGGCGCTGCATCCGGCGTACACATTGTTTGTGAAGGATCGCGTTCCGGGCATGGTCAATAACCTGACCCGGATGGCTGGGGCGAGCCCGGCCGGAATGCCAGTGTGGCCGTTGCAGGGCAAGGAAACCGGGACGATGACCGGGTATCACTCAGCCAGCGTGATGGCGGAGGCGGTACGGAAGAAGATTCCGGGCATCGACACACAGGCGGCGTACACGGTGATGCGCAAGCGCAACATGGACGACAACTGGAAGGGCCTCGGCTACTATCGCGACATTGGATACATCCCGGCGGACAAGGAAGAAGAGTCGGTGTCGAAGGTGCTCGAGTACTGCTATGAGGATTGGGCGGTTTCGCATGTGGCCGATGCGGTGGGCAGGCATGACGACGCGGCGATCCAGCGCAAGCGCTCGCAGAACTACCAGCACCTGTTCGACGCGAAGACGCAGTTTATTCGCGCCCGGCTCACCGGGGGCGCGTATACCAGTCCTTTCGACCCGATCGACATGGGACACACGCCCAAGTACCGCGACTACACGGAGTCGAATGCGTGGCAGACGACCTTCGGCATCCAGCATGATGTGAAGGGGTACATGCAGCTGTGGGGCGGGCGGGAGCCGTTTATCGCCAAGCTGGACCAGTTGTTTGTGGTGCCCTCGACACTGCCGGCGAATGCGCCGCCCGATATCGCGGGGCTGGTGGGGCAGTACGCGCACGGCAACGAGCCGAGCCACCATATCGCATACCTGTACGTGTATGCGGGGCAGCCGTGGAAGACGCAGGCGCGGGTCCACATGTTGCGGACCGCCATGTACCGCAACGACCCGAACGGCCTCGAAGGCAACGAGGACTGCGGGCAGATGTCGGCCTGGTATCTGATGAGCGCGCTGGGGCTGTACGCGGTGGACCCGGTGAGCGGCAACTATGTGCTGACCTCGCCGCTGTTCGACAAGGCAACGGTGCAGGTAGGCGATGGTAAGGAGCTGGTCATCGAGGCCAAGCGGTCAGCGCCGGACGCGATCTATATCCAGTCGGTGATGGTGAACGATAAAAAGCTGGACCGGTTGTGGGTGTCGCACGAGGAGATCGGGCATGGCGGGCACATTGTGTACGAGCTGGGGACGCAGCCGAACATGAGCCTGGGGACGGCGGTGGAGGTTGCGCCGCCCTCGTTGACGGCATGAAACCATAGAACGATGCGGGGCCCAGGTTGCGGCTTTTGCGATCTGGACCCCCCGAACGAAAGCCGAAGAACGGATCGCCAACCCGCATGCACGCACGAACGAAACTGAATCGTCGTAATTTTCTCCAAGCCGGCCTCGCCCTTGCTTCGACAAGCTATCTGCCTGTCCAGGCTCCGCCGCCCGTCCTCGAAAAACGACCGGCTGCCGGCGAGCGCCGCTTCCAAAGCTCCGCGGTAGAAGCCGCCATAATTTCGGTGAGCAAGCGGATCGAGGACCCACAACTCGCCCTCACCTTTGCAAATTGTCTGCCGAACACGCTTGACACGACTGTGACGCCGGGGATGTTTGAGGGCAAGCCGGATACGTTTGTCATCACGGGCGATATCGACGCGATGTGGCTGCGGGACTCCTCGGCGCAGGTGTGGCCGTACCTGCCGTTCTGCAAGGAGGACGCGAAGCTTTCCTCGCTGATCGAGGGCGTGATCCGTCGGCAGACGCGGTGCATTCTGCTGGACCCGTATGCGAATGCCTTCCTGCCGAGTACGTCGAGCGCGCCGCTGAGCTGGTCGACCCACGACCAGACGGACATGAAACCCGGCGTGGGCGAACGCAAGTGGGAGATCGATTCGCTCTGCTACCCGCTCCGGCTGGCGCATGGGTACTGGCGGGCGACCGGCAGTACGGCGCCGTTGGACGCGGCGTGGCGTGAGGGGGCGCGGGCGATTGTGCGGACGTTTCGCGAGCAACAGCGTAAAACCGGGCCCGGACCTTACCACTTTCAGCGGGCCGCTTACGCCCCGACCGATTCCCTGCCCTTGTCCGGTTACGGCAATCCCGCGAAGCCCGTGGGCTTGATCTTTTCCGGTTTTCGTCCGTCGGACGACGCCTGCATCTACCCGCTTTTTATCCCGGCAAATCTCTTCGCTCTCAAGAGCCTGATCCAGCTCGCAGAGCTTGCGAATGCCGTGCATGACCAAGCTCTTGCCCAGGACGCTCACACGCTGGCCGACGAGGTCGCGCGCGCACTTGCCCAGCATGCTTATATTTCCACACAGGCAGGCGACATGTGGGCGTACGAGGTTGACGGTTACGGCAATACCCTACGCATGGACGACGCGAACGCGCCGGGGCTGCTTTCGCTCGACTATCTCGGCTGCGTTCTCGAAGGCGACCGCTCGGTGTACCAGCGCACACGCGCCTTCGTTTTATCCCCAGCAAACCCCTACTTCTTCAAAGGCACGGCGGGCGAGGGTGTTGGGGGACCCCATGAGGGGCTGGGGTGGATCTGGCCGATGTCGATTATCTTTCGGGCGTTCTCCAGTACCGACGATGCGGAAACGGCAGCCTGCCTGCGAACACTGCGGAATACCACGGCGGGGACGCACTTTATGCATGAGTCCTTTTGGCTCGACGACGCGAGCAAGTACACGCGGCCCTGGTTCGCGTGGGCGAATACGCTATTCGGTGAGTTGATTCTCACCCTTGCCGAGCGCAACCCAGCCTTACTGCGCCACAAGTACGCATGACCGATTTATCTTTTTGATCGGCAACTTTGCCGGGAAGAGCACCAGGACCGCCGGCATGTCAGGGACTCATCTTGAAGAACAAGCAAGAGCCGAATAGTCTTACCGTGGATTCATTTCGTGATAGGGGGGATAGTCATGAAGGATTTAACCGTGGTGCTTGAAAACCGCCCTGGTGCGTTGGCCGAAATGGGGGAAGCTTTAGGGCGTGCCGGCGTAAGTATCGAGGGCGGAGGCGCATCCATTGCCGGTGAAGGGCCGGGTATCGGCCATTTCCTATTCAAGGATGGATTTGCAGCCCGTAAGGCGCTGGAAGCTGTAGGAATTCGGGTAACCGAAGAACGCGAGGTACTCGTTCAACGTTTAAGTCAGACGGAACCGGGTCAGCTCGGAAAATTGACTCGGCGGATGGCGGACGCGGGAGTCAACATCGAGACCCTCTACAGCGACCATGATCATCAGATGATTCTTGTTGTTGATGATCTTAAGCAGGGTAGCAGCGCGTCAAAACTATGGGAACAGGAACGCGATAGCAAGCGACCGGATCGTCCAGGATCGGGGAGCCCTCCAAAGCAGCATATCTACGAAGTACAGATCGAGTGGACTGGGAACGATGGCGATGGGACGAAGACTTACCGTAGCTATCGGCGCGATTACAAGGTCGCTTCGCATGGCAAAGCCGTGATTGAAGGCTCAAGCGATCCAGCCTTTCGTGGAGATCCCAAGCGATTCAATCCTGAAGAGCTTTTGGTTGCGAGCCTGTCTTCTTGTCACATGCTCTGGTACTTGCACCTTTGCTCCGCGAGTGCGGTAAGTGTCCTTGACTATCACGATGAAGCTTCCGGCCTTATGGAGGAGACGAGTGATGGGTCGGGTGCTATCAGCCTCGTACGGCTAAAACCAAGAGTTCGGATTGCTTCGCCCACAGATAGACAAAAGGCTCTCTCCATTCACTATGAAGCGCACAAGATGTGTTTCATTGCTCGCTCTGTCAAGTTTCCGATACAGATCGAAGCAGAGATTTTGGGCGGGGATTAAATGCTTACTTCGCTCGTGGAAACTCCTGCTGTACTACAAATGCGTGCTTCGGTTTGTGGGACGGCCCTAAACAACCATCCCTACCACCTCACCCATACCC
>CAXTWG010000088.1:0-7269 GCA_964247895.1 uncultured Acidobacteriaceae bacterium
GTCAAGGAGAGGGTCAATGGAGGGCAGGGGAGAGTGAAGCGCTTGTAGGCACGCAAGCCCAGCGCTGGCCCGCGCCCGTCGTCGCCCCCCATGCCCGCCCCAGTCTGTTCGGCATCGTTCAGGGCGGCATGTACCCTGCCCTGCGCCGGGAAGCCGCCGAGCGCATGGTCGCCATGGACTTTCCCGGTTATGCCATCGGTGGCCTTGCAGTCGGCGAACCCCGCGAGCGCACCCTGGAAATCATCGCCGCCACCCTCCCGCTGCTCCCTGCCGACAAGCCCCGCTACGTCATGGGCGTCGGCTACCCCGAGGAGATCCGCGCCTACGCTCTACTCGGCGTCGACATGATGGACTGCACCATCCCCACCCGCGCCGGCCGCCACGGCCTGCTGTTCACCTCTGAAGGCCGGTTGAACATTAAAAATCGTCGCTTTGCCGAGGACCAGGGGCCGCCGGACCCTGCTTGCGCTTGCCCCGTCTGCGCCCGCTATACCCGCGCTTACCTCCGACACCTCGCCGCCTCCGGCGAGCCTCTCGGCGGCACCCTCAACTCGATCCACAACCTCGCGTTCTATCTTGCAACCATGCGGCAGGTGCGGCGGGAGCTGGCAGTCTCAGCGCACACTTCGTGCTGACCTACTTACATCCGGTAAGCAGTTCGATCCGTATGGAAAGTGGCGCTTGCAGAACCGTGACTTACACGTTCCCATGGCAACCACTGCCGGACCATTACATTGGGGCAAAGCAAGGACGCGCCTGCCTGGAGTCGAGAAACAGGCAAGCGCATCCCACTATTCTCTATCTTTGAATCTTACCCACAACCAAGTCAGTAGACGAGTGTGGATCCAAGGATAGAAGGTAAAGTACAGGTGTGTCGCTGGGGGAGGGGCCGCCAGGCTCCGCGCTTCCTTGATATACCGCATAGTGGGTTGGAGTAGAGGCGGGCTGCCCGGGAGCAGAAAGTGTCATGGTGAAGCGCTCCGTCTTAATGCTGGAGTAGGTGCCGTTCGCTCCTGTAAACAGGTCGGCCGAACCCGGGATAGCCTGGCCGATGCCCTTCGCCGTCAGGCCCAGGGTAAACTCGAGTAAGCTGGCTCCGGGAAGAAAGCCGCTGCTCGCTGCAGACTCTACGGAGAATCCAGCACTTATATCGAATGGAAAGGGGGCAAAGTTGTCTTGGCTGTTCAAGAAGACGTTCCCACCGCTGAAGAAGTCTGCTGTGCGGCTTATTTCTCCCGCACCTGTAAACCCACCTATCGGTACGACCGTGGCATTGCTGACCACTACTCCGGGCTTGCCCGGAGTAGCGAATAGGTTAAAGCCCAGCACCCCTTGTGTTGTCATCAGTAGGAGAGAACCCTTCCCGGTTGTATCCAGCTGGTAAGTTCCCGTCACTGGCGCGTTCTGGAGTTCGAGTCCGACCGCGGTATTGAGATCCAGCGTACCGGCTGTTATGTTGCCCTTGCCATCCGACGTGAAGGTTCCGGCCACGGCGACTCCACTAGGCACCCCCGGATCAGCAATGGTCTGGCCCTTGAAAAGAAAAGCGTAGTTCCCGGTGAAGCTTGCTGCTGGATCCGGGCTCTGGCCTGCGGGGGACACGAGTACATCCACCACTGCGTTGTTCAGTGCAAGAGGCGTAATCACTCCAACGCTGGGGTTGCCGCTAACTGCTTGTCCGACCGAAATCCTGTACAGACCCGGTGTGACAAAAACGGGAGCCTGAATGGTGACGTGGTGACTGGTTGAGATTGCGGATGCCTGGAGGTAAGTACCCGTATAAGGTTGCGGATCTGCAGAGTATGTGAATGCAGTTCCGTCCGGCACGGTTAGCGGCACGGAAACGCTTACGGTAAAAGGTTGCCCTACCTGCGCCGGCAACGACGAGATCGAGATTCCGTAGTTGAGCGATTGTGCCTGCACGTTTAGAGAGCCGGGCAGCATAGCTATGCCAACGGCAAGACTCGAGAGATACCCGTATTTCCAAACCATAGAAACCTCACGCGATGTGAAAAGAACGAAATCAAACCGGAAGGGCAACGCCTAGGTGTACCGCGAAGGATACCTAGGCAGGTTGCGCTTCGAATGAGCTCGCAAGCTGCCTACCTACTGGGTCGCCGTGCCTGCAAAAAGAGGATTGCTCGCATGGGGCGCGAGGGACAGGTAGTAGAAGCTTTGTTCGGACGTTTCATAAGCCGCGAAGGAAAAGCTCGGCTGGCCCGGCGCGGCAAGGGTAAAGGTAGTCCGGCCCGTGGTGCCGTCAATGGGTGTGTACGTACCGGCTAGTCCGTTGAAACTGACTGGGCCCCCACCCACCGTGAGTTGGCCTTCGGATGTCACACTCCCTGCCGCACTGAACGCGAACTGCATCGCGCCGCCAATTGGCACGACCGCCGAGCCCAGCTCTCCGGCCAGGGTACCCTGATAGCCGCCGGTGAGGGTAGGCACGAAGCCGGGATTGACGGGAACAGAGCTTACGAGCAGCCCACTTTGGTTCACCAGCGTGCCGCCCCCTGTTACTAGGCTCCCCGGCAAAGCGACGAGATTGGCATTCAGCACATTTGACGTGGTCTGCTTTGTCGGAACGACAACCGCCAGCGACATGGCACCTTGGGATGTGTTGAACGTGAGGGTCCCCTGCCCGATTGTGTTGAGCGTGTAGCTGCCGGTCACCGGAAGACCTTGAAAGCTGGGCCCAGCGCCGTTCAGATCCATGGTGCCGGCTGTGATGTTGCCCTGGCCATCGGCGGTAAAGCTGCCTGCCGCGGCCGCGCCGGTCGGCGTCGTTGCGCTTCCGCTCGATTGGCTCGTCACCAGGAAAGCATATTGGCCTTGGAGAGCGGAAACCGTGCTGGCTCCGGGTGCTAAAACATTGAATTTGAATGGCTGCACCTCATTGCCGCCGCCGCCGCCAGCAGAAACTGTGTAGAAGTTCGGAGCCAAACGGCCGATCTGACAGACCGCGCTGCCGTTTTTCTGTATAGCCTGGCAATGAGCCGCATCACCGTAAGGGCGCTGCGCGAACTCAACCGTAACGTAGTATTCACTGCCTTCCGGCGCATCCGAAATGAAGGTAATCGTAAAAGGCTCGGTGCTGATGGGTTGTGCCGGGGAAAACGTAAGTCTCGGGTTATAGAATTGCGCGTGGACGAGCACGGCTTGAGTTGCCAGTAGCAGGGCGAACGTTGCCGGGCTGAAAAGCACATTCCTGTGAAGACGGAGGGAGATCATAGACACCTCGAACTCGGTTGAAAGCAGATATTAAATTCGTTAAATTTGAGAAGAGCCCTATGCCCTTCCGCTCAGATCTCCAGAAAAATGCGATTCAGGATTGCAGGTACATATAACACTTTCTGCGTAGATCCGTGTAAATAAGTTGAAACAGAGGGTAAACATTGCCTTGTGCCGTATTTCAGCTGAGCGGGAGGCGGTCTCGCAGGTTGATCGCTCCTGCAGCCGATTTAAGAAGCTCAAAGAGCGCGTCCAACGGCTGGTCTGCCCTTGACACCCTTGCCCGGCTCGGCGATGCTTAAAACTTGGGCTTTCGTCTGGCTCGCCTTGTTCCATGGGGCGTGCCCCCGGTTCCGGAGCCGGCCCTGAGAAGGAAGCGTTCTGTTGAACCATGCTATAGCCACACTTCTTGCCCTCGCCTTGCCCTCCGGCATCAGCTCCATCCTGCCGCTCGTGCTCATCCCGGTCGTCTTCTACTTCCTGCTCATGCGCCCCAACCAGAAAAAACAGCAGCAGTGGACGCAGATGCTCGCCAATCTCAAGTCCGGCGACCGCATCACGACCTCGGGCGGCATCCGCGGCACGGTGATCGCCTTGCGCGACGACTCGCTCCACATCCGTGTCGCCCCCGACGGTGTCAAGCTCGAGGTCGCCCGCACCGCCATTGCGTCGGTCACCACGGACGAGGGTAAGTAAACCCATGCGCAACCGGCCCGCGACGCGGCTCGCGATTATCTTCGCCACGCTGTTCATCTTCATCTTCGGGATTTTCGGCATCCCGCATGGGGTCACGCCTTCCGCGCTCAAGCAGTCCCTGCTCAACCGCATCCATCTCGGCCTCGACCTGCGCGGCGGCACGCACCTCATCCTCCAGGTCATGGTCGATGAAGCCATCAGCGCCACCACTGATTCCGACCTCGTCCGGATGCAGACCGACCTTGCCTCGGCCGGGATCACCGCAACCGGCTCGAAGCCGAACCCGACGCAGCCTGCCCTGCTTCAGTTCGCCGGCATCCCCATCGCCAAAATGGGCGACGCGCGTAGCGTGCTTTCCAATCGCTACCAGGCACAGTACGAATTTGCGCAGAACGGCCCCCTACTCGAGGTCACCATGAAGCCGAGCGCGGTCGCCGAACTCAAGGCCAACACGCTCCAACAGGCCCAAGACGTGATCACGCAGCGGGTCAACACCCTCGGCGTTTCCGAACCCATCATTCAGGAGTACAACGTCGGCTCCAACCAGATTCTGGTGGAGTTGCCCGGCATCGACGACCCCGCGCGGGTCAAGGATGTCATCCAGTCCACCGCCCGGCTTGAGATTCACCAGGTGGACGGCGGCCCGTTCCCAACCGAGGACGAGGCCCGCAACTCGCTTGGCGGCACTCTCCCATTCGACCAGGAAATCGCGCACGCTGCCCCCGGCGCATCCGCTGCCGGTTCAGGCTACCAGGTTTACCTGCTCAAAAAGACCGCCGAAGTCGCGGGTACCGACGTCCGCGACGCCCAAGCCGGCACCAACCAGAACACCAACGAGCCCGAGGTCACCTTCTACCTGACCACCTCGGCCGGTAACCACTTCGCCGAGTTCACCCAGGCCAACAAAGGCAAAGGCCTCGCCGTCGTGCTCGACAATAAAATTCGCGAGGTCGCCACCATTCGCGACCAGATCCGCGACACCGGTACCATCTCCGGCGGCTCCATGTCTGACCAGGGCGCGCGCGACCTGTCCATGCTCCTGCGCACGGGCGCTCTTCCGGCTTCGATCCAGTACCTTCAGGAAAGCTCCGTCGGTCCCTCCCTCGGCGCGGACTCCATCCGCCAGGGCGTGCTCGCGTCGGTGGTCGGCATGCTCGCCGTCATGGCCTTTATGCTGGTCTACTACCGGGGCGCAGGCATCAACGCCGACCTCGCGCTTATCCTCAACCTCATCATTCTGCTCGGCTTTATGGGCTTCACGCACGCGGTGTTGACGTTGCCGGGAATCGCCGGGGTCATCCTGACCATCGGCATGGGCGTGGACTCAAACGTGCTCATCTTTGAGCGCATCCGCGAAGAAATGCGGGCAGGCAAGAGCGCCGCCGCATCTGTAGATCAGGGATTCGCTCATGCCTGGACCACAATTGTCGATACACATGTTACGACCATCGTGTCGGCTGCGATCCTGTTCATCTTCGGCTCTGGCCCCGTGAAGGGCTTTGCCATCACGCTTACCTTTGGCTTGTTCGCGAACATCTTTACCGCAGTTTTCGTTTCGCGCACCATCTTCGATGCCAACGTAAACCGCCGCGCGCGGGGAAAGGCAATTTCCATATGAGTCCCAACACAGCCGTCGTCAAGCCATACATCGCTCGGGGTATCTTCGTTTTCGTTTCCGGCATGGCACTGGCCGGCGTTTCGTTTCTCGTCGAAAACTTCATCATCAAAACCGCCCAAAACCGGGGCTAGCCCTTAAAGCAGGACTCGCACATTGGAACTGTTCCGCAATCCGGATATCGACTGGCTGAGGAAGAAGTGGTATTTCCTCGCGTTTTCGCTCGTCTTCAGCGTGGCAGGGCTTCTGTCGCTTGCTTTCTGGCACCATCTGCCGCTCGATGTCGACTTCAAGGGCGGCACGGTGGTCCGGATTCGGTTCGCGCAAACGCCGGATATACCCCGGCTCCGCTCCGCCGCCGACCGCGCAGGGCTGCATGATGCCCGTATCCAGCGGTACGGCGCGCCCGCGAGCAACGAGGTCCTGATCACCCTCGCCCAGTCCGCCACCCGCGAGTCCGCCCTCGACCAGGGCCGCGCCGCCATCGTCAACACGCTCCAGCAGCACTATGCGCCGACCGCCACGGCTGCCGCGGCGGGCAAGCTCGACCTCGACAACGCAGGCCGCGGCACCCTCGCCGCCTTTCTCGAGCAGGCCAACCCCGAGCGCCTCCCTGCCGGCGAGGACGCGCATGCAAAATACCTGCAGCAAGCCGAAGCCGTTCTGGCCTTCAAGGACCAGCAAAACGGAGGTCTTCTCCCTTCCGTCACGAGCCTGCGCGGTATTGCCGACGTGCCCGTCGTCAGCGCCCTTGAGGGCGGCGCTTATCTGTCCGGCTTCAATGTCCGCAATGTCGAGATTGTCGGCCCGCAGGTGGGCGCGCAGCTGCGCAAGCAGGCCCTGCTCGCGACTGTCTATTCGCTGGTCGGCATGCTGGTGTATCTTTGGTTCCGGTTCGAGCTGATCTACGGCGTAGCAGCCGTTGTCGCGGTCTTCCATGACACGCTCATCACCATCGGCGCGTTCTCGCTCATGAACTTCGAGGTTTCGCTCACCGTCATCGCCGCCATCCTGACCCTGATCGGCTATTCGATGAACGACACCATCGTCGTCTTCGACCGGATTCGCGAAAACCTCCGACAGTCCCGCCGCGAGCCCCTGGCCGAGGTCGTCAACAGATCTATCAATCAAACGCTGAGCAGAACGGTTCTTACTTCGGGATTGACCTTCCTTGCCGTGCTGTCGATCTTTCTCTTCGGCGGCGAGGTTCTCCATGGTTTTGCGTTCGCCCTCGTCATCGGCATCCTAATCGGGACCTACTCGTCGATCGCGGTTGCCGCGCCCATGCTGGTAGCTTGGCAGGAGCGCCGCGCCGGCTCTGCCCGTGCGGCTGCTTTGCCCGCCGCGCGCAGCGCCAAAGCATAGCCCCGTTTCAGGACAACCCGCGTGGGATCTGCGTTTTCAGTCGTATCCGCAATGTGATACAAAATGCGCACCCGCCAAATAGGTTGAAATGCCCGCACAAAGAGCGGGAACAAAAAACGCGGTTTTCGTGTCTATGCACGCAGCAAAGTTTGTTTCTTCCGAGGTCGATCATGTTTGAAGATTCAATGATGGAGTCCGGCGGCAGGATCAAGACAAAGAGCAAGTACTATACCATCGTCGGCGTCGCGCTGAACGGGGCCATACTTGCCGCTTTGATCCTGGTTCCCCTGCTCTACCCCGAGGCGCTGCCCAAAGCCGCGTTGACGACCATGCTGGTCGCACCGCCACCCCCGCCACCACCC
>CAXTWG010000089.1:0-7211 GCA_964247895.1 uncultured Acidobacteriaceae bacterium
ACCTCCCCCCGCAGCGCCAACAGCCCCCCGACAGCACCACGCGAGCTTGATCCGCGCACGCTGCGAAACCCAAGTAGACTCAACGTGCGCGCGATCAACTCACCGTCAAACGACCGGCTGATCAAGATACACGCGTTGTAGCGCCGAAAGTACCACCCCGCCGGAAACGTGCACTGGTGCCAGAAGCAGTAAACGCCTCGCGCGGGCAGCGTTGCCGGGGCAGCTCCTTGCTCCGAAACCACCACGAACCGTAGCGTGAAGCCGACAGCCGCGATCCACAACGCCGCGAACCGCGGAAGAAGAAGAAGCGCCATTCGCTCGCGGAGAGAAAAGGTCCGCATCTCCGGTTTCGCTTGCACACCCTGATTGTAGGAGCCCTCTGCGATACGATCAGAATCGAAATGCCGCCGGTCCCGCTTTCCCTCAGCACAGAACTACAGTTCGTCAAAGGCATCGGTCCACGCATTGCGGAGTCGCTCAAGGGCAAGGGTATCCTCACCGTCGAGGACCTGCTGCACCGGCTTCCCTTCCGCTACGAGGACCGCCTCCACCCCGTCCTGTTTTCCGAGTTGCGCGCCGGCGAGATGGCTTCCGTCATCGGCGAGGTGCGCGGGAGTGTTCTGCTCCAAACCTCCAAAATGCCCATTTTCGAGCTCACAGTCGGGCAAAATCTCAAAACCCTGAAATGCATGTGGTTTCGAGGCACCTACCTCAAAGACAAGTTCCAACCCGGGCAGCTGGTGGTTGCCTACGGCAAGGTCGAGGCCTCGCGCTCGGGCCATGGCTTCAAGATGATCCAGCCGCAGGTGGAAATCCTGCCCGACAAGGCTCCATCACCGGCTGGAAAGGAGGAGTTGCTCGAGGTTGGCCGCATCACCCCCGTATATGAATCGCTCGGCGGCCAGCGGCTTTCTACGCGCTGGCTGCGCCGCGTGATCCATGGCGTGCTCGCGGACCTGGGCGAACTCGTTCCGGAAACCCTGCCCCGGCGCATGCTCGAGCGCCTCGGCCTGCCCGGCCGCGCACGCGCCCTGCACGAAGTACACTTTCCCCCGGCAGGCACGCCTATGTCGCTGTTGACCGGCGCGCGGACACGGGCGCAGCAGAGGCTCATCTTCGAGGAGCTGTTTTTCCTTGAGCTCGGCCTGGAGCTGAAGCGCCGGAAGCAGCGCGAGCAGACCGGCATCGCATTCGCGACCGACGAACGGGTGCGCGCCGCTCTCCGCAGCGTGCTGCCGTTCCATCCCACGGCGGCGCAGAAGCAATCCCTTGCGGAGATCGCCGGGGACATGCGCAAGCCCACGCCCATGCGGCGGCTGCTCCAGGGCGATGTCGGTTCGGGCAAAACGATCGTCGCCGTCCAAGCCATGCTCATTGCCATCGAGAACAGCTACCAGGCCGCGCTCATGGCCCCGACCGAAATCCTGGCGACGCAGCACTACCTGGCCGCGCGCAAGCTGCTGGAGCGCGCCGCAGAAACGGGCAGCAGACCTTATAGAACCGTACTGCTGACCGGCTCGCTTGACGCAGCACAAAAACGATGGAACCGGCAGCGTATCGCGAACGGTGATGCCGACCTGGTTATCGGCACCCACGCGCTGATCGAAGACAAAGTCGATTTCGCCAAGCTGGGCCTGGTGGTCGTCGACGAGCAGCACCGCTTCGGCGTCCTCCAGCGCTTCCGCCTTATGAAAAAGCCCGGCGCCGCCGAGCCTGACCTGCTCGCGATGACCGCCACGCCGATCCCCCGCACCCTCGCGCTGACCTTGTACGGCGACCTGGAGGTCAGCGTCCTCAACGAGCTCCCGCCGGGACGGACCCCCGTGACCACCCGACAAGTCACCGATGAGCGGGCCGAGGAGGTTTGGGGATTCGTGCGGAAGGAGGTCGCGCGCGGCCGTCAGGCCTACATCGTTTACCCGGTCATCGAGGGGCCGAAAACGGATCAGCCGGAACTGGAGTTTCCTTCCCCGGAACGCGAGCCTGCGCCTGCGCCGCAACTGACAAAACGACCCAAAAAATCAGCCCATGCAAAGACCCCGCTCTTCGCCACGCTTGCCGAACCGGAAGCCCCAGCGAACACCGAAGGTAAGAGCGATCTGAAATCCGCAACGGAAATGTACGAAGAACTGCGCCACGGACCGCTTGGCGGCCTCCGACTGGGCCTGCTTCATGGCCGTCTGCCGTCCGATGAGAAAGAGATCATCATGCGCCGGTTCGCGCGCGGCGAGATCGATGTGCTGGTTTCGACCACGGTTATTGAGGTCGGCGTCGACGTCCCCAACGCAACAACCATGGTCATCGAGCACGCCGAGCGTTTCGGCCTTTCGCAGATGCACCAGCTCCGCGGACGAGTGGGCCGGGGCAGCGCAAAATCCTATTGCATTCTCATGACAGGCGGCCGCATCTCCGAGCCCTCCGCCGAGCGGCTGGCCGCCATGGTGCGCACCCAGGACGGGTTTGAGCTTGCTGAGCTCGACCTTGAACTGCGCGGCCCGGGCGAGTTTTTCGGCACCCGCCAGTCCGGACTGCCCGACTTCCGCGTGGCTTCGCTGATTCGCGACCGGAGCCTTCTGGAGCAGGCCAAGGCGGAAGCACAGCGTTTCGCCGCCGAACCGGACGGTGAAGCCGTGCCCGATGAGAAAGCAGCCGTATGGGCGGCTCTGCGGGACACTTGGCAGCGCCGCTACGGTCTTGTCAATGCAGGTTGACCGGCAGGCTAGGCCGCTTCCTGCAGTGTCCGAGGTCCGCTACCCAGGAAGCTCTCACTCCCTTCAGCCGCATACAAGGTCAGATACACGCGCACGGCCGCGTCCGGGTCCGCGTGCTGCATGCGTTGGCACAAGCAGGTCAGCTGCCCGTGCGCTTCCGTGCTCAGCTCCACGCCCATCCCCACCAGCAGCCCATATATTTCAACTGCGTGCTCGCGCGAGAACTCAAAATCCATGTCGGCGCAGCGCGGGCTTACCTCGCCCTGAGCGAGCACCCAGCCCCGGCAGGCAACCACGGCCTGGCTCAAGGGTTCGAGCATCGCCTTTGGCGCCCCAGCGCAGGTTGCCACCAGATTCAAACTCCGTTCTTCCGCCATGCCTGCCGCCCCTGTCTTCCTCATACTTCCTTCATCGTCCATTTGCGGAAATTCCTGAATCATGTGTCGCAAATCCACAGTTTCTTCCCGGCCACCTGGGTCCATTCGGTTAAGAATGCTCATGGCTAAGCAGCAGCCGGTAGCATGAAGTCGGAGAACAAAGCATGATTCTCGGCCTCGGCACGGACCTCGTGGAAATCGAGCGCCTGCGGGCGTCGCTTGCTCGCTTTGGCCCGCGTTTTCTAGAGCGCGTGTTTACCCCGGGCGAGCGCGCCTACGCCGCCGGAAAGCGATTCCCGGAGCAAAACTTCGCGGCCCGGTTCGCCGCGAAGGAAGCCGCAGCTAAGGCGCTCGGCACCGGCCTGAGCCAGGGCATCGGCTGGCAGGAACTCGAGGTCGCACGCGCGCCCGGCGGCGCGCCCCGGCTCATGCTCCACGGGCGTGCGGAAGCCCTTGCCAGGGAGCTCGGGGTCGCGCGCTCCTCGCTGTCGCTCACCCACACCGACCGCTACGCCTTCGCCGTGGTCATCCTTGAAAGCGGCCCTGAGTACCAAACAGCAACGTCCCCGCGCGGGCTCACATCCAAAGCGCAACCGGCAAGCTAAAATCCAGGCAGGGCGCTCGCAGGACCCGCCCCGGCCCACAAGAACAGAGCAGCCCCTAGGGCTGCCGCGAGGACAAGTACGTGCCCAGCCAGCAGGAAGTGCATTGGTCGCAGTTAAAAGTAGGCGTGCTGGTGTTTGCAGCGCTCGTGGCGCTCACCGCCCTGGTGTTTCTCATCTCCGGCACTTCGGGCGGCGGTCCTTTCGCGCACAAACTCACGGTGCGCTCGTATTTTGAGGATTCCGCGGGTCTCAAAGTAGGAGGTCAGGTCAACCTCGAGGGCGTCACGATCGGCTCGGTCAAAGCGATCCGTATCGACACCAGCCGCAAGCTCACCCCGGTGGAGGTCACGATGAAGATCGCGGGCAAGTACGCCCGCAACATCCGGCAGGACTCGCAAGCCAGCCAGGTCACTGTCGGGGTACTCGGCGATACGGTCGTCAACATCAGCAGCAAGTCCGCCCAAAAGGGGTCGATTGCGGAAAATGGCGAGCTGCCGACCAACGAATCCCCCTCCTTGAGCGATGTCATCAAGTCCAGCCAAGGCACCATTGAGCAGCTCAACACCATCCTTGCCAAAATCGACTCGCTCGTCGATTCGCTCAATACCGGCCGCGGCTCCATCGGCCAGCTCATCAACAACCCCGACCTTTACAACAAGGCCGTTGCTACCGTGAACCAGCTGCAGGGTCTGGTCAGTCAAATCTCCAGCGGCAAAGGCTCCATCGGCAAGCTCGTTACGGATGACTCCCTCTACAACCGCGCCAACGATGCCATCGCGCACCTGGACGCTGTAACCGCCCAGATCGACTCAGGCCAGGGCTCCATCGGCCGCCTCATCAAGGATCCCTCGCTTTACGACAACCTTCAGCGCTCCACTGCAAGCCTCAACCAGCTGCTCGCCGACGTGAACGCGGGCAAAGGCGGCCTGGGCCTGATCGCCAAAGATCCGCAGTTCGCCAATAAGCTCAACGACACGGTGACCCGGCTCGACTCCATCCTCGCGCGCGCAGACAACGGCGAAGGCACCCTCGGCCAGCTGGTCCGCAATCCCTCGCTCTACAACAACGCCGACAGCACACTCGCCAATGCCAACCACCTGGTCACTGCTATCCGCGAGAACCCCAAGCAGTACCTGACCATCCACCTGAAAATATTCTAGGGGGGGGGTGGGTAAGCGCAGAAAAGGCCGGGCACTTTACCCGGCCTTTCTGTTTGGACAGATTTAGTGAAGGATCTCGATCCCGCTCACCTCCGGGTTGTCAACCCCGCCGTTCGTGAAGCTGATCACGATCTGGCCGTTTGTCGCGGTCGTTGTGGTCTGCGCGGTTACGGCGCGGTTCTGCCCTCCGGCGGCGGCGAAAATGTCGTAGCCGGAAAGAAAGGATGCGCCGTTCACCGTCACATTGAACTTGCGCCGGCCTGCGGCGGTCCAGGTGAGCTCCGCGAAGTGGAGCCGTACCGCGTAGCTCGCCCCCGCTGCCAACCCCGGAATGGTGTAGGTAAACGCACCCCAGCGTGAAGACTGGTACACCGCCGCCGGCGCCGGGTTCGCGGCCCCGCTCGTGTTGATGGCCGCGCCGTTGCTGTACTGGTTGCCGGCGTTGGCATCCTTGTCAGCGCTGAACGGGCTCGCTGTCCCGCCGCCCGCGTTGATCTGTACAACCGGGGACAGCACGGGAGCCCCGCCCCCGCCGCTCCCGCCGAAGAAGTCGCCGGTTGAGTAGTAGTAGTCGTTGTACTTCGGCGTCGCCTGAATTGGATCGGTGCCCGCGCCGCTCCCGACCGGCGAGCCGTTGCGGTCCAGCTCAAAAGTCGGCGCATTGCCCGGCAAAAACGGCGTCTGCACATCCGTGCTGCCCGCCGGCAGGCTCAACACCGACGTTTGCCCGCCGGTGGTCACCTTCAAGGTCGCCGCCGCAGTCAGGTTTGCCGTAATGTAGATCTGGTCGCTCACCGGCCCATACTGGTTCGCAACCGAGGGCGTCCCGGCGTCGAAGCTCGCGGGCTGCGTCCGGTAGGCGAAGTACACGGCGTCCTTCGTGATGGTCGGCTGCTGGCCGGTTTTGTACCACTGGATAAAGAACGGCAGCAGGTCCGTCGCGGCCGAGTGCGAGTGGAAGTAGCCCAGGGTGCTTGAGGGCACGCCGGTTGTATTGAGGTAATTGGCATTCGGGTATTTATTGGGGTCGTCGATCGGGCTCACATAGCTGCCCTCGATGAAGTCGTTCCAGGTAATCAGCTCGACCCACTCCGGGTGGCTCACGTTGATCGCGTCCAGCCACATCTTGCGGAAACCGGAAAACCCGCTGTACTCGTAGTAGCGGTTCGCGTTCGCGCCCCAGAACTGCAGCGTTACGGGCGCCATGTACAGCTTGCCGCCGCCGTGCACCACCTGGCCGTACCCTTCGCTGCTGGGCAGCTGATCCACCGACCCGCCCGAACCCGGCACCCCGGCGATGTCCCAGTAGAACGAACCGTCGAGCACGGTGCTGAACTGATTGAAGCCCTGCTGGATTGCCGCGGTCGTCGGCAGCTCACCGCCCCAGAAGAACGCCGGCACAAAGAAGATGTTCATGCCCGCGTTCGACGGCGCGCCGCTTACCTCCGCCAGCACGGTCGACTCGGTCGTGGTGGAAGGATTCGCGCCCGAAGCGAGGTCGGACTTGACCTGCTGCCAAAAGCCCACGCCGAGCGTTTCGCCGGCAAAGGTCGTCAGCACCGGCCTGCCGCCCTGCTTGTAGTACACCGCGTTGTAGCGCGCATCGTTCACAAACCGGCGCATCATGTCTTCCACATCGTTCACGCCGTTACCGCAGCACATGTCGGCCGAGAAGACGAGCTTGAAGCCCGAGTTGAGCCGAGCCGCTGCTTCAAACATCTGCGCCGCATATTTGATGTAGTAGGTCTGGTTCAGCCAGCCGCCGACGTTCAGGGCGAAACCGTCGATGCCGGCCGCCTGCGCCTGCTTGATTTCTTTTTCATACGCGGTGATTTTGGCTTCCTGGGTGGGGTCGGTGTCGCCCTGGTAATCCTGGTTCGTGAGCAGGTAGTGGGCAAATACGGTGTGCTGCGCGCTGGCGGGGATGGCCGCCGCGCTTGCGCCGAGCAGCAGCGCAAGGGTTGAGAAAATGCGAAAACGGGGGGAGGGCATGGCGAGTCTCCTTGCGGTTCGTTGAGAGGTGGCGAGTCGGGCCAGGGGGAGTTGCAAGCGAAACAGCAAGCGCCCGGCTCGCCGCAACGTTATAGCAGGCGGCTATGGCAGTTGTAAGCAGGCCGCAGGAGATCTTTCATGGAGGACAATCGCGAGTCTTGATATTCCAAAGCAATTTCGCCCGGCCCGAGCTGAATACATTTCCGCATGCGTGCGTTAACACACCGATGAACATCCCCATAAATCGAATATTTCCACCCAGTGCAAGAAGTCCGGTGCGGTCGTTGCCGGCGATGCCGAAGTTCAGGAGCGAGCCGGGCCACCATGGTATTTTCGGTAGCAAAGTCGCGCTTCCCTGTTCCAGGA
>CAXTWG010000090.1:0-6906 GCA_964247895.1 uncultured Acidobacteriaceae bacterium
GCCGTCCGCCCTCCCGCCCCGGCGCGCTCACGCTTTTCGAGGTTCTCGCCCAGGCCCGCGCCCGCAATCCGCTCCTGCTTTCAGCGCGCCAGAACCTCGAGGCGACCCGCGCTCAGGAGACCCAGGCCGGCGTCCGCGTGAACCCGAATTTCGGCCTTGCCGGCCAGGAGGTCACGCTCGGCCAACACAATCCGGCTAGCCCATACACGTACAGCGCGCAGGTTTCCCGCATGTTTGAGCGCGGCCACAAGCGCGAGTGGCGCCTCGACGGTGCCCGCGCCACCACCGATCAGACAGCGGCGCAGTTGCGCGACCAGACCCGTGCCACCGAGCTTTCTGTAAAGCAGCAATTCACCACCATGCTCGTCGCCAAGGCCTCCCTTGACCTCGCCGACGCAAGCCTCGCCGACTTCCGCCGCGAAGTCAACATTAACCGCGACCGCTACCAGGCCGGCGATATCGGCAAGCTCGATTTTGAGCGGCTCGACCTCCTGCTCGCCCAGTTTGAAAGCGACCGCTCCGCCGCCGTTATCAACCTACGCCAGGCCTCCGACCAGCTCCAAACCTTCATGGGCGTCGAGAACCCGAGCCCGAACTTCGACATCGCCGGCGAGATCGTGCCGCCGGATGTGCCGCTCGATCTCGCCGCGCTCGACCAAAAAGCCCTCGCCGCGCGTCCCGACTACCAAGCCGCCTTCGCCGGGGTCGCCATCGCTCAGGCCGGTGTCAAGCTCGCTTACGCTAATGGCACCTCCGACCCCACGCTCGAAGGCGAGTACGAGCGCAGCGCTATCTACAACACCTTCGGCTATAACTTCAACATCCCTGTGCGCATCTTCGACCGCAACCAGGGCAACAAGAAAACCAGCGAGTTCGCCTTGCAAGGGAGCCGCTTCACCGTGGTCGCGGCAAAGAATCAAGTTCTCTCCGACGTCGACCAGGCCTGGATCGGCTACACCGAATCCCGCGCTCTGTCGAGCCGTTACGGCACGCATTACCTTGACGAAGCGGCCGACGTGCTCCAAATAGCCCAGTTCGCCTACGAGCACGGCGGCCTCGCGCTGATCGACTACCTCGACGCGCTGCGTGACTCGCGGCAAACCACCTCCGACGCCCTCGCCGCTTACTCGGCAACCTGGCTCGCGATTCATCAGCTGAGTTATGCCTCTGCAACCGAAGTGACCCCGTAGGTCGAACCCGGCGGGTTCATAGAGCAGGTTCCTGTTTCACCCAGCTCCCCAGTCCTTACCGCACCTGAAAGCCTTGTTGCTTCGCCTAGGCCTGCAACTCCGGGCTTCGCGAACTCGTCATGGAGGGTGCCGGGAGGGAGGTTCTCCGGCGGGTGTTCTAAAGAAGTGCAATCTGCTCACAAGTACTCATGGTCTGCCTCCCTTTGCCGTTAAGGCAATAAGGGTGAGCAATGGACATGCACGGCGCGCACGCGTGGCCTGCGGCCAGCCAAAGCCCGCCTGACTTGCTGGTCGCCTGACTTGCTGGTCTTTGTTGCCTTTTGCGGCCCGTTTCTCTCGAATCCGAGCCGTTTGTCCATTTGCCGTCCCTTTCACCTATTCGGAGAGAGACACTTTGCGTTCCTTCGTCGCTTCATCTGCACAGCCCTTCTTCGGCAAACCGGCCCGCGCCGCCGAACCGGACGCAATGGAAACTGCGCTGCACCGCCGCCTGGCCGGACTCGGAAAGGCCGAGGCGCCCGGGCTGGCCGGCAAGCTTCATGTGCTTCACGTCATCGCCCGGCTTGCCCCCTCCGACGGCGGCCCACCGGAAATGCTTCGGCAGCTGGCCGTCAATTACGCCGCGATCGGCGACACGCTCGAGGTCGCAACCCTCGACGACCCTGCGGCGCCTTATCTGCGGGAGTGCCGGTTTCCCGTGCACGCGCTCGGGCCCGGGCGCTCCAACTACGGCCTTTCCCGGGCTCTGCTGCGCTGGCTGCGCGCCAACGCCCCTCGCTTCGACCTCATCGTCATCAACAATGTCTGGCTATTTCCCGCGGTGGCCGCGTACATGGCCGCGGTCGGGGCCCGCGTGCCCTATGCCGTTTTCACCCACGGTGCGCTCGACGTGTTCTTTAAAAAGCGCTACCCGCTTAAGCACCTCAAGAAGATGCTCTACTGGCCCGTCCAGTACCGGATCCTCCGCAAAGCTTCCGCCGTCTTGTTTACAAGCGAGCTCGAACGCGACCTCGCCCTGGCCAGCTTCAAGCCGAACCGCTGGACGAGCGTCGTGGTCCCCTACGGTACCAATCGCCCGGAAGGTGAGCCGGCTGCCCAGCTGCGCGCCTTCCATGAAGCCGTGCCGGAGCTCCGTGATCCTCAGCGCGGGAGCCGCCGTTTCCTCCTGTTTCTTTCCCGCATCCACGAGAAAAAAGGTTGCGACCTGCTCATCGAGGCCTTCGCCAAGGTCGCCCGTGAGCACCCGGAAGTCGACCTCGTCGTTGCCGGGCCTGACCAGATGCAGCTTCAGGCCCGGCTCCAGCAGCAGGCCACACGTTTAGGGCTGGCGCGCCGGGTCTTCTGGCCGGGCATGCTTCAGGGCGCGGCAAAGTACGGCGCTTTCCGCGCCGCGGAAGCCTTTGTGCTCCCTTCGCACCAGGAAAATTTCGGCATCGTCGTCGCCGAAGCCCTCAGCTGCGGCACTCCCGTGCTCATCTCCGATCAGGTCAACATCTGGCGCGAAATCAAGGAAACCGGCGTGGGCCTGGTCGAACCGGACACCCTTGAAGGCACCGAACGGCTCCTGAGCCGCTGGCTCGGCATGCCGGAGGAACAAAGGAAAGCAATGGCCGCGGCCGCCGAGGAGGTCTTCCAGCAGCGTTTCTCGCTCCGGCGCTCGGCCGAGTCGATCCACGCGCTCGCCGAAATCTTTCGAGGGAGCAGCTCCGCGGCCTAACCGCGGAGCCGCTTTTCAAGCGCCGGGAAGGCTGGTGTATCATTGGTTTATTGCAAGTACTCTGTCCGCCACCACGTGGCCCGGACAGGGGAGTGGGCGAAAGCCCACTTTTTCTTTGGCCCGGGCCCGCCTGCGCGGGAAGCAAAAAGCAAGCGATGAACACTGCCAACGAACAAATTCGCGCGCTCGCCGAGCGAGTAGCCGCCTCCCACGGCCTGGAGATCGTCGATCTCGAGTTCCAAGGCGGCGGCGGCAAACACCGCACCCTTCGCATCTTTTTAGAGCGCAACCCCGAAGGCCGGGCTGAGCTGGAACGCCGCCTCGCAGCGCTTCGGGCAGAGGAGAAAGCCGAGCCGGAAACAACTCCCGGCAACACCGTTGCCGAAGGCTCGATCGTTCTTGACCTGGTCGAAGCAGGTGAAGCCGCCGGGCTTTCGGAAGAGGAAGACGAGCTCGCCTACCTGCGCGATCTGCCTTCCGGCGTGCCGGTCGCGCAGCTTTCCGGTGTTACCCATGGAGACTGCGAGCGCTTTTCGCGAGATTTCGGGACCGTGCTCGACGTTGAAGATCTGATGCCCGGCGCCGAGTACATGCTGGAGGTAAGCTCGCCCGGCTTGGACCGCAAGCTGCATTCGCCGGAAGAATTCGCCCGCTTTGCCGGGCAGTTGTGCAAGCTGCAGCTGTTTACCGCCGTCGACGGCAACCGGCACTGGCAAGGTCACCTGGGACCGCTTACCGGCGCCGGTGTGACGCTTCTGCCCTTGCCGCCGAAATCTAAAAAGAAGGGCGCAAAGTCGGCAGCGGCGCCGCCGGTCATCATCGCGCTCACCAACATCGAGAAAGCGCAGCTCGCGCCCGAAATTTAGTTCGAAATTGACAGGCGCTCCAAAAGGGAGCGCAACGTTCCCACGGGAGCAACGCTCCTACGGGAGCGCAAAGGAGTCACGATGGCAAGCCAGCTTTACCAGAGCATTGAAACCCTAAGCAAGGACAAAGGCATCCAGCCCGAGATCGTGGTCGGCGCGGTTGAGGACGCCATCGCCCTCGCCACCCGCAAGTACTACAAGACACAGGAAAACATGCGCGCCGAGCTCGACAAGGAGACCGGCGAGATCCGCGCCTACGCCTACCGCACCGTGGTCGAAACACCGGAGGAGGTTGAGGACGAGGTCAACCAGATCACCCTCGAGGACGCCCGCGCGCTCGCGCCCGAGGTCGAGGTGGGCGGCGAAATC
Organism: uncultured Acidobacteriaceae bacterium; assembly: GCA_964247895.1. GTDB lineage: Bacteria > Acidobacteriota > Terriglobia > Terriglobales > Acidobacteriaceae > EB88. The sequence goes on from CAXTWG010000090.1 coordinate 4,143, forward strand.
CGCTACTACAAGCCGACGGAGGTACTCGGCCGCATCGCCGCCCAAATGGCCAAGCAGGTCATCTTTCAAAAGGTCCGCGAGGCCGAGCGCGACACTGTCTTTCTCGAGTACGGCTCGCGCATGGGCGAGGTTATCAACGCGACCGTCAAGCGCTTGGAGCCGCAGGACGTTATCTTCGAGCTTGGCAAGGCCGAGGCCCGGATGCCCCGCCGCGAGCAGTCCCGCCTGGAGCAGTTCGCCGTCGGCGAGCGCGTCCGCGTTGTCTTGCTGCGCGTCGATCGCGCAGCCAAGGGGCCGCAGGTCATCGTCAGCCGCGCCGCTCCGGAGCTCGTCCAAAACCTGTTCCAAAGCGAGGTTCCCGAGATTTACGACGGCACTGTGAGTGTTCGCGCTATCGCCCGCGAAGCCGGCGAGCGCACCAAGATCGCCGTGCAGTCCCGCGACAAGGACGTAGACCCGGTCGGTGCCTGCGTCGGCATGAAAGGCATGCGCGTCCAGTCGATCATTCGTGAGCTTCGCGGAGAAAAGATCGATATCATCGAGTTTTCAGAGGAGGTCACGACCTTCGCTGAAAAGGCCCTGCAGCCCGCGAAAGTAAGCCGGGTCACGATCGCCGACCTCGGCGACAAACAGCTCGAGGTCATCGTCGATGACACGCAACTGTCGCTTGCCATCGGCAAAAAGGGCCAGAACGTGCGCTTGGCCGCCAAACTGCTCGGCTGGAAGATCGACATCAAGAGCGAGGAAGAAAAGCGCCAAGAGATCGAGCAGCAGATGCAGGCCCTTTCCGGCGGCCCCGGCACGCCTATCGAGCAGGTTTCCGAGCTCGGCGAGCAAATTCTAGAAAAACTGGTTGCCGCCGGCATCACAACAGTGGAAGCATTGGCCGACATGACGCCGGAGCAGCTTGAAGAGGTTCCGGGCATCGGCGAGCGGACTCTGGAAAAGATTTCAGCGGCGGTGAGCCGTTATTTCGGCAGTGGGGAAGAGTCCGCGACAGAAGCCGCGGCAGCGCCCGGCGGGGAAACAGAAACAACAAAGGAAGAGGAAACAATGGCGGGCAGGGAAGTGGACACAGACGAGCCGAGGACAGAAGTGGACCTGAGCGAAAGCTCGGTGTACGGCAAGGACGAGGCCATGCCGGCCTTCGCGAATACCCTGCCGCGCGAGGGCGCTGAAGCGCAGGCCCTGCTCGATGAGGGAGGCTTCCACGTAGAAAATACAAACACAGCACCGGACATGGGCGACGCTGTGGACGCGGCGACTCTCGAGCGTTTGGAAGCGATCACGGGCGGCGCGGATCTTGACGATGAGCCTTTTCTCGTCGACGAGGGATCGCCTGTGGGTGGCCTGACGGCGCAAAAACAGGACGAGCTGGATGCCGGAACCGACGAGCAGATCGATGCGCTCACCGTCAACCTGTACCAGGAGGACGAGATTCCAAACACGCGCGACGGCTCGGGCCGCATCGTCGATGACACAGCCGAGGAACGCCTCGCCGAAGTCACCGAGACCGGCCCAATGCTCTACGAGGACGGCGCGGAAGCGCTCACCCCGGGTCGCGACGACACCAGCGCCGTCCTCCGGGAGCACCATCCGAATACGGAAATCGCGCGAAGCGAGACAATTGTGGAAGGCAATCTGGACGAAACTCGGGATGAGCGCAAGGTGGATGTCAAAGTGGACGAGGGCGGCGCGTAATGCGCCGGGCACCGTTGTTTTCACTCACGGGAAACTCGGGCGAGCAGAAATGCCGGTTTCAGGCGATAATGGTGGATGCACTCAACTTCCGCTGTGCCGAGGTAGCAATGAGCATCTAAGCGGCTGTTTCGAAACACAAAGGGGCGAATGAGCAAGGTTCGGATCAACGATTTAGCACGGGAACTGGAAGTTAAAAGCAGAAGCATTCTGGATGTGCTGGAAGCGGTCGGCGTGACCGAGAAGAAGACGCACTCCAGCTCGCTCGAAGCAGATGAAGCCGAGCGTGTGCGCCTCGCACTGACACGGGGCAATGGCGGTCGGGGCGGTAACGGTTCCTCGCGACGGGAAAATTCTCGCGAGCAGGAGCAACGCCCAAGTATTGACCTTTCCCGGGTTTCCAAACCCGGAGATGTGTTGCGCGCTATCCAGGAACGGCAAGCCGCCGCGTCTGCGCCCCCATCGCGCCCCGCCGTCGCTGCCGCGCCGCCGCCGCGCCCTGTGGTTGCCGCGCCACCTCCAGCCGCAGCTATCCCTGCACGGGTGCCTTCTAGCTCTCCTGCGGCCCCGGTAGGCACATCCACCGCACCGGCAGCTCCCGTAAGCTCGGCAGCTCCCGTTTCCACGCGTCCGCCCGCTCTGGTTTCCGTACCTGTCGTGACTTCGCCATCCGCACAAGCTTCGGCTTCCGCGCCCACCGCTGCGTCACCAGCTGTGCCGGCCGCACCCCTGTCCGCCGCCGCGCCGGCCGAAGGTCCATCCGCTTCTCCGCGTCCTCCCGCGGCTCCTTCTACTCCGTCGGCCGTGCCGCAGGCACCTCGCCTCCATCAGCCTCAGGCAGAGCGGCCTGCGCCCCGTCGAATCGTCCCGCAACCCCGGCAGGCGCCCCAAATCATCGCCGCGCCGCCCGCCATCGCATCCCGGCCACCCGCCGGGCCAGTTGTCGCGCGTCCCCCTGTGTCTGCTCCCCATCAGGCTCAGGCTGCTCGCCCGGCGATCGCTTCCAGTGCGCCTTCCGGCCCCGTGGTTGCCGCGCGTTCCGCCGTGCCCGCGCCGCCTATAGTTG
>CAXTWG010000091.1:0-6841 GCA_964247895.1 uncultured Acidobacteriaceae bacterium
ACCCAACCCCGAGCCGTAGGGCCGCCCAAATACCCACCATCCCGCTCCCGCAAGGAGCCCCAGCACCAACACCAAACCCAGCAACCGCCGCATCCTCCAAGTCTAAGCCGCGCAGGTTCGAGACGCGCCATGCAGGTCCGGGCCACGCTACGATCGACGGAGGTGACCCACCCCCGCTATCTCGGTCTGGACATCGGCTCCAAACGCATCGGCGTTGCCGTGTCGGACGCCCTCGGCCTCCTTGCGCAGCCGGTACTCACGCTCTACCGCACCCGCCTCCGCGACGACCTCCGCTCCCTTGCCCGCCTTGCCCGCCGCCACGGGTGCTCAGCCTTTGTCGCCGGGCTCCCACTCCACATCTCAGGCAACCCGAGCCCCATGTCCGTCAAGGTCGAAACCTTCGCCGCCCAACTTGCTGAGCTTTCCGGCCTCCCCGTCCACCTCTGGGACGAGCGCCTCACCTCATCGGAAGCCCATGCCCTGCTCTATGCCGCCGGCCGCCCCCGCGCCGAGCACGGCAAAGTCGTCGACCAAGTCGCCGCCGTGCTCATCCTCCAGGGCTTCCTCGATGCCCGCCGGACCCTCCCTCCTTTTACGGAGGTATAATCAGGCCTTGTCGCGCGGCGTCCCCCCACGCCCACGTCCTTACTCCCCTGAAATCTGGAATCTGTACTCCATGGCTGACACCAACACGATCCCCGACCACATTAAGCAGAAGCTTCTCGACGAAATCCACAAGCTTGAGCACGAGCTCGCCCACGAGTTGCCGCAGGAGATCAAGAAAGCCGCTTCCCTCGGCGACCTGAGCGAAAACGCCGAGTACCACATGGCCAAGCAACGCCAAGAGTTTGTCAACGCCCGGCTCGGCCAGATGAAGCAGCGCATGGGTGAGCTCGCTCTCGTCAACTTCTCAAACATCCCCCACGACAAGGTCGCGTTCGGCTCCCGTGTCACCGTCTTCGACTCCGGCAAAGACGAGCAGATCGAGTACAAACTTGTCACCAGTGAAGAGTCCGACGTCCAAAAAGGTCTCATCTCCACCACTAGCCCTATCGGCCGCGCCCTCATCGGCAAACAAACCGGCGACGTCGCTACGGTCGTCACCCCGAACGGCAAGCGCGACATGGAAGTGCTTAAGTTCACCACCATCCACGACGAAGTGGACTAGGGGCGCATGCCTATCCCGATAAGGACCTCCCGCCGTTTGCAAGCGGACCGCAATCCAGACCAGCCCGCCTTTCGGGAGACTACGGCTTCCCCCCATGCCGCCTCACATGCCGGTCTGCGTTCCCATACTTGGACAGGCGCATTTGGACGTGCCTGCAGCATTCTTTTGCAGGCCATCGTCAACGGCCTTGCGCTCACCCGTATCTCGCCCAACGTCCTCACCTTTTTCGGGCTGGTCATCAATATCGCCGCAGCGCTCCTGTTCGGCTACGCCAATGAGCGCAACTTTGTCCGCATGTTCCTTTACGCCGGCCTGGTCATTATCGGCGCGGGTATCTTCGACATGGTCGACGGCCGGGTCGCCCGCCAAACCAACCAGGTCACCGTCTTCGGCGCGTTCTTCGACTCGGTCATCGACCGCTACTCCGATGTCGCCCTGTTTTTCGGCCTGCTCGTCTACTACGCGCGCGGCAACCGCTTCTTCTATGTCGGCCTGGTCGCCTTCGTCATGGTCACCTCGCTGCTTGTCTCCTACACCCGCGCCCGCGCTGAGGCGCTTATCGGCAAATGCAAGGTCGGCTTCATGGAGCGTCCGGAGCGCATTGTGCTCGTCCTCATCGGCGCACTCTTCGCCCACTGGGGCGCCATGGCCCCCGTGCTTTGGATCCTCGCCGTGCTTTCCACCGTCACCGTCATCCACCGCATCGCCTACACCTACGAGATGACGAAAGAAATGACAGCCATGCCGCCCCCCGTCAGCCGCTGAACAGCTCCCTACCATCCAGCGAAATCGACGCGGATTTTTGGAATCTACATGCAGCGAATCCTTTTCTCCACCTTTAGAAAACTGCCCCCGGCATGACTAGCTCACTCCAGCCGGTTCTGCTCATCCATGGCGGCGCCTGGGCCATCCCGGACAGTATGCGCGCGGCCCACGAAGCCGGCGTCCGCGCCGCGCTCAGGCACGGCTACGCTCTCCTGGAACACGGAGCCGGCGCACTGGAAGCCGTCACCGCCGCCCTCACCATGCTTGAAGACGACGAAACCTTCGACGCCGGTCGCGGCGCCTTTCTCACCCGCGACGGCCGCGTGCAGCTCGACGCGCTCCTCATGGATGGCGCAACCCTGCGTGCCGGCGGCGTAGCCTGCGTCGAGCGCCTGCGTAACCCCATCCAAGCCGCGCGCCTGGTCCTCGAGCGCAGCCCCCACGTCTACTTCGTCGGCCCGGGCGCTGAAGCCTTCGCCGCCGCCCACGGCATGCCGCTGATCGAGAATCGCGAGCTCGTTCTTCCCCGCGAACTCGAAAATCTCCGTCAAGCACAAGCCAAAGAACGGGCCGGACTCCCCGACACCACTTTCGCCGGCTCCCCGGACGTCTCCACACCGGAACCACTCCATCGGGTGGGTCATCTCCATCAGGTGGGTCATCCTGAGCGAAGCGAAGGATCTGCTTCTCCGGCCCCAAGCGCTGAGTCGCCCATCCGTCCAGGACACGATCACGACACCGTCGGCGCAGTCGCGCTCGACACGCACGGCAACCTCGCCGCCGGCACCTCCACCGGCGGCACCCTGAACAAAGGCCCCGGCCGCGTCGGCGACTCCTCCCTTATCGGCTGCGGCTGCTACGCCGACAACCAATCCGCCGCCGTCTCACTCACCGGCTGGGGAGAACCCATCATGAAGCTCGTGCTCGGCAAGTGGGCCGCCGATCGCGTCGAGGCAGGGGCATCCCCGCAGGCCGCGGCCGACTCCGCCATCGAGCGCCTCCAGGCTCGGCTCGGCGGCTACGGCGGTATCATTCTTCTCGACCGTGGAGGCCGCGTAGGCCTCGCCCACAACACTCCCGGCATGGCTTGGGGCCTGGCCACCGCCGGTGAGTTCAAAGCCGGCTTGCACGCTCCCACCGGCCTGTAAACGCCATGCCCCGTCTCATTCTTGCCTCCGCCTCCCCGCGTCGCCGCGAGCTCCTCCTCCAAGCAGGCTTCCTTTTCGACATCGAAGCCGCCGATGCCGATGAAACCGGTTTGCCCGGCGAGGACGCCGTCGCTCTCGCCCTGCGCTTGGCCCAAACCAAGGCCGAACAGGTTTTCACCCGCAATCCGGAAACCACCACCCTCGGCGCCGACACCGTCGTCCTCGCCCCCTCCGGCGAAATCCTCGGCAAACCCGCTGATGCGCACGATGCCGCCCGCATGCTGGCATTGCTTTCCGGCACGATCCATCAAGTCGTTACAGGCGTTTGCGTCTGCTCGCCCGCACGCACGGACATCGCCGCCGCTCTCACCTACGTCACCTTTCTTTCGCTTAGCGAGGCGGAGATCGCCGCCTATATCCGCTCTGGCGAGCCCATGGGCAAGGCAGGCGCCTATGCCATCCAGGGCCGCGCCGCCCGATGGATTCCACGCATCGTGGGAGACTACAGCAATGTCGTCGGCCTTCCGCTCGCATTGGCGGCAAACATGCTGGCTGCAATCGGTATCCTGCCTGTCGACTGAGAATTTTCGGCGTGTCTGGTAATTGCAAGCCTGCGCCTCCTTCTCGAGAAAAACGCAATTCCCTGCGCCCCAAGTGCAGCCCAACTTTCCGGCCGTCCCACCCTAACGTGCTGAAAACATAGGGGTTGCTGAAGAAGGTACTCACCCCGCATTGTGCGTCGCTGTGTCATAACGGACACATCCCGCATGATACCGGGATGGATTACCCTTCCCTCATGGAATTTCTACCCGGGGGATATCGTCCTAGGGAACCTGACCGGACCGAGTGGGAGCAGACCATCGCCGCCCCCGTGTCCTTTACCGGCATCGGCCTTCACAGCGGCGCCGCCGTCTCCATGCAGTTGCTTCCCGCCCCGGCCGGCTCCGGCGTGGTTTTCCGGCGCGTAGACCTCGATAACTTTGCCATTCCCGCCACCGGCCGCAACGTCGCCAAAGTCTCCTATGCCACCAGCCTCATGCGCCAGGGGGTGCTCATCTCCACCACGGAGCACCTCCTTTCCGCGCTCACCGGCCTTTCCATCGACAATGCCGTCGTCGAGCTCGACAACCTTGAGCTCCCCATCCTCGACGGCTCCGCCCTTCCCTATGTCCAAGCCATCCGCCGCACCGGGGTCAAGCCGCAGCGCCGCCGCCGCGCCCACCTCCGCATTCTCAAGCCCATCGAGATTCGCGACGGGGACAAGTTCCTCGGCCTGTATCCCGGCGACAGCTACGCCATCACCTACGCCATCGACTTCCCTGCCCCCATCGGCCGTCAGGAGCTTTCTCTCGACCTCCTACCCGGCGCGTATGCCGACCTCATCGCCCCCGCACGCACCTTCGGCTTCCGTGAAGACGAGCAAAAACTCCGCGACATGGGCCTGATCCGCGGCGTTTCCCCCCAAAGCGCGATCATCGTCGCCGGCGGCGAGGTCGCGAACGGCCCTCTCCGCTTCCCGGACGAGTTTGTCCGCCACAAAATCCTCGACCTCATCGGCGACCTTGCCCTCGCCGGTCACCAGATTCTCGGCCGCGTCGTCGCCGAGCGCGCCGGCCACGCCATGCACACCGCCCTCGTTTCCCGCCTGCTCCGCGACCGCTCCACCTGCACCCTCGTCACCGACCCGGCGCGCACACCCACACCGCACAGGATCCCCGCCTTCGCCACTGCCCCCGCTTAAAGCATTTTCCCTGATGCTGTGGAGCGCATAGCTGATCTCCATGCGGCTTTTCCCGCCGGAAAAGCCACGCGCACGGCTGTGCGGGACTGGCGACCTTCAGAAAATGCCCTACCGTCATCGCACCGGCACATCCGCCGGCAGCGAACGGTTTCGGTTTTTCAGCCACTCCATCGTGATTCCCTGCGCCGCCTTCTTCGGCGCTTGCTCGTCCAGGTCCGGCATGAAAATTTCCAACCCCGCCTGCGCCGTCATCCGTGTATACCCGTTCACCAGCTGCGCCTGATAGTTCACCAAATCCAGGTCGAACCACGGATCCTTCGACGCATCGACCATCGTCAGGTCCGCGTGGTGCATGGTCAGCTTGCCGAAATCCAGCGTGCCCCCGCTCAAACGTAAAAAGTTGTGCCACTGCGCCAGCCGGCTGTCGTCATTGCCCGCATCGCCATAGATCACCTCCAGATCGGGCACCCGTACCCGCACTGCGGTGATCCTGCCGTGAATATGCGGCGGCGGCAGCAGCTTTTGCGTGTCGAACAGAATGTCGTTCCCCGCGATCTCCATTCCCGGCAGCCCGCCCCCGGGCACCATGTCCGCCAACTGCACATGAAAGCCCCCAAGCAATCCCTTGAGCGGCACCTTCAGCACATCGATTTTCTCCACATGGAACCGCACCCGGCTATCGGCGGTCGCCGACAGCGTGCCGGTCAGGCTCACCGGCAGGGGCACGAGTTTGTGGACGACCCCGTGCAGCTTCAGGCGCTCCCCGTCCGGCTGGATGGAAATGCCGGTCAGCGGAGCCTTTGCCGCCGCACTCGTGTTCAGGAAGTTGCTGATGTCGCCGATGTTGGCGCGAATCACCCCCTTCTGCACCTCGAGCACAAACGACTCCGGATCGTCGAACGATGGATTGACACCCCTGTGTGTACGCACCATCTCGCCGCGAATCCAGCGAATATAAATCCGAAAATCCGGCCCCTTGTGGAGCAGAAGATTGTGCGCGTACACCAGAGTGGGCGCGAGTTCCCCGTTCGCGGCACCGTCCGCCTGGGCGTCCGCAGGACCCTTTGCCACCTGCGGGCTAGCCGCCGGCGCGCTCCCGGCTGGATGCGCCGCGGCCGACCGGCGCAGCCACCATCCCAGGCAAAGCGCGAGAACAAGGGCGAAGGCAACAGCAATGCGGCGAAAGATCACAGCGCGATTCTAAGGGGCGGGGATAGCCGCACAAGCCTCCTCAAGCCCTTCACGCAAACACCAGGCACTGCGGCCGGCTCAGCGCGACCTCCACGCTCTTCCCCGCCAACCGCCCCGTCCGGGGGTCCCGCGCCACAATCTCGATCGTGTCCGACTCCTGATTCGCCGTCAGCAGCCAACGCTCCGTCGGGTCCAGCGCCAGGTGTCTCGGCACCTTGCCGCGCACCTCCGTCCGCTCCATCTCCCGCAGCTCACCCGTCCCCTGGTCTATGGCAAACGTGTACAACCCATCGTGGAACCGGTCCGCCGCGTACAAGTGCCGCCCCGCCTTGTCGATCACCGCATCCGAAGCCTGCGACCGCCCATGAAAATCCGCATTGTTCAAGGCGGAAGTCTGCCGCGTCGTCAATGTCCCTTTGCCCTCGTCCCACTCCAACAGCAGTACCGCCGACTTGATCTCCGCCACGCAGTACGCCCAGCGCCCATTCGGATGGAACACCAGCGCCCGTGGCCCCGCCCCCGCCGGCGCCTGCCAGTTCGCCGGCGCATGCGCGGTCAGCTTTCCCGTCCCCGCGTCCATCGCGTAGATATGAATCTGGTCGAGCCCAAGATCGTTAAACAGTGCAAACCTGCCGCCCGGGGAGGCCGTCGCCCGGTGTACATGCGGCGCTTCCTGCCGCTCCTTGTTTGGGCCCGTCCCTATGTACTGGAAATGCGACACCATCGGGCTCACTCGCCCATCCGCCGACACCGCGAACGACGAAGCACTTCCCCCCGTGTAGTTCGCGCATAAAAGCGTTCGCCCGGAACCATCCACCCCCACATGGC
>CAXTWG010000092.1:0-6795 GCA_964247895.1 uncultured Acidobacteriaceae bacterium
CTTCAGGGACCGAGGCGGACCTGACCGTGATGGCGCTGGTGGGGGAGCGCGGGCGCGAGGTGGGGGAGTTTCTGGAGGTGCTGGGCGAGGAGGGGCGGCGGCGGGCTGTGCTGGTGGTGTCGACCTCGGACCAGTCGCCCCTGCTGCGGCTGCGGGCGGCGATGAGCGCGACGGCGATCGCGGAATACTTTGCGGCGCAGGGCAAGCATGTGCTGCTGGTGGTGGACTCGCTGACGCGGTTCGCCATGGCGCAAAGGGAGATTGGGCTTGCGGCCGGGGAGCCGCCGACGGCGAAGGGGTACACGCCTTCGGTGCTGAACATGCTGGCGCGCCTGGTGGAGCGGGCGGGGAACTTTCAAACGGGCTCGATTACGGCGTTCTATACGGTGCTAATGGAGGGGGACGACCAGCAGGATCCGGTCGCCGATACGGTGCGGTCGCTTTTGGACGGGCATGTGATCCTGGACCGAGCGCTGGCGCTGAGAAATCATTTTCCGCCGATTGCGGTGCTCGATAGCCTGAGCCGGTTGATGCCGGCGATTACGTCGCCGGAGCACCTGAGGAAAGCGGGGGTGCTGCGGCAGCTGCTGGCGAGCTATACGCGGTCGGAGGATCTGCTGCGGATAGGAGCTTACCAGCGCGGAAGCGACCCGGTGCTGGATCGGGCGGTGGAAGTGCTCCCGCAATTGAATGCGTTCCTCGAGCAGCGGACCGGGAATCGCTCGAGCCACACGGACACTCTGGCGCGGCTGCTCGCGCTGCCGAGCTAACGAGCGATGGCGTACAGGTTTCCCTTGGCGGCGGTGTTGCGGGTGCGGGTGCTCGCGGCGGAGCGGGAAGAGCTTGCGCTTGGGCAGATCCATGCGGAGCTGGCGGCGCTGCGGGCGGCGCTTGCGCAAACGGAAGTGGAGCTGCGGGAAACGGCAGCGATGCGGGAGCGGGCGTTTGCCGTGGCGGCGCTGCCGGCGATGCACCTCCATGGTTTGTATGCAGTGAGCGCTGGGCTGCGGGAACGGCAGTATGCGTTGGCGGAGCAGATTGCGGCGGCCGAGACGCGGCGCGAGGACCAGGTACGGCGTTATGGCGCGGCGTACCGGGAACGCGAAACGCTCGTTTCGCTGCGCGCGAAGGGCAAGGCGGCGTTTGCCCAAGCAGAAGCGCGGCGTGAGGCAAAGGCAGCAGATGAGGCTTTTCTTAATAAATGTCTCAGGGAAGCGCGGGCTGAAGCGGCAAAGTAGGCAAGGCTTGCCGGGCGAAACTCGGCAAAAGCTGCCTAGCGGAATCTGAGCCGGGCCAAGTGAAAGCTGTAAGTTCAATCAATGCATAGAGATATGAGCAGCCCGAAGATGAAGGCGGGGCTTGGAGGTTTGGCGTGCTATTTGCACATTCCCTAAGCGTGAACACGGCCTTTGCACCCATCAGTCCTGCTCCCAACGCTTCGGATCCCAGCCCGATTCAGAAGTCCGCTGACGCCGGAAGCAATTTCGGGGCGACGCTTGAAACCTCCCTCGCCGCGGTTACCGCGCCTGCACAGGCCGGTGCGGGGCAGGCGAAAGGCGTCGGCTCCGCGATGGCGACGGGAAACGCGGGCAAGAGCCCTGCGCCTGCGCGGGGCACAAAGAAAGACGAGCTCGAGGCGAGCGCGCCCGCGGGTACGGAGGCGAAGCCCTCGCTTTTGGCGGTTTTGGTCGTACCCGCGCCGGTGCTGCCGCAAGTTCCAGACGCGATTCCGGTTCAAACGGCGGTGCCGGCTCCGGGTGCAGGATCCTCCGCGGTCACGGGGGAGAACACGCCGGCTCCTTCCGCAGCCGGCGGAGTTTCCACCGGGCTCCCAGCTGGTTTTGCTCTCAAGGGAAGGGCCAGCCTGGATGCGCAAGCGGGTCCCCAAGCTGGGGCGGTGGGGTTTACTCTGCCAAGCGGAGGTGCTCCGGGCATTGTTGGGGCTAGAAATGCTGCTGGACAGAATGTCCAGGCGATCCAAGGAGAAAAGCCGGTTTCAGCTCACCCGGTACCGCCTGAGGCTCCTACCCCGCCAGTGCAGGCAGCGAGCTCGAAAAGTGAGAACGGCGGGAACGCGGCTTCGGTATTGCCGGGCACAGCAGTGAATGCGGCGGCGCAGGAAGGGTTAACCCAGGCTGTGCAATCTTCCCCGGCTGTGTCCGCAGTGAAAGGCGCGGCTACGCCGTCTGGAAGCTCCCAGCCGGTAACGCCATTGGCTGGAGTTTCGGCTGCAAATGGAACGGCAAACCTCCATCCGTCACAGTCCAGCGCTGTTCCCGCCGTGGCGCATCCCCAGCAGGGTGCGGCGAGCAGCGGCAACACAAACTCGGGGACCGGTGCGGGCACTCCTTCAAAGGATCGAGCGACGAGCGACGCGGGTGTTGCCGCAGCGGGTCCGGTTGCAGCAAACGGATTTGCTTCGGCGGTGGCGGTCGGCGCCGGTGCGGCTTCGGTTTTGCCAGCTTCGGTTTCGCACGGAAGCGGGGCGGCTGGAACGCCGAATGGTGGGACAGGTTTGCCGCAGGCACCGGTTTCCGCAACGTTGCAGGACGCTGTCACGAGTCCCATTCACACCGCGCGCGTTCTTGAAACGGTGGGTGGGACGGAAATCCGGCTCGGGCTTCGGTCCTCCGAGTTCGGTTCGATCTCGATTGCGACCTCGGTCTCGTCGGGGAGCTTGCAGGCGCAGATTGCGGTCGACCACACGGCGCTTGGGGGAGCCTTGGGCCGGGCGCTTGCGGTGCACCTTCCGGCGATCGAGGAAAAGCTCGGCAGCTCGTTGGGCGTTCCGGCGCGCATTGAAGTGCGCGATGCGGGGGCCGGGAGTTCGGGAAATCCTGCCCACAGTTTCCAGGGGGGCAGCCGTGGGGGGCGTGAAAACGGTCCGGCGTCCTCGGGTTTTTCGAACGACAGCAGCTCGATCGCAGCCGTTCGGGTTGAAGCTGTCACACCGGCGCTCGCCGCCGCCACCACTCCGTCGAGCACACGCCTGAGCGTGCTCGCATAACCCGCAAGCGAAATCCCGCGCGAGCGGGCAAGGAAAGGAAACACGATGGCAGGACTCTCGATTGGCGGCGCGACCACGGCCGCTCCCTTTTTCGGCGCCGTGCAGAGCAAAGCAAAGGCACAGGCAACCAGCTCGACCACGCAGACGGGAAGCAGCACGAGCACAAACAGCACGGACAGCTTTGCCGCGGGAAATCTCGGCACGACGTTTTTGAGCCTTTTGGTGCAGGAGTTGAAGAACCAGGACCCGACACAGCCGGTGGACCCGACACAGACCGTGGGGCAGTTGATCTCGCTGAACTCGCTGAACCAGCTGATCAGCATCAACCAGAATCTGACACCGGCCCCAACAACACCGGCGTCCGGCTCAAGCGCGAGCGCGGGCGGATCGGGTACGAAGCCCAGTATTGCGAGCGCGGTGGACCCCGCGAATCCGCAAGGAAACCAGAACTTTGCAGCAACTGTCGCCGGAACGCAGGCGAACCAGCAGGCGGCCCTCGCCGCTCTCCAGGCAGCGCAGGGCGCCAACCAGGACCCCGCCGCCCCCCTCAACCTCAACGCCCTACAAAACCTTCTTGGAGCCAAGTAAATGTCCTTTTTCTCAGTCCCGTTGTCCGGTCTCAATGCCAGCCAGAGCGCGCTACAGGCTGTTTCCTCCAACCTCGCGAATGTCAGCACGGATGGGTATAAGGACCAGAATGTTACGTTCAGCGATGTTTTCGCGCAGACGGGCATTGTGAATGGCGCCAAAGATCCGATTCAGGCCGGCGGGGGCGTGACCACGGCTTCCACGACCTCAAACTTCACGGATGGTCCGACAACGGCCACCAATATCAACACCAATGCGGCCCTAAAAGGTCCGGGGTTCTTTGTTGTGCGCCAGGGGAGTGGGCAGGAAGCGTATAGCCGGGCCGGCGATTTCACGACCGACTCCGCCGGGCAGCTTGTTGCCCCGGATGGCTCGCTGGTTCTCGGCTACCCGGCGGTGAATGGAGTGGTCAACACGACGGCGCCGTTGCAGCCGCTCACGGTCGGCACGGGCCAGATCAGCCCGGCGGCAGCGACGTCGAATTTTTCTGCAAGCGTCAATCTCGACGCGAGCGCGGCGGTGGGGGACAACAGCGCGAACTCAACAGTGAATCTCTACGATTCGCTTGGCAACCAGCACACATTGCAGGTGACCTATACGAAAACGGCTGCGAACACCTGGACCTACTCGGCGACCGTGCCGAGCAAGGACCTGGCCGCGCCGGCCTCCGCCACGGCGCCGAACCAGCAGGTCGCGTCCGGGACGCTGAGCTTCGACACGAGCGGCAACCTGACTGCGCCTGTCGATGCCAACGGCAAACCCGCTCCGGTGAGCATCGCGATTCCGGCATTCGCGGATGGCGCGGCGGCGCAGAACCTGACCTGGAGCCTGGCGGACAAGAACGGGAACAGTCTGCTGAGCCAGTCCGCCCTGAAGAGCGGGACCACGAACCTGGTGCAGAACGGCAATGCCGCCGGCGCGCTGAGCGACTTCAGCATTCTTGCCGATGGGACGCTGCAGGCCAAGTTTACTTCCGGCACCACGGCTGCGATCGGGCAGCTCGCGGTAGCGACGGTGACGAACACGCAGGGCTTGCAACAGATCGGCAATAACCTGTTCCAGGCCACCGCCGGCTCGGGGCAGGCGGAGATCGGCATCGCCGGGACGGGTGGGCGCGGGACGATCACGGGAGGCTCGGTCGAAGGATCGAATGTGAACGTCGCGAATGAGTTTTCAAAGCTGATCGTGGCGCAGCAGGCGTATCAGGCGAACGCGAAAACGGTGACGACGTTCAACCAGATCGAGCAGGCGACGCTAGCGATTCTGCAGTAGCGCGCTGCGCAGGGCTCCTCCGTTTTCGCTCGGGTGACGGATGAGCCGCGGATGAGAGATCGCTGAACGCGGGACGGGAGATAGATCTCCTCCCTGCTTTCGGCGGCTTCTCATCCGTTTCTCATTTCAATGATTTGTATGGGGCCGGGGAGAAGGCGCGGGTCGGCGAGCTGGCCTGGGTAGCTTTGCGCAGCCGGTTTTCCGGGAGGAATCTTTCGTAATGTGCGCCGGGCGGGCTGCCGGGTGTGTTTGGCGCGCCAGTTGCACAACCCTTCTGCGTACGCATGACCGACGGGCACAGGATGTGAGCCGGCGGGGGAGACCGCTCCATGACGAACGCGCTACAAATCGCAGAAGCCGGCATCCCGGGCGGGATCTCGACGGCCGAGCCGCCGCCGCGCAAGCCGGTGGAGGTGTTGCCCTGGCTGCCCTGCACGTTGGCACTGGATGTTCCGGTGATCCGGTTCACGGTGCGTTCGCTGCTTGAGTTGGCACCGGGCGTGATTTTGGAAACCAGCTGCCACCAGAGCATGGACATCCCCATGCGCGTCAATGGGCTGCTGATTGCCTGGACCGAGTTTGAGGTGGTGGGCGAGCGGCTCGCGGCAAGGATCACGGACCTGGCATGAATTTTTTAGCGATGAGGCCCTGGGAGGGACGGCTCCTGCCGGCGCGGGAGCGGGCAAAAAGCGCGCCGACGGGCGTGACGGCACTGCGGTTCGCGGCGATGCCGCTATTCATAGAGGCGGTGGCGAGCGGGTGGCGGAAGCTGCTGGCGGCCAAGGATGCGCGCGGCTCGGGGCGCAGGCTGCGGCTGACGGAAAAGATCATGGTGGGGGACAAGCAGTTTGTGGCGCTGCTGGAGTTGGACGGGGAGACATTCCTGGCCAGCGGGGGGCGGGCGCGCCGCTGCAGCTAATGCCGGCGCACGCGCTGCGTCCGGCTGAGAACGAGCAGCACGCGTTCAAGATCAGCCTGAACCCGTTGAGTGTGACCCAGGCGATGGCGCAGGCGGCGAGCCGCCCGTCGGCGGAGCCTGCGCTCGCCGGGAGTGCAGCTGTGTTGCCGGCGAAAGAAGCGGCTGCGCTCGGAGAGTCAGGATGTGCGCCGGAGGTTTTGCCGGTGCGAAGCGGGCGCGGCGCACGGGCGCGTACGTCTTCGGAAAGCCGGGAAGCCGACCGGATGTCGACAGAGATGCCGGCGGTAGCCGATGCAGAGAAAAGTCGTGGCTCACGGCGCAAGCGGGCCAGCGCCGCTGTTGGAGAGAACGAGGCAAAGCTCGAAGGGCAGCGAGGGGCGAGCAGGAAGGCGGCTGCGGCGGCAGAGGCCCAGACTGAACGGGAGAAGGGGCAGGTCCGGACGGGGGCAGCGCTCCAAAAAGACAAGGGAAGCCGGAAGGAGCAGGAGATTGCGGCGGCGCCGGTGCAAGTAGACGCCGGACAGGAGCCTTCAGCGTCGACAGCGTTTGCGGCGCTGCTGGAGTTGCGGATGCTCGCGACGGAGGTGTTCGAGGAGATCGACGCACAGGCCAAGGTGCCCGCAGGGGAAAGTGCTCCGGAAAGCAAGGGAATTGCCGTGCAGAAGGGGCGGAGCGCGCGGAATCCTGCGGGAGCGGGGGTACGGCGCGGTAACCAGACGGCGGATAGCGGGGCAGCTCCGGGCGGCTCACCGATGGCGGGCAGGGCTGTTGCGGCAAATGGAAGCAGCGAGTGGATGGGGAGTGACCCGGCAGCAATCCATGAGGGTGCTTTGCCGCATGGGGGAGAAGCTCCGGCGCCCGACGGCCCTTTCGGTGTATCGCCGCAGGTTGGGCAGGGCGGGGGGATGCGCGCGCGACGGCGGCTGAGTGTGTCGGCTTGCTTTCTCGCGCTGCTGCTAGCGCCGCACCGGGATGCGCGTGCGGAGGTTGGGACTGTGGGGATGGTGAC
>CAXTWG010000093.1:0-6653 GCA_964247895.1 uncultured Acidobacteriaceae bacterium
CCCCCAATGACTGCTGGAAGCCCACCCCGATGTTCACCGCCGGCGTCGCACACAGGAAGCCATGCCGGTGGACGAGATATTCGTTCCCCGGCGCCACCTCGACCGGCACGATATGCCCCGGCATCTTCGCCGCGAACGCAATCTCACCCGGCGCGCCGGCAGCCCGGTACTCCGTCATAAACAAGCTACCCCCGCCCGCTACACGCTTGAACGCCCCCAAAAATCCGCCGCCTCCGCCAAACTGCGTGTGCGTGGTCAACTGGATGGAGCTCGACATCCAGCTCAGCTCGCCGGCTTCGGAAATGATGGACTCATTCGGTTCAAGTAGAAACTCAAGCACGGGCATGGTGCTGCCGAGAATGCGATTTTGCATGGAAGCTCCTTACGCTCTGCGAGCTTAGGCTAGCACCAGCCCATCTCGCCCGTTACTTGAACCCAAGCACAGGGTGGGGCACGTACTCCGCCTCAAGCTCCGCAATCTCCTCGGGCGAAAGCCGGACATCGAGCGCCGCCGCCGCGTCGTCCAGGTGGTGGGGCTTCGTCGCCCCCACGATCGGGCTCGCGATCCCGGGCTTTCCCAGCATCCAGGCCAGCGCGAGCGAGGCCTGCTTTACCCCCTTGCGCCGGGCCATCTCTGCGGTCGTGTCGATCACCTTGCGGTCCGCCACTTCCGTGCTCGCATACATCGTCTTACCGAACTGGTCGGTTTCAAGCCTCTGCGTCGACTCGCCGCCCGAGGCCGCGCCAGCCGCCCGCGCGCCAAAGGGCTCCACGGGATCAGCCCCACGCCCTCCTCTACGCACAGCGGATTCATCTCGCGCTCTTCCTCGCGGTAGATCAGGTTGTAGTGGTTCTGCATGGAAACGAACCGCGTCCAACCGTTGAGCTCGGCCAGGTACAGCGCTTTCGCGAACTGCCAGGAGTACATGCTGGACGCGCCGATGTACCGCGCCTTCCCGGCCTTGACCACGTCGTGCAGAGCCTCAAGCGTCTCCTCGATGGGCGTGTGCGGGTCCCAGCGGTGGATCTGGTACAGGTCCACATAATCGGTCTCGAGCCGCCGCAGGCTTGCGTCGATCTCGCTCAGGATCGCCTTGCGCGACAGCCCGCCCCCGTTCGGCTCTTCGCGCATCACCTGGTGCACTTTCGTCGCAATCACCGTGCTGTCGCGCCGGGTATTTGACTTAAGGAACTTACCCAAAACCTCTTCGCTCGCTCCGCGCGAGTACACATTCGCCGTGTCGAAAAAGTTGATCCCAAGATCGAGTGCCTGCTTCAGAAATGGCTGCGAATCGGCTTCGTTCAGGGTCCAGGCATGGCTGCCTGGGGTGAGCGGCCCTTTCGCGGGCTCCCCATAGCTCATGCAGCCGAGGCAGATGCGGGAAACAACAAGTCCTGTCTTGCCAAGGCGGGTGTATTCCATGGGAGCTCCTTCGCGGCAAAAGCCGCCCTATTTCTTCGATGCGCGTTCAAGAAATCAAGCCGGAGTGCGGCCGGGCGACGCAATCCCGTACTTGTCCGCCAGGAACAGACGCAACGGCCGCGGCACGACGCCGGCCAGCTCCTGCCAGGTCAGCAGTTTCAACCGGCAGCGCAGAGCCGCGCTCGGGACAGCTGCCAATACAGCCTGCCAGGCGGCGATTAGATCGGCGCGGCGACCATCGCAGAGCACGCAAAAGCTCCCGCCGGAAGCCTCAGCAGCGAGCACGCCCCGCAGCAGCTGGTAGCTCGCGAAGCCATCCGCACCCGCACGCGGCAGCACTTCCTCGTCGAACACCTCGCGCCACCCCATAAAGCGGTCGAGCAGCGCGGGCCGCGCATGTTGGAACCCGCTCTCGGTCAGCTTCGCCTCCACAAGCAGTCCATCGAGCTCCATATCGATCTCCGTCGTATCCACCAGATCGCGCTCGCGCGCGAGCCGCGGCTGCACCCCGAACCGGGGGCGGCTGCCTGCGTCCACGCCGAGCAGGGCGGCAACGGCATCCGATCGCAACAGCCCCGGATAGCAAAACACGCTCATCAGCAGTGCATCCGAGCTCGCCGCGCAGTCCAGCTCGCGCCAGCGCCAATCGGCCCGGGGCCGCGCCCGTCGGCTGGCAGTGTGGACCTTGTTCAAGCGCGCCCGCCACGCCGGGTCCGCGAGAATCGCGCGATAGCTCGCCGTGTGAAAATTACCATGGCAGCGGCCCTCGTCCTCGCCGAAGATCACACTGGGCGCGCGCCCGGTCGTGAGGTCGTGCAGCAAGCCCCGCTCGCGTGCGTACGCCACTGCCCGCGTGTTTATGTCGCGATGCAAAGCCGAAGCGGAGCAGGGAGTCACTCCATCAGTGTAGGAGAATAAGAGGCGAAAGTGCAATGCGCTCACCTCGTTGGTCGCGAACCGTGTACCTCATTTACCGGCAAGAAGCAGGCGTGCGAAACACAAAAGCCCGCCTGCCCGCTAAGATGGACTGCGGACAGGCTCTCAAGGGGGAACCAGATGCTTTCAGCCGAAGACACCAAGCGTGAAGCAGCGGCGCGCAGCATGCGCTATATCGAGGACGGCATGCGCGTCGGTCTGGGCACCGGAACCACTTCGCGTTATGTGCTTGAGCTGCTTGGCGAGAGGGTCCGCAACGGTCTACGCGTCACCGGCATCCCTACCTCGAATGCTTCCGCCGAGCTGGCCCGGCAAGTCGGCATCCCGCTCACCACCTTCGCTGAAGCCGGCGAGCTCGATATCGCCATCGACGGCGCGGACGAGGTAGGGCCGGACTTCGCCCTCATCAAGGGCGGCGGGGGTGCGCTGCTGCACGAAAAGATCGTGGCTTCCGCCGCGCGCACGTTCATCGTCGTCGTCGGCGAGGGCAAGGTCGTGGCCACCCTGGGCAAATTTCCCTTGCCCGTCGAGGTGGTCCCGTTCGCCGCCCCTCTCGTTGAACCCAAGCTCGCGAAGCTGGATGCTTCGCCTGTTCTGCGTCAACACGAGGGCGCGCCCTACCTTACCGATGAAGGAAACTGGATCTTTGACTGCCGCTTTGGATCCATCCCCGACCCCGCCCGGACCGCGGCTGCGCTGCGGGCCATCGTTGGCGTGGTCGAGCATGGGCTCTTCCTCAACATGGCCACCCGGGTCATCGTCGCGGACGGCCAAGGCGTCAGCGTTCTCGAACGCTAGTTCTCGAGCGCTAGTTTCATCCTTTCGCCGCATCCAATACCATTAGCACGACCGGCCTCCCCGGCCGCGCGAGAAAGAGGAGACAAGCATGCAGATTGGTTTGGTAGGCCTGGGCCGCATGGGCGCAAACATGGTGAAGCGCCTGATGAAGGGCGGTCACGAGGTCGTCGTCAACGACCTGAGCGAGAAGGCGGTCGGCGACCTCAAGAACGCTGGCGCCGAGGGCTCCACGGACATTCAAGAGTTCATCGGCAAGCTCCAAAAGCCTCGCGTGGTTTGGCTCATGGTCCCCGCCGGCGCGGTCGACGGCATGATCGATAAGATCGCCCCGCACCTTGAAAACGACGATATCCTCATCGACGGCGGCAACTCTTATTACATCGACGACATTCGCCGGTCCAAGCAGCTTGAGCCTAAAGGCATCCGCTACCTCGATGTTGGCGTCAGCGGCGGCGTGTGGGGCCTGGAGCGCGGCTACTGCATGATGATCGGCGGCCAGGCTGAGGCTGTCCAGTATCTCGACCCGATCTTCAAAACGCTTGCGCCGGGGATGGGCGATGTATCCCGCACCAAGGGCCGCGAAAACGGCAAACCTTCCACCTCTGAGGAAGGCTATCTGCGTTGCGGCGAAGTAGGCGGCGGCCACTTCGTCAAAATGGTCCACAACGGGATTGAGTACGGCATCATGGCCGCTTATGCCGAGGGCTTCAATATCCTCAAGAACGCCAATATCGGCAAGCAGGCCGAGCAGGAGCACTCCGCCGAGCTGACCCCCTTGCGCGACCCGGACCACTACAAGTACGACTTCGAGCTGGACAACGTGGCAGAGGTGTGGCGTCGCGGTTCGGTAATCTCGTCGTGGCTGCTGGACCTGACTGCGGATGCGCTACTCCAACAGCCGGACCTGGCCACCTACGGCGGCGATGTTGCCGACTCGGGTGAAGGCCGGTGGACCACAATTGCCGCCATCGATGAGGGCGTGCCGGTCGATGTGCTGTCTGCCGCCTTGTTCTCGCGTTTCTCCTCGCGCGGCAACGATCTGTTCGCGAACAAGATTCTGTCGGCGATGCGGTTTGGATTCGGCGGGCATCAGGAACTGAAAGCGGGTAAAGGCAACAGCTAAATTGCCTGCGCGACCGGCGGCCACTTCGTGGCGGGTTTGTAAATCAAAGACACGTCCCGAAGGGACCGCAAGGCGCGCAGCCGGTTTTGTCTTTTATATTTAGCGGCGCATAAAATCCGCAGCATGGCGAAAATTGCTCCATTCGCGGCATTTAGCCCTTGGGCACGCGAGAGCGCAGCCTACGGCTGGACGCGAAGGCAGTTCATCGCCGGGGCCCTGGGAGCGTCCGCTTCGGTAACTCGGCCCCGCAAGCTGCTGGGCGAGGGTGGTATGCCCAGCAGCAAGCTCATCGTCGTTACTTTCGGCGGGGGCGCGCGCGACGATGAAACCTTCTCCGAGCTCGGCCAGGCAAATATCCCGCACTTGATGCACACCCTCGCCCCCCAGGGCACCTTCTTCCCCCAAGTCGTCAACCGTGGCATCCTGGGCCACTACGTCGCGACTGCCGGCATCGCCACCGGTACCTATCAGACCTTCGACAACTTCATCGCCCAGCACCCATCCGCGCCCACTCTGTTCGAGTACCACCGCAAAGCCCTGCACCGCCCCGCAAGCGACGCCTGGGTCGTCGCCCCCAGCAACGGCTTCGACCGGCTGGGCGCGAGCAGCCACCCCGCCTACGGCACGCAGTACGGTGCGGAGATCGTTCTCCCCAAGCGCCTCCTCGCCCTCGCTGCCGATGCTCAGCACCACACCCTCCGCGACTATGCTTCGCTGCTCCACGACAACTACGAGCTCCCTCCGCAGCACGGCGCAGCCGCCAGCACGCAAGCGGACCAGCAGGAACTCGCCCGCATGGCCGGCCTCCTGCGGCTTTCGCTCGCCGAGTTCACCACGCACGCCCGCTCGCTCACGAGCCCCGACGAGCTGTCCCTTTTCATCGCCCGTCAGGTCATGCGCCAAGCTGCCCCGTCGCTCCTCTTCCTTACCCTGCACGACATGGACATCGCCCACAGCGGCGCCTTTTCGCTTTACATCGACGCCATCCAACGCGCGGACCGGCTGGTCGCCGAGCTTTGGCGCGAAGCCGAAACCAACCCGGAGTACGCCGGCCGCACCACCCTGCTGCTCCTGCCCGACTTCGGCCGGGACGCCGACGGCGAGGCGAGCGGCTTCCAGCACCACCGCACCGGCTCCGCCATGGCCCGTACCACCTGGATGCTCGCCCTGGGCCGCGGTGCCGGCGGCGGCCGCATCGTGCACCGGCCCCTCGAGTCCATCGACCTCGTCCCCACCGCCGGCGCCCTGCTCGGCTTTCCCACGCCTTTCGCAGCCGGAAAACCCATCGCGGAGCTTCTGTGAAGCCGTTCGAACTGCAGGCAAGTTCGTTCCGCTCCTACCCGGAAAGCGCCCGCACCCTCGCCGCCGCGCACCTCCCGCTCCTGCGCCTCATGCCGCTCTCGCTCCTTCCCAGCTACCTCGTGCAGATCGCGCACTACCCGGCCCTCTTCCCCATGGAAGCCGAGCGGCTCCGGCTCCAACTGGACGCGCTTCAGGCTAACCCGGAGCGCATGGGAGCTTTCGCCGCGATCACGGTTCTACCCGCCATCGAAACCATGGACTGGCTCGCACAACCGCAGCAGTGCGTTGCCGCACTCTCTGCCGCGCTGTGGCAGACGGAGCAGATCGATGCGTACCATCGGGCGGGGGAAGCGCTGTTCCAGTCACTCCCTGCGCCGCCGGGTCCGAAGACTCCTTTGTTGATCGCAGTGATGGGTCTGGAGGCGCAGGCGGGCGGGCCTGCGTTGTTCACGCGGGTGCGGAAGGAAGGGCTTCACCTGCGAAAGGTGAACGAAGAGGGCGCAGGGAATATCCTACGTGGCGTCGTGGCGACGCGTGCTTCCACAAACAGGACGCGCTATGCGCACTGGTATGTGGATGGCGGGACGCCCTTGTGGCCCGCGCTGCCGGGGGTGGAGGCGTTTACCTTTCCGCAGCTTGCGCCGGCGCGGGAAGCCGTCGTGAAAGAAATGGACCGGGCGGTGCTTGCGGGTATCGGACCGGAGCGACTGGCGGACCGACTCCAGGCACTCCCGCCGAACGCGCTGGGACTGGACGGGGCGACGAGGGACCCGAGGATGGCGCGCCTGTTTATGTCGCTGCTGACCGAAGGGAGCGGAACGCAGCTGTACTCAACCAGCTTTGTCGGGGCGGCGGCGGTGGCGCTATTGCGTCGGGCGCAGCCGGAAACGCTTGTGATCCGGTTTGCGCCGCGGCTCCGGGCGGCCAGCCTCAACGACTTGTTGGAACAGCGAGGGCAAAGCACGGATCTCGATGCCGATGGAGCACTCGTGGATGCCGACATGGCGGTGTGGTACGCGTGGCTGGCGCTGCGCAAGCAGGCCGCGGACGCGCGATTGATTGTATGGGTGG
>CAXTWG010000094.1:0-6590 GCA_964247895.1 uncultured Acidobacteriaceae bacterium
TCCTGCTCCTGCCGTGAACAGTATGCACCACCAAATGCCGGGACCTTACACCTAGTCAACGTGGTGAATCGAAAAGAGCTCTGGTATGTCCCGCCAGTGCATCGCGGCCTTTCAGTTGAGCCCATGCTCCTAGCCTCTTTCAATCAATCTCCGTCCGAAATTATAGAGGCCGAGCCGGACGTGTTCCTTGTTTGTGCGTCTAATCTGTACACTTCGCACGAGTCGTTCCTGTACCGATTGGACTTGCGTAGTTGGCGACCTGGGACCGCCGTGCAACCTGAACCCCTGTTGCAGTTTCCGGAAATAGCCCGGTCGCTGAACTGCAGCTGCATGATTAGTCCAACAGTAATGCTTGCTTTGGACGGATTTGGCAGTCGGATCTGGAGAGTAGATCTGAATGCTAGCGACGTGACGGCGAAGGCAAGCGTGTGGCTCGAACATGAAAGTATGAGCTATTTTCCTGGATGTATGAAGCCAGAGCAACCTGGCGTCAATGGCCTACGTTACGCCTCAAGGACGAACAGCCTCTATTTCACTTCTACGGCCAAGAAACTAGTTATGCGGGTTGCGACGGCGCCAGACACGCTCTAGCCGCTGAGAGATCCTGAGCTCGTTGCGGGCGGGCGAATGAGCGATGATTTCTGCATCGATGAGAATGCCGCCTTACTTTATCTTGCCAGCCACCGGGAAAATACGGTTGATTGCATCTCGATGGATCTGTCAAGAACGGAAAGCAGACCCAAAGCGTTGCAGGCGAACCGTTCAATGCCGACTTGATCGGCCCAGCGAGCTGCGTTTGGGGGCGCGGATCTGGAGATTACGGGAAGTTTGCCTACCTCACCACTAAAGGCGGGATCGCCTCGCCCCCGCCAGGTATGAAAGTACAACCCGCGAAAGTACTCCGGGTGGAATTCGTGTAAGGCACTCGCGCCCCGTTCTAAGTGTTTGATCACGCGTCGTTGGATTTCGTGATGGCTAATCAACCAACCGTATCAGGAGTCTCGCGCTCGCTCTGGGATTCGATGAATGCCAACCACAGAAGGGAGATGTGATTATGAAGCTTATACTTGCCTACGCATCCACCATTGTCGATGCCGCATTGGCCGAAGCCCGAAAAGCAATTTTCAACCCCTCAGTGTCGCGATACTCAACCCTAGTGGCCACTTGGTGACATTCAAGCGGGAGGACCGTTCGGGCATCATCCGATTTGAGATCGCGTTCGGCAAGGCCTATGGAGTCTTGGGCGTCGGCTTTGGCTCTCGCGAGTTGGCTAATCGCGCCCCTGCGAAGCAGGAATTTATCGCCGCGCTCACAGTTGCCAGCGATGGCCGGTTGATTCCGGCGCCAAGCGGTGTTCTCATTGTTTCAGAAGGCGACATCATCGGTGCGGTTGGTATCTCCGGCGACGAAAGCTCGGATAACAATGAGAGCTGTGCGGTGGCCGGCATCAAGACAGCGGGGCTAGAGACAAAGGTCGGCTTGATCGAATAAGCGTCCGCTGTCGGAAGACAGATCTACGATCTTGATGGCTTGTACTTAGTCGTAGAGTAAAACTGATTATAAAATGCGAGCGGACCTAGGAGCACTTGCGGGACGAGGATGCCTATCCTTGCCTCATAGCCCGGGTCATGTGCCGGCCGGCTGCTCTTGCGGTCACAAGGAGAACGAGATTGATCCCTGCGAACAAGGCTGGATATATGGGAAAACGAATCGGCGCTTGGAGGTGCGGCTCCCGCTTTCTGTCCAGGAGCGTCCGGCTCCTGAGAGTGTACGTTTTCGTTTGCTTTGCAGGCGTAGCCATGCCGGCCGTGGCCGCATCTTTCAGCAGCAGACCGTTCGGCAGAACTCACGATGGCAGGGCCGTTACTCGGTACACCATGGCTTCCGCGAGTGGGGTCAACATCACATTTATGAATTATGGCGGGACTATTCTCGCCATTACGACACCGGACCGAACCGGGCATGGAGCACCTATCGTGCTTGGTTTTCCAACAGTGCGCGATTACGAAACCACGAATGCCCAAAGTGAACTCTACTTTGGTGCGCTCATTGGACGTTATGCAAACTGGATCGACAAAGGCCGTTTTCGCCTTAATGACCACAAATACCAGATCACGCTTTCGAACCCTCCAAATACCATTCACGGCGGCAGAACGGGATTCGACAAGCGGATGTGGCATGTAAAACCGCGAATTGCCTCGGGCAACAGCGTGAGTGCGCTGCTGACTTACACCAGTCCGGGTGGAGAAGAAGGCTTTCCAGGCACATTAAAAGTTCGCGTGACCTACGCGCTCTCCGATGATGGCGCGTTTACAATCCGTTACGAGGCGGCGACGGACGCGGACACGGTCATCAATCTCACAAGCCATATGAATTTCAACTTAGCCGGTGCCGGCTCCGGCGATGTGCTGAACCAGGTGCTTTCTATAGACGCGGATCGATATCTGCCGCTCGACCGCAGCCAGATTCCGCTTGGCCCACTCGCCTTTGTAGAAAGAACCCCGTTCGATTTTCGACATCCTACGGCTATCGGCGCGTACATACACGACAAGAATGAGCAGCTCGCCATTGCGCAGCAAGGCTACGACCAGTACTGGGTGCTCAATAAACGTGGTGACACGGCGCAGCCGCAACTGGCCGCGCACATCTACGACCCCCAAAGCGGACGCACTCTGGAGTGCTTCACCACGGAGCCGGGCGTGCAGGTTTATACCGGAAGCTGGTTCACCGGTCCCTATGCCGGGATTGGAGGATCGTACCGTCGCTACGGTGCTTTCACCTTGGAAACCCAGCACTTTCCGGACAGCCCGAATCATCCGAGCTTTCCGACGACCGAGCTCCGACCGGGACAGGTTTTTCATAGCACCACGATCTTCCGTTTCGGGGTACAAAGATAGGTGCAAAGCTTGCCTTTGTCCGAGTGCCGGATGCGGGTAGTGAATCAACCCTATCCGGTAAGCCTCGCCAGAGCGACGTACAAAACAGGAAGCGCAAATAAACAGTTATAAGGTCAATATCGCTTTCTCAAAAAAGGGATGTTCCAGGTTGTTCCCGGACGGCAATTGCGGGCTAACAGTAAGTCCGTAAGCACTCCTAACCTTGCCTTGCTGCGCTTAACCTTGGTAGTGCGGGGCGACTGCCCACTTCATCCAACAGTCCGATCTCCAGTCGGGTTTTCGACAGGGCAGTGGGACGGCTCACGCCAAATTACTTTCAGGGAGCGGTCAATGTAGGCCGAGTGTGCGCCTTCCTTGACGGCAAGATAGTTTCCCTCAAAGTTATCCATGGCGGCGTACGTGCCTGGCAGTACCACTTTTCCGAGGCGGTCAATTGCACCCCATTTTCCGTTTTTCTGCACTGGACAGAGCCCCTCGCTGAACTCGCCGGTTTTTTCCCATGCGGGCTGGATGATCATGGAACCGCTCTTATCGAGAAAGCCCCAAAGGTCGCCGGTACGCACGGCAGCCAGACCTCCATTAAAGCTCGCTGCGCCTGCGAAGTGGAAAGAAATCGCCGTGGCTCCAGCCTTGTCGATAAAACCCCATTGCGCGCCCAGCCGTACGGGCGCGAGATCGTCGTTATAGCCATTGGCGCCGTCGTATTTCGGCTCAACGGCCATGTGGCCCGATGGAGTGATGTAACCCCACTTGCCTCCGACCCGGACGCGCGCGCGGTCGTTTTGAAAGCTGCGCGCGAGCTCAAAGCGGGCGGGAAAAGCATACTGGCCGTTCGGTCGTACGAAACCCCACTCGGCTCCGGTGCGTACAGGGCTGGAGCCAGAGTGAAAGTTGCGCGCCTCATCGAAGCGGGGCGGCAGGACGGTGACGCCTGCGCGGTCGATGTAGCCCCACTTGCCGCCGGTCTGGACAGCGGCGAGATCGCTCGCGAAACTGAAAACCGCTTGGTACCGCGCAGGGATGCGCAGCGATCCGCTCGGGTCGATAAAACCCCATTGGCCGCACAGTTGCGCTGGAAGCAAGATGCTGGGACCTTCCGCAAAGGCGGTGCGGACCATCTTGTTAGACAAGGCTAGAGCGGCGCTGCCTATTCCGCCTTTGAGGAACTGTTTCCGGGTAACCAGATGCATTGCGCTTTCTCCTTCAGACCGAAAATGCTTCACGGGGTTAACGCGATCCACCTAAGAGCACAGCTATATCGATTGCCTGCGAATGGCACCGAAAGGGCTTCCTTTCACACGGACTTGGATCCGTACGCATATCGCCATTCCATCCGAACTGGATCAATGGGGTGTAACAGAGCTTGCTTGCGCGTGACGATTCACGGTCATTTCACCTGTCGGGATCTTGCGGCCGTTCGATCGTGAACCCCTTGACGCCGCAGGCTTCGGCGACCTTGGCGCAAGCGATCGGCTCAAGCCCGCATGGCTTCGCCTCCCCTGCGTCTTTGCCGCTTCCGCTCTTCCAGCCACCTATCGCACGCGACGTATTTCGCTTCAGTCTGGAGCAGCCTCAGCATTTTGGCAAGGGAGCCGCGGAAAACCGTGGAAACGGCGTAGCTGACCGGCTGCATTCCCTGGAGCCCACCTATTCCGTTGCTAAGTACTTGATCGGCTATCCGGCAATCGCTGCACATGGACCGCCCTCTCTGCTTCGCGCTGTCTTTCACCGGCAGCTTTGCCACGGAGAATGAGGGTCACCGGCTGCATCGAGCTCTCAGCTTTCGAACGACTTGCAGTGATTTAAGCTCCCAAAGATCGAAAACGGAATGGTAAAGTGGGCTAATCCACAGGCCAGCGCCCGGCCTGCAATCAAGATTCGGCAGACTTCCCCCGAGTCAAGGCCCACCACCGCGCGGTTCAACCGGTTGCATCGATTCCAGGTTTTTGCCTTTGAAAACACGTTGCTTCATGCATTTCATGGAAGAGGAAACCGGTGCGATCCCGATCAGGTCTAGCAAGTGCAAAGCAGCTTCCCAAGGCTTCCGCAATGCTGCTTATGTTGGCTTTTATAAAGCGCTTGGCCCATGGGTCGCCTGCAAGGTCGAGACGATTGCCTTGTGCACTCCTCCTTTTTCGAGCTTGGCAAGCTGCATGCAACGAAAGTGCAAGCGACTGCATAAAGAAGCGATTCGAATGCAAGAAAAAGCACCCGCTCACCGGGATCTTTTTTGCTTACGAAAACTGCTTGTGCTTGCCTGCTCCATGCTCTTGACTGCGGCGGTGGCAAGCGGGCAGGACCTTCCTTCTGCGCCGGGCGTGCCCTGGCGCGCCCCGCAAAAGCTGTATCTGCCCAAACCCGGCGAGGCGCCTCCGCTCCAGCTGCCGACGCCCGCAGCGCCGTTTTCGCTAGCCGCCCTCATCGACTTGGCCGAGCAGCGCAACCCGAGGACGGCGGCAGCCTGGCAGCAGGCTCGGCAGGCGGCGGCGCAGAAAGGGATTGCCAAGTCGGCGCTTTTTCCTCTGCTCACGGGCTTGGTGTTGAGCCAAACGCAGAATGAAATCATTCTGTTCGGGCCCAGCTTCGTGGTGCAAAACGTGAGCGGGGTCGACCCGGCATTGCAGCTGGACTACATCCTGTTCGACGCGAATGCGCGGCTCGACGCGCTGCGCGCGGCTCGGTACCAGCTGTTCGCGGCCGACTTTGCCTTTAACCAGGTGCATTTGGACTTAATCCAGCAGGTAGCGAACAGCTACTACGCGCTGCTCAACAATCAGGGGCAGGTGGATGCGGCGCGGATCAATCTCCAGAACGCGCAAGCGATAGCGAGCCAGGAAGATGCGCGTCTGGCGCAAGGGCTGGCCACCCTGCCGGACTCTTTGGAAGCACGCGCGGCCGCGGCGCAGGCCGGCTATGAGCTCGCGAGCCTCCAAGGAGCGCGCTCCAATGCGCAAGCCACCCTGGCCACCACGCTCCGGCTGCCCGCGCAAACCGTGCTGCCCGTGGTACCGCTGGAGAGGCTTGCTGCGCCTGCGGCGCTGGCCGAGACTGCGGTGCAGACGACTGTGCGAGCGCTCGAGCAACGGCCCGACCTGCTTGCCCAGGAAGCGCAGGCAGCAGCCGCCGAGCAAGGGATTCGTCAGGCGCGGGCGGCTTACTTTCCGACCGTGCGGTTTACCGGGCAGCTCGGCGAGGTGCGTGTCTTCGGCCAGCAGACCCCGTCCACGCCGCCCTCAAACGGCGCCTATGCCAGCCTGCGGAGATACAACGCCCAGCTAAACCTGAGCTGGACTATTTTCGACGGAGGCCGTCGGCGCGGGGAACTCCAGGCTGCGAAAGCCGCGAAGGCCCTTGCGGATGCGCAACTGAACGAGGCGCGCGACACGATCGAAGAACAGGTGTGGACGGCTTATACCAACCTCCAAACCGCTTTTGCCCAGCAGCAGGCTGCTGCCGCCCTTCTTCAAGCGTCCGGGAGCTCGTATGCGGCGGCCACCGAAGCGCTCGCAAATGGGGTGCGTACTTTGGTAGACGTGATTACAGCGCAGCGGACTCTGGCGCAGGCGCGTTCTGAGGAGGTTTCGGCGCGCACGAACCTTTTTGTGCAAGCCACCAATCTCGCATACCAAACCGGCGCCCTGCTCGGCTCGCACCCTGGCCCAAAGCTGCTTCCGGCAGCCACTCCCCCTCCAC
>CAXTWG010000095.1:0-6585 GCA_964247895.1 uncultured Acidobacteriaceae bacterium
GTGTTGTGGGTGGCACCGGGATCACAGAATAGCAAGCGCGAAACGCGTTGACAAAAGCAGCGAGGATTCTACCGTCGGTGTAGGAACCTAGATCTGACGCCCGAGCAGGAAAGCCAATTGCAACATATGGCAGCCGCAACAGGGTTGAGCGCGGAAAGTATTGCCGGACAACTGCTGA
Organism: uncultured Acidobacteriaceae bacterium; assembly: GCA_964247895.1. Lineage (GTDB taxonomy): Bacteria > Acidobacteriota > Terriglobia > Terriglobales > Acidobacteriaceae > EB88. The sequence goes on from CAXTWG010000095.1 coordinate 179, forward strand.
CGCGCAGCCTCAATGAAGAAGCGCACTTCTTTGCGGAGGTTCAAAGCGGCATCGATGAGGCTGACCGCGGTGAACTGCTGGAGCCGAGCGAAGTTTGGGCGCGTATCGAGAAGGTTCCCAACCGCAGATGATCGTGCGGTGGACGCCTTCCGCATAGAAAGACCTGGAGCGCATTACCGAATACATTCGCAAAGAAAAGCCGGATACTGCAGCGAAAGTCGCCAAGGTATTCTTCGACGCCGGCAACGCCTTGGCTGACTTCCCGTACCTGCACAGGAAAGGTTTCGCAAAGGGAACCCGGGAGCGAGTATTTCCCGGCTGGCCTTACATCATGGTGTACAGAATCAAAGGTGAGGCCGTGATCATCACCCGCATCTACCATGGAGTGCAGAACCGGCTGCAGTAGCTATTCCCCCGCGTCTTCCCAGCAGCGGCGGCTCTCGTTGCAGACGCCCCGGTGGACGAAATGGTCGTCGGGACCGGCTTTGCCCATGGTTTTGAGGCACCAGTAGGTAGTGGTGGAACCCAGGATTTCGGCGTGTTCCTCGTGGAAGTCGCCGAAGGCGCCGTAGGAGCTTTTGCTGCGGAGCGCGGCGCAGCGGGCTTGCGCGATAGGGAGTGCGGACTGGTCTACGGGCATGGGGAAGGTCTCCTTTGGCGCTGAGGTCGCGCTAACCGATGGCGCTAGGGTCGCGTTGCATTTGCCCGGCGGCGAGCAGCACGGTGCGGTAGATGGCGGTCTGGAACAGCTGGGTTTTGTAGCCGTTCCCGGAGAGCGGGGTCGCGCCGGCCATGGCGGCTTTACCGGCAGCGCGGGCAGTGGCTTCGTCGATGGGCTTGCCGTTCAGGACGGCCTCGGCGGCGTGGGCGCGGAGAGGTGTAGGGGCGGCGACGCCGAGGACAATGGCCGCCTTGCGGCAGGTGCTGCCGTCCATGACGAGGACGACGCCGGCATCGGCTAGAGGCCAGTCGAAGCTCTCCTTTTCGCCGTATTTCTGATAGGCGGAGCGAGTTCCCGGTGCGGGCGCAGGGACAAGGACGGCGGTGATGAGTTCGCCGGGCTGCACGGCGGTTTCATTGAGGAGGCTCTTCTCGGGGGGCGCGTAAAAGTCGTGCATGGGAACGGTGCGCTTACCGCGTTTCGAGGTGAGCTCGACCGAAGCGCCCATGGCGAGCAGGGGGACAGCGGTCGAGGAAGGGTGGACCATGGCGCAGGTCGAGTTATTGACGACGGCGTGGTACTGGTTCTCACCCTCGTGGGCGTGGCAGTGCGCGCTGGTGTCGCCCTTCTTCTTGCAGTCGTAGTCCGAGGAGCGGAAGTACCAGCAGCGGGGGCGTTGCATGAGATTGCCACCGAGGGTGGCCATGTTGCGGACCTGCGGGGTGGCGGCGTGGCCGGCGGCGTCGGACAGTGCGGCGTAACGCTCCTGCACGGCGGGGTGAAAGGCGATCTCACTGAGGGTCGTGAGCGGGCCGATGCGGAGGCCGGTGTCCGTGGCCTCGATCCCGCGCAGGCTCGCCACGTTGCGGATATTGACCAGCTTGGGCGGAGCGACGATGCCGTCCTTCATGAGGTCGAGCAGGTCGATGCCGCCGGCCTTGACCGTCGCACCGGAATTTGCGCCTGCGCCGATTTGGTCGAGGGTTTCCTCGACCGTGCGGCAGTCTACGTACGCGAACTTGTTCATGCCAAGTCCTCCTGGGAGTTCGTTGTGGAGGTTTTGCCGAGCGCCGCGAGCACATGCGCGGGGGTCATGGGGATGGAGCGCATGCGGATGCCGGTGGCGTTGTAGAAAGCGTTGCCGATGGCGGCAGCGAGGGTGATGATGCCCGCCGACTCGCCGATGCCGGCTGCATCGGTGGAGCTTTGCGCGATGTAGTTTTCGACCAGCGCGATCTCGATCTCTGGGACCTCGCGGGCGCCGAGGATCTTGTAGTTTTCAAGGTTGGCGTTGAGCATGTGACCCTTCGCAGGGTCCATGATGCGCTGCTCGAACAAGGCGTAGGAGATGCCCTGGAGGATACCGCCGTTGATCTGGCTGATGACGCCGGTGGGGTTGATGGGGCGGCCGCAGTCGTGCGCACCGAACACCTTTTCGATGTGGACGCGGCCGGTTTCGGTGTCCACGGCGAGCTCCACGTAGTCGACGCCGCCGTAGGTGAGCTTTTCCTTGGCGTACTCAGCGCCGCGGGTGGCGCGGGCAGAGATTTCGTCCGTCGGCATCTTCGCGGTGAGCTGTTTGAGCGTGAAGGATTTCGACGGATCGCTTTTGAGCCCGATACGTCCGTCGGTCGGGCTGAGGTGGAGGTCGGCGGCGGTGGCGCCTAGTTTGGGAGCGACTGCCGCGAACAGCTGCTGTTTGGCCTGCCAAGCAGCGTTGCGAACCGCCGGGGTAATGGAACCCGCGGTGACGGAGCCGCCGGAGTCGGGACCGATGGGGAAACGGGTGTCGCCGATGCGAATGACCACCTCATGCGGCGGGATGCCGAACTCCTCGGCGACGACCACGGCGAGCATGGTTTTGGTGCCGGTGCCGAGGTCCTGGACGGCGGACATGAGCTCGACGGAGCCGTCGCGCCCTATGCGGACTTCGCAGGAGGAGTTCATGCTGACGAAGCGATACCAGACGGACTGCGCGATGCCCATGCCGCGCTTGACAGGCCCTGAGTCGGCGCCGGCGGGGCGGCGCTTGGACCAGTTCGTCCGCTCCAGGATCACTTTGCGTTCCGCCCGCCGAGCGGGGCTTTCATCGATTTTCTCGCGAAGTGTGAGCGGGTCCATTTGGAGCTTGACGGCGAGCTCGTCGATGGCCTGCTCGAGCGCGAAGCAGCCTTGCGGGTGGCCGGGCGCGCGGAAAGCCGCGCCGGGGCCGGCATTTGTAAATACGTCGTACTCCTCGGTGAGAATGTTGGCACAGGTGTACATATTGGTGGCCGGGCCTGCCGTGCCGGCGCCGGTGCCGACCCCGGCAGTGCCGTAGCTGGTGAGCTCGATCGCGGTCAGGGTGCCGTCGCGTTTCGCGCCGATTTTGAGTTTCTGGTGCGAGTCGGGGCGGTTGGAGACTATGTGCTCCTGGCGGCGATCGAGCATGAGCTTGACCGGCGCGCCCGCCTTGCGGGAAAGGTTCGCGGCGACCACGCCCTCATTGCCCGCGCCGAACTTGGCGCCGAAGCCGCCGCCCATGAACTCGGTAATGACGCGGACCTGGGATTTGGGCAGTTTAAAGACCTCGGCGAACTCACTGCGGACGCTCGCGGTGCCCTGGGTGGAGGCGTAAACGGTGACCTCTTCCGGCTTCCAGTCGACGACGAAGCCGTGAGTTTCAAGCGCGGAGTGGGTTTGGACCTGCGTGAAGTATTCGCTCTCAACGATGACGTCGGCCGCCGCGAAGCCAGCAGTGGCGTCGCCCTTGGTTTTACGCTGGGGGCCGTGGACGTTGCCGTGCTGCGGAACATCCTTGGGGCCGCCGCCGCCGCCGGCTGAACCGGCCGCGTCCGCCGGGCCCGGAAAGACGACGGGAGCACCGGGTTCGCGCGCGGCTGCGCGGCTCACGGTAAAGGGCATGGTGTCGTACCGGACTTTGACGAGCTGCGCGGCGTCGTTCGCGATCTGCGGAGAAACAGCGGCGACGGCCGCGATGGGTTGGCCGGCGTAGCGGATGACCGGGTAACGCGAGGGGGCTTCCTGCTTGGGGTCGCGTAGCTCGGCGAGGCCGTAGGTGTGTTCAATGACGTGAACGGCGCGGACGCCAGGGAGTTTTTCGGCCTCCGATGTGTCGATGGAAAGGATGCGGGCGTGCGCGACGGAAGCGTCGACCATGCGGGCATACAGCATGCCGGGCAAGAGCACATCGGCGGTGTAGCGGGCTTTCCCGGTGGCTTTCGCCGGGCCGTCGTAGCGGACGGTGGGTTTGCCGATAAAGCGCAGCTCCGCGTTGGGGGCGAGCGGTGGGGGCTCGTCCGCGGGGACTTCGCGCTGCTTTTCGGTCAAGCCATCCTGCGGGATGCCGAAGGCAAAGGTATCGGTGCGCTTGGCTCCGGGCGTTTGGGCGGTGGTAGGCTGGGCGGCTACGTCCTGGTGGACAGCTTCCTTGGCGGGCTTGGCAACTTGCTGGGTTTTGTTTTCCGTTTGTTCCTGGACCATGGCTCAGGCCTCCCTTTCGCCGAGCATGGCCAATGGAAACATCGCGGCGCGCTGCTGTTGGGCGACATCGAGCGTGGCCGCAAAGACCTTGGGATAGGTTCCGCAGCGGCACAGGTTGCCGCTGGTGGCGTGCTTTACATCGGCTAGGGTCGGGTTCGGGTTGCGCTCAAGTAGGGCGGCGCAGCTCATCACCATACCGGGGGTGCAGAAGCCGCACTGAAGAGCGTCATGCTGCACGAAAGCGGCCTGGACCGGATGCATTTGGCCGTTTGTCGACAGGCCTTCGATGGTGGTGATCTCGCGCCCGACAGCATCGACCGCAAGGGTCATACAGGCGAGGGCGGGGATTTTATCGAGCCAGACGGTGCAGGCCGAACAGGAGCCCCGGTCGCAGACGACCTTGGTGCCGGTAAGGCCGAGGTTGTCGCGCAGGGTTTCCGCCAGGGTGTAGCGGGGCTCGACGGTGACCGAGTGCTCCTGGCCGTTGATGCGCAACTGGATGGGGCGGGCGTCCGGGCCTACGGCCGCGTCGGGTTTGGCGCTTTCCCGTACCTCATGGATGAGGGCCTGCGCTTGCTCGACGGCAGTGGTGGCTGCGGCAACGCCGGCGCCCTTGAGGAAGCCTCGCCGGGTAAATCGAGACTGGATTCGATCTTGGGTGATGTCTGCCATGGGGGATAGGCCTTTCGGGGGGATCACCGAACTCTTATAGAGATACTCTACGCCCGCTATTGAGGCGGCGGCTAGACCGGATACGCGACTTTTACCCGACCGCAACAGCCTGACGAATGAGGGGTGCGACGCGGGCGCCGATGAGCTCGGTGGAGCGCATGAGTTTGGCGTGGGGAAGGCCGGCGACGGACATCTGGAAGCCGATCTGGGCGATGCCGCCGAGCGCCTGGCTCATACCGAGAACCTTTTCGGCCACGGTTTCCGGGCTGCCGACCATCAACGCGCCGGTGGGGCCGAGGAGCGCGTCGAAGTGGGCGCGAGAGACGGGCGGCCAGCCGCGTTCGCGGCCGATTTTCGTGAAGGCTTCGGCGTAGCCGGGGAAGAAGTCATCCGCAGCCTGCGCGTCAGTTTCGGCGGTGTAGCCGAGGGCGTGAATGCCGACCTTGAGTTGCGCGGGCGGGTGGCCGGCGAGTGCGCCGGCGCGCCGGTACAGGTCGATGAGGGGGCGAAAGCGATGGGGCTCGCCGCCGATGATGGCGACCATGAGGGGCAGGCCCAGCGTACCTGCGCGGGTGAAGGAGGCAGGGGTGCCGCCGACGCCGAGCCAGACCGGAAGAGGACTCTGGAGCGGGCGCGGGTAAACGCCCTGACCGGTGAGCGGGGCGCGGTATTTACCGGACCAGGTGACGTGGGTGTCGGCGCGGAGTTTGAGGAGCAGGTCGAGCTTTTCGGCGAAAAGGGCGTCGTAATCCTCGAGCGCATAGCCGAAGAGCGGGAAGGACTCCACAAAGGAGCCGCGGCCGGCGATGATCTCGGCGCGACCGTTGGAGAGCAGGTCGAGGGTGGCGAACTCCTGGAAGACGCGCACGGGGTCGGCGGCGCTAAGTACAGTGACGGCGCTGGACAGGCGGATGTTGCGGGTGCGCGCTGCGGCGGCGGCGAGGATGACGGCAGGGGCGGAGTCGAGGTACTCCTCGCGGTGATGCTCGCCAAGGCCGAAAACATCGAGGCCTACCTGGTCGGCGAGAACGATCTCCTCGATGAGGAGGCGGAGACGCTCAGCGGGAGCGACGCGGACGCCGGTGGAAAGGTCGGCGGTGGAAGCCGCGAAGGAGTCGATGCCGATGTGCATGGGAGGCAGATGCGGAGCTTAAGCGGGGCGATGCAGAAGGGCGGCGAAGAAGCCGTCACAGGGGTGGACGCCGGGGAGGGTGCGGAGATAGGGGCCTGTCAGAGCAGTTTCCGATAAGAGCGTGTGGCCGGCTTCGGTGAGGATTCGGCGGTCCCGGAGGGTGTCGAGGGCGGGGCCGATGGGCTCGAGTGTGATTCCCGGCGTGGCGGCGAGGACGGCTTCGACGACCTGCTCGTTTTCTTCCGGCTCGAGCGAGCAGGTGGAGTAAAGGAGGCGTCCGCCGGGGGTGAGGTTCTTAAGGGCGGCGGTGAGGATGAGGCGCTGGCGCTCGGCCTGGCGGGGGAGGTCGGACAAGTCGAGTCGGTGACGGATCTCAGGGTTGCGGGCGAGGGTGCCGGTGCCCGAGCAGGGCAGGTCGCAGAGGATGGTGGAGTAAACAGGGCCGGGGGCGTGGAGGGT
>CAXTWG010000096.1:0-6389 GCA_964247895.1 uncultured Acidobacteriaceae bacterium
CTCCCCCACCCCCGTCCAGGCCTCCAGGAGCCTCCGCAACATCACTGTCCGCACCGCCCGCGACTCCCATTCCGACAATGAGCTCGGCGGCCCCGCCGTCCAGCAGGAGATCAACGTCATCGGCCAAACCGCCGATCAAGCCGGGGACGAAGTCGAGAAGTTCATCGACCAGGCCTTCCTTTCCGGCCTCCCTCGCGTCCGCATCGTCCACGGCACCGGCATGGGCGTCCTCCGCCGCACCCTTCGCGCCGCCCTCGGCCGCCACCCCCACGTTGCCACCGTCACCGAAGCCGACCAGTACGAAGGCGGCCAGGGCGCCACTATCGTCGAGTTGCGTCAGTGAACCCAATCCATGGCAAGAACGGTTTCAATTTCTGCACCTTCTAGCAAACGGCAGAGTGATCCATGTCCGAAGATACTTACCCCATTATCTACGCTGCCCGTAAATCACGAAACCTGGTGCATGCGCATTGGTTGAAGCGGCTCATCGGATCGGGCCTCATCCCAGCCGGTAGCGCCGAGTTTTCCATACACCCCAGCATCAATCTTCCTGGAGCAAAACGCTCCGAGCTCGATATCGTGCTGCACGCACGCTTCCCCAACGCTTTCACCCGAAGCTTACAAATCTCATCAACCTCTGCGCCCGCCGAAGTATCCTTCTCCTCTATCCTCGCCGTGATCGAAGTGAAGCAGCACAGGCATATCAACAAGGGCGAAAACTCAACCGTCAAGCTGACACCCACGCAAGCTTTAGTGCGCTATCGAGACAGCCTGACCGGTGACCTGTATTGGTCCGACGCGACGGAACAAAACCTGGCGCAGTGCTTTGCTTTGAAGGAGCTGGTGGCTCTCCATTTCGGCTGGACACCCTATGTATGCAATCTGCTTTATTTCTCCAGGCTGCATAAAGCGGAACTCCCCTCCGGACCCAATCTCTATCTCGCGTCTGATTCAACATTCGATGAAATGCTGCAAAAACTCTGTCTCGCAAGGCGTCTGTCTGCTCCCGCTACCGCACACACCCTGAAATTCAACTGTGCTGATACCGATCAATCCGAGGAAATCCAGCTTAGGGATCGTCAACTTCTTACTTTGCTGGGTGATCACAAATGGGAACCGAAGCCGTACCGGCCCGGCATCTCCGCACAATGGCGCCCCCGTTCAGAGCCGCCTGGAAAACCTCATCCTGCAATCACTCCTGCGCCGGGTACAGGCAATTCGAACACCTTGCCTACAAGCGGTCTCATAAACCCGCAAGCTCGGGTGAAGTCCCGAATGAGACCCGCTCCAAAGCGGGCCTCCAACAGTTCGCGGGAGCCACAAAATTATTTTGAGACCGCTTCTAAGCTCGCCGGCGATCCGCCTTACCCAAGCTCCATCCTTCAAGCGCAAACCGGTACACGAACCCTGCTCCGGTATTCCGCGCTCGCAGTCATGCTCATCGTCTGCGTTTTTGGGTTTCTCTTGTTCGCAGTCCGCTCTTCACATCGAGTTAGTCCAGAAACTCCTCGCCAGAGCGCGGTACCCGACACTCAAATAACACTTTGTTCGGTAAATGCTTCCGGAGAGACCTGCTCACCGAACCACCTCCTCTACCCCGGCCAGATCGTACTTCTGCGCTTTTCAGCGATCGATGAGAAGCTCACGGCAGCCCGCCTCACGACGCCATCCGGTAAGTTACTCCCGATCCCGGTTAAGAAGCTGCCTATGTCCCAGCCCGGAGCCAGATACAATTTCCTCGCGCAGTACACTCTTGCCAAAGCTGCGACGCCAGGCACTTACAGAATTGTCACAACCATAAAAAACGTGCCTACCGGCCGGCAGGAAATCTCCACGCAAACCTTTACAGTCTCCCGGTAAAAGCACCTGCATCTCCGCTCACGGGTGGAGATTGTGTTAACTCCCCGGCAGCTGTACCCCACCGCATTTTCCGGCATCTCCCGATTCCCTGTCGCGTCATGACAGCCGGTCGAACAACGGCACCCTCTCACCCAAAAGAAGAGCTCCCTTGCGGTCCCAGCCGTACCGGCTCACCCCATCCATGCTTGCGGCAGGCGCTTTCTGCAACTCAGACCAAAAATCGCCCCGGCCTCCACAGCCCGCGCGTGCAGGCGGCCAGGGATGGAGAACTTTTCTGGCTCTTGACGAACGGCAAGCTCCGCCGCGACATGCCTTCCTGGTCCCGCCTCCCCGACCAGCAGCGGTGGCAGATCGTCCGCTATCTACACTCCTTATTGAGAGGCCACGCCATAATGGGAAAGCTGAAAACCATTCCAAATATGCCCAATACCGCTTCCTCAGTTCGGGGAGCCCGGCTGCCCCAACAGCCCAAACACCGCCACCGCGTTCGGCGTTCCCACAAACACCATTCCGTTCACAACTACCGGCGTCAAAAACTTGTTTCCCAACCCGAAGCCGTCTCGCCCGTTCGCTGCCTCCTTGCTGTTGTAGAACTCATGCCCTAGATTCATCGCATCATAGGCGTGCAGCACAGCCGGCGCTCCCGATGCGCTTTCGAGCGCCCATACAATCCCGTTCTGTGTTCCATTCGATGACACACTCGGTGTCGCTCCCGGATACGCAAAGCTCGTCGCTGACTCGCTCCCCGGCGTTCCGCTCAGCTTTGCATTCGCGATGGGAAAAGCCCGTAGTACGTCATTCACACCGCCGTAGTACACCGTCCCATTGAAGTACGCAGGCCCTGCCCACACCCCATTCGGCACAGCACGCATAACCTCCTGATACAGATTGCTGTTCGCCGCCCCATTCCCGTTGAACTTACCCAGATTGTTGCGGTCGGCAACGTAGATATTCGAGTCCTTGCCCGCCACCACCATCAACTGCACCGTCCTGCCCGTGCTATCCGTCAGGTCCGGCAGCAGCATCGCTCCGCCCGATCCCAGGTCCTGGTCCTCCGCCGACTCCGCCGTCGTGTTGTACGGCTCGAAATAGTCCGCGACCGCCAAGCCGCCCGTCGTACTCAACCGCAATATCCCATTACCGTAATCACCCCGGCTCGGGAACCCGTTCGCGTCCAATCCCGCATCTAGCGTCCCATTCGCGTCCGCCAGGAACAGATTGTTGTTCGCATCCGCCGCGATCCCGTAGCCGCTCATCCAGATCGATCCATCACTGCCGTTCGGCGTCAGATTCAGCACCGTCGTCTGCCGCAGTGTTTGCTCTGAGTAGCCCATCACCCACCCGGTGTACGGTGCGATATCGCAATGGCTGCTCCACCCCAGGTAGATCGTCCCGTTCGCCAAGGTCAAACCCACCCGCTCCACGTACTGCGCCGGGTCGAAGACATTCTCCCCATTCTGCGAGTTCACCCCCTGGCCCAGATACGTCGCCGCGATCTCCGTTGGGCTTCCCGGCAGTTCCGCACCCGTAGACAGGTCCAGCGCATGGAGCCGGTCGTGATATCCGCCGCTCGCGTCCTTGCTCAACCCCACAACAAAGATCGCTCCATGCGGCCCGTACTTGCGGTCGATCACCGGCGTCGCCGTGATCCCGATCTCCGGCGTCACCTGGCCGCAGTTACGCGCATCGCTCGGGGTCTCCCCAGCCCCAAGCACCGACGTCCTCCATGCCTGCGCTCCCGTCGCCGGGTTCAGCGCATACACGCTATCATGCTCGGTTGCCGCATACACCACATTCTCCGTGACGAGGACCGCACCCGCCTGCACCGTCTGCGCACCGGCATACAGCGGTGCCGCATCCACCTTGCCGTCCACCGGATATACCCCCAGCAAGCCGAACTGTTGTGCATTTACATTGTTCGGCGTCAGGATCGTCTCTTGCGCATTCCAGCCCTGGCGCGTGTTGTCATAGTGGTAGGTCGTCACATCCGGCCCTGCCGGCGCGGGTGAGGCGCTTGCCGGCACCACCGTCAAGGCAACAGTTGCCGTGTGCGTCAGGGAGCCCGAAACGCCGGTAAAGGACACGGTTGCCGTGCCCGCCTGGGCATTCGCAGCCGCTGCAAAACCGATCCCGGCGGAAGCACCGGGGCTCAGGGTCAGGGTCGCCGGCGTCACTGTCACCCCTGCGGGCAATCCGTTCGGCGTCACCGTGACCGTGCCCGCGAAGCCGTTCAAAGCCGTCGCCAGCAAGGTCGCCTGTACCTGTGCGCCGCCGGCTGTTACGGTCTGGCCTCCCGGCGTTACCGCTAGCGTAAAGTCGCCCGCCGGTGCCGGTGTTGGGGTAGGTGGTGGCACGGGCGGTGGTGTCGGGGCTGCGGCGACATTCACTGCAAGTGTGACGGTATGGGTCCGCGTTCCGGAAGTTCCGGTCAGGATGGCAGTTGCCGAACCGGCAGCTGCGGTCCTCGTCGCCGCCAGGGTCACGGTCTGCGCCGCTCCCGGCTGGAGCGTGAAGGAGGCAGGCGACGCCGTCACACCCGCAGGGAGGCCCGAGATGGCAAGTGTCACCGGCACTTGTAGGGTGCCGGTGACCGTTTCCGTAATACCGATCTGCCCGCTTTGCCCTGCCGTAACGAAAAAGGCGGAGGAAGTGGTACCCAAGGTGAAGTCCCCCGGCGCACCGCTCCCACACCCACCCATTCCAAGCGCCGCGCTCAGTCCAGCGAACACCAGAAACGCATTCTTTGCTATGTGTCGCATCCGGGACACTCCACAACTTACCCTCTAGACGGCTCTTCCCTTCTCTACGCCTACCCGGACTGAAGAATTTTCCTCTGCTGTATCAAAATGGGAATTTTTCTACATGCATTGAATGTAGAACCGTCTTTTCTTGCACAAAACGTGGATCGTTCTCTCCCGACCAGAGTTTCCAACTCGGGGCGACCTTCTCTCGCGCCGCCCACCTAGCGCGAAGAAGGCCGCCCGGACCTGCGCCGCGGCTGCTTCACTTCCTTCGGTATCGCCCGATTCCCCGTCGCGGGCAGCGACCGGTCCACTGTCACCGTGATAATGGCCACTGCCGCAGCTTCCGCTACCAGAACAAAAACAAGTGTCAACCAATTGCTCGTGGTCCATACACTTGTGTTGAACCCTCGAAGGAACTGGTACCACTCCCCAAACACCACCGCCGCGTAGATCACCAAGAAAAGACCGATAAACCTCGGGGTCACAACCACTCCTGTCGACGCTCGTGGGCGTCAGATGCGCATTGGCATGATGATATATCGGTATCGCGTTTCGTCCTGCGCGTCCTCGGGCCGCATCTGCCCTGCCGACTGCGCATCCTTGAACTCCAGCCTAACCTCGCCCTGCCCCCCCACCGCCTTTAAAAAGTCCAGCAGGTACTGCGAATTGAACCCCACCACGATCGGGTCGAAGTTGTACGGCGTCTCGATCACATCCTCACTTTCCCCCGCCTCGTTCGACGACGATGAAATACGCAGTTCATTCCCTTCCATCCGGATCTTGATCGCTCCCGACCGCTCATCGGCGAACTGCGCCACTCTTTGAATCGACTGCTGCAACTCCTCCGACCGCACCACCATGAACTTCGAATTGTCCCGCGGCAGCACCGCCTCATACGCCGGGAAGTTCCCCGACAGCTTTCGGCTCGTCAGCACCCGCGTCCCCACCCTGAAGTACAACTGGTGCTCATCGTCCGCGAACTCAATCTCCGTTGCTTCCGTGTTCCCCAGCAGCCCTTGCAACTCGTGGAGCGCCTTACGCGGGATCAGCACCTTGCGCTCGCCGGTCACGTTCTGGAGGTTCTCCCCCGTCTTCTCGATAAACGCCAGCCGGTGCCCGTCCGTCGCCACCATCGCCAGCGACTCCGCCTTGAGGATCAGCAGCGCCCCATTCAGCGTGTACCTGGACTCCTCATTTGAAATCGCAAACACCGTCTTCGCGATCATGTTTTTCAGGCTCACCGCCGGGATCCTCGTCCCCGCCCCCACGGGAAACTCCGGTACCTGCGGAAAGTTCGCCCGCGCCATCCCCACCATCTTCGTATTCGACCGCCCCGCCCGGATCTGCACCCAATGGTTGTCCATCAGCTTGATCGACACCTCCCCATCTGGCAGCAGCTTGATGTAGTCGTACAGCTTCCGCGCCGGCACCGTGCACGCCCCCGGCTTCTTCACCTTCGCATTGCAGGCCGTCCGCAAGCTCTGGTCCAGGTCCGTAGCTGTAATTCCCAGCCGCTCCCCTTCGGCCTCGAACAGGAAGTTCGACAGGATCGGGATCGTCGTCTTGCGCTCCACCACGCTCTGCGCCGCCGTCAGCTCCCGCAGCAGCTCCGCCCGGCTCACGCTGATCTCCATCACCGCATTGTTCACAGGCCCCGCCTGCGCGCGCCCGGCGAGCGCAGCTTCCTCACCCGTTTCCAGCTCCAACCCTGTGTCCGCCATCGCCCGCGCTCCTCTGCCCGCGCCCGGCCCACCGGTCCCGCGTCGCACCCCCATTCTATGGGCC
>CAXTWG010000097.1:0-6310 GCA_964247895.1 uncultured Acidobacteriaceae bacterium
GGAGGGGGCACTTTATGAGTCGGGCGCTGCTGGACTCGCAGGTGGCGACGGTGGAGGTGCCGGGGGATGCGGTGCATGTGCAGGCGGTGGGGGATCCGGGGTCGGTGGTGGAAGAGGTGCTCGAGCAGTTGGGGGTGGCAAAGCGGGCGCGTGCGGGGAAGGGATGAAGGGGAAAGGATGAAAAGGGAAGGATGAAAGGGTAAGGGTGAAGAATGAACGTTTGTGAGACGCTGGCCTTGACTGGACTCCGGTTTTTTTGGCGCACAAGCGCTCGCAAGGGATTTCGATTTTATTTGGCTGCGCTGCTGAGTTTTGGAACGTTTCTGCGGTGAACGCTCGTTGAGCATGGAGACTGCGTCGCAGGCCTAAGGGCGGGTCGAGCCGGGCAGCGTGGAAGCGAATACAGATCGCGGTTCCAGGCGGGGCACCCGGTAAGATGGAGGTATATGGCACGGTTCACGATACTTGTCGGCATTGTTCTGGTGTTACTGGGTGTGTTTACGTATATGAGCACGGGGTCGGACTTTCCGACGTCGCTGATTCCGGCGGCGTTCGGCCTCATCCTGAGCGCGTGCGGGGTGCTGGCGCGGACCGCGGACCTGAAGCGCCGGGCGCTCTGGATGCATGTGGCGGTGACTGTGGGGCTGCTCGGGTTCCTCGGGACGGCGAAGTCGATTGTGGACTTTTTCCGGTTGAAGAGCGGAGTGCAGTACCGGTTTCCGGTCGCCGTGGAGGAGAAGGCCGCGATGGCGGTACTGCTGCTCGTCTTTGTAATTAGCTGTGTCCGGAACTTTATAGCGGCGCGCCGGACGCGTTTGGCAGGGGCATAGCGTGCGCGGAGCGCAAAGGTTGAGTACGGCTGCGGAGCGGGGCGGCACTGTGCGCGGCGCGGCGCGGGCCGGTGCCGGTGAGGATGGACCGAAGAAGAAGCCCAATTTGAAGAGGGTGCTGCCGGAGGTGTGGCAGCTGGTGAAGCCTCGCCGTTGGCTGCTGCTCTTTGGGCTCGTCCTGGTGCTGATCAAGAGCGCGTCGGGTCTGGTGCTGCCGTACGTGACCAAGTTCCTGCTGGACCGGGTGTTTGCGCCGCACCGGCCGGACCTGCTGTGGCCGCTGGTGGCGGTGGTATTTGCGGCGACAACGGTGCAGGCGACGAGCTCGTACGCATTGACGCAACTGCTTTCCAAGGCAGCGCAGCGGATGATTGCCGAAATGCGGGAGCGATTGCAGCAGCACATCGGGCGGCTTCCGGTGGCATTTTATGACGGGAACCGGACGGGGGTGCTGGTTTCGCGCATTATGACGGACGTTGAAGGGGTGCGGAACCTGGTTGGGACCGGGCTGATCGAGTTTGTGGGCGGGGTTGTCACGGCGATGGTGGCTTTTTTCATTCTGGTCAAGGCGAGCCCGCGCATGACGATGGTCTTGTTCGCGGTGCTGCTCCTGTTTATTTTTGTTTTGCAGAAGGCGTTCAGGACGATTCGGCCGATTTTCAGGGAGCGCGGCAAGCTGAACGCGGAGGTAACGGGCAGGCTGACCGAATCGTTGGGCGGGGTGCGCGTGGTGAAGGGATACCACGCGGAAGGCCGGGAAGCGCAGGTGTTTTCGGTCGGGGTGCAGCGTTTGCTCGCGAACGTGATCTCGTCGTTGACGGCGACAAGCCTCCTAGCGCTTTCAGCGACGGCAATTTTGGGTATTGTCGGCGGGCTGGTGATGATGTTCGGCGGGCGCGAGGTGCTGGGAGGGCGTTTAACGACGGGCGGGTACTTCCAGTACACGGCGGTGCTGGCGTTTATGATTGCGCCGGTGTTCCAGGTTGTCAACGTGGGAACGCAGCTGACCGAAGCGGTGGCGGGGCTCGATCGCACGATGGAGGTGCTGAGCGAGCGAGAGGAGTTTGGCGATCCGAACCGCAAACAGATTTTGCCGCCGGTTGAGGGGCGGGTTGAGTTCCGGGATGTCCGGTTTGCGTATGAGGAGGACAAGCCAGTGCTGCACGGGATCTCGTTTGACGCGCGGCCCGGCACAGTAACGGCTTTGGTGGGCTCGTCGGGCTCGGGCAAGAGTACGATCATCTCGCTCATCTGCGCGTTCCATGAGCCGACCGCGGGCGAGATCCGGGTGGACGGCTATGATCTGGCCGGGGTGGACCTGGCCAGCTACCGGTCGCAGCTGGGGGTGGTGCTGCAGGAGTCGTTTCTGTTCGATGGAACGATCCGCGACAATGTGGTTTTTTCGTCGCCGGACGCCTCGGAAACTGATTTCCTGGCCGCTTGCCGGATTGCGCGGGTGGATGAGTTTGCGGAACGATTCGAGGAAGGATATGAGACGATCGTCGGCGAGCGCGGGGTCAAGCTTTCGGGGGGGCAGCGGCAGCGGTTATCGATTGCGCGGGCGCTGCTTGCGAATCCGCGACTGCTGATCTTGGACGAGGCGACTTCGTCGCTCGATTCAGAGTCGGAGATGATGATTCAGGCGGGGCTGAACACCTTGATGCAGGGCCGGACGACGTTTGTGATCGCGCACCGGCTGTCGACGATTCGGAAGGCAGACCAGATCCTGGTGGTGGAGGGCGGGAAGATCGTCGAGCGGGGAACGCATGGGTCCTTATATGCGCTTGGCGGACGGTATTACGAGCTGTACACACGGCAGCATGGGATCGAGGACAATCTGTTCTTGGCGCCGGGAGAAGGGGACGTGGCGGTGTTGGCTTAAGCCGCGGAGTGCCGGCCCGGATTTGGACCGCCATGCGTTGCGAAGACAGGCCTCGAGGCGAGCTTTCCGTGCAGGGTAGGGAACAGGTAGGGACAAAGCGGGACGTGGGACGTGAGACGTGGGAGCAAGCGACCGGAATGACTATGCATGTACTCAGTATTGAATCTTCGCCGCGCGGTTCGCGATCCGCTTCGGTCGCCGTTGCGCAAGTATTTCTCGATGCGCTCCACAAGGTGTGTGCCGAGCTTACCGTCGATACGTTGAACGTATGGGAGGAGAACCTGCCGGAGTTTGACCAGGGTGCGATCGGCGCGAAGTACAAGGGGATCCATGGGGAGCCGATGGAGCCGGCGGAAGAGGCTGTCTGGCGAAGGATCCAGGAGCTTGCGCGGCGTTTCCAGCAGGCGGACCGGATCGTGCTGGGAGTACCGATGTGGAACTTCGGGCCTCCCTACAAACTGAAGCAGCTGATCGATCTGGCGAGTCAACGCAACATGCTGTTCTCCTTCGACGGACGGGAGTATGGCCCGTTGCTCAAGACGCCGCGCGCTCTGGTGATCTATGCGCGCGGCGGCGAGTATGGCGAGGACGGGCCTACGCCGGCTTCGGTCTATGACCACCAGAAGGCTTACTTCGACTTTTGGCTTGGACTGATTGGGGTGCGGAAGGTGGATTCGCTGGTGCTCGAGAGTACTTCGTGGGGCGGGAAAGAGAAGAGCGAGGAAAGCCTCGAGCGGGGGAAGGAGGAGGCGGTGCGGCTGGCGGATGGGTTTGTGTAGAGCTTAAGTATGCGATACGTCGTGGGTTGTCGAGTGAGGATTGTGCCGCGTCGATGCTGACAGGAATGTCGGCAAGAGCAGTCGGAGGCATGAGTGAAAGGTCCAGATTGGTTACATGCTGTTCTCGAAAACTATGAATCGCGAAGTGACCCGCACAGCGAGATTATAGTTTCCGACTCGGTCAATGCCGCAGCCAAGGACAAGCCAGCTGTCGAGGGAGACGAGCGTACGGTTTTACTCGCCGAATGGTCGGCGTTTCGCTTTTACGAGCGACCTAATGAGGACAGTTGCCGGCAGACTTACTTTGCACCTTTACACGTCAGGACTCGTGAGAATGGGAGCGAGGATCGCTCGCCGGATATCGAGTATTTAGATGCAACGATACTGGCGTACTGGAAACGACGCGCACACGAGGTGACCAATCCAGCAATGAAGGCGAGATACGCCGACCTGGTTTTGGATTTTGGATGGAAATTCGGAACGGCAAAGCGCGATGCGGAATGCGCGAGGCTTGCCATTGATGCTTATCTCAAGGCCGCCGCAGAGGGGAGAGCCACACAAAGCATAGAGGGTATGCAATGGCTTCAGAGAGCGATTCGCATTGCAAGTGGCGTTCATGATTCGGATCGATTAAGGCAAAGTGTCGATGCCTTAATCGCTTATGATGAGGCTGTTCTGAATACCGCTCATGTAGGTGTTTGGATAGTGCCCTTCGATGCTCTTTACGGGCGCAAGAATCTGATCACAGACGAACAGGAACAGCACATCGTCGAGAGACTCGAGGCAGTGCTCAAGAGATTGACGGCTCACGGCAGTAGCGAGTTCGATCCTTTCGGAGTGCGGAGCGCGGGCCGCCGGTGAGCGCCTAGCAAAGCATTATAGGATTAACGGGAAGAGCGAGGATTCAAAGAGAGTCGTACAAGCTTACGGCAGTGCTTTCGAATTTCTTGCCAAAGAAGCTGCTCCCATGCTTGCCGTGTCATGGCTACAACCCATTGTTGAAAGGTATGAACAAGAGGGCCTCAAGTCAGAGGCGAATGCCCTGCAACTTATGATGGTTGAGAAGGGTAAGAACATTGCCGACGACCTTAGAAAGTATGAAGTTTGCGGCATCGCCCTACGCTTATCGGTACGAGTCAACTCTTTATGATAAAGGTCCGCCTTCGAGAGGTTTACATTCAAAGATCGTGTTGCGACTATAATAAGTCGATGGTAGTCGGCATTAACCACGTGACCATGGCGGTTCGGGATTTAGACAGGTCTTTTCGGTTCTATACGGAGGTTCTTGGACTGCGTCCTGTCGCCCGATGGTACAGAGGGGCCTATCTACTGGCGGGGAGTGATTGGATCTGCCTTAACTGCGATCCTCAGGTTCGTTCCGGTGCTCTTCCCGAATACACCCATTTAGCGTTCACAGTGAATCCAGCAGACTTCGAAAGCTTAGAGAGACACCTACGTGATGTTGAAGCAATAAAGTGGCAGGAGAACCGAAGCCTTGGACAATCCTTCTACTTTCTTGATCCCGATGGTCACAAGCTGGAGCTTCACTGTTCCGATCTGCGCTCGCGACTTGAAGAGCTTACGAAGCGACCACCCCGCGATCTGAGGCTATACGATAAGGCAGGGCAAATCTCAAAGCTTCCAGCAACCACGGATATTGGTCCTATTCCAGTTCCCGGCTCTCTCCGCCATGGCTTGTAGGTGGCCGGCTCTAGTCTTTGGGCGGTGAGCTGGTTTCGTTCGCTGTTGACGGCCAGCACTTTTGCGCTGCTGTTCCGCTGGGATACGCTGTTCGAGGTTACCGGCGCAGAACTCGATGCGGTTGCCACCTTCTTGAGCTCAGCATGCTTGAAGTGACCGAGGTAAGTTCCGTTCTGTAAGCGGGTTGGTAGACTTGGGGTATGTACTTCGATCCCATGGCCGGTTCGGAGCAGGCGCTGCTGATTACGGAGCAGTTGCTGGTGTTTGCGACGGTGGTGGGGTCGGTGGCGATGCTGCCGGGGTTTTTCGAGTTTATTTCGGAGCGGCGGAAGACGAAGGAGCGGATCGATCTGTCGCTCGAGGACGAGCCGGTGGAGGGGTTGCGGCCGAGGCTGGCGGGGATGGATGCGCTGCTCGGCTCGATCGAGGATTTGGTGGACCGGGCGCGGCACCCGGAGGTGTATGAGGATCTGAAGATCGGCAATGAGGTTTTGATCATCGGGCCGGCGCAGAGCGGGAAAAAGTCGCTGGCGCAGACGATCGCGAAGCGGACGGGGATGGAGCGGCTGGTGACGGTGTACAACCCGCGCGACTCGGATGCGCTGGCGGAGGCGAAAAGCCTGCTGCGGAGCTACAAGTGGAAGCGGGTGATGCTGCTGCTGCCGCGGATCGACCTGGCATACAAGGAGAGCGACCCGGAGGTGCTGGCGGAGCTCGATGCATTGATCGAGAGCACGTCGGAGCGGGCGAATGTGCTGGTGATCGCGACGGCGACGACGTTTGTGCCGGACTCGGACCTAGACAATACGTTCGGAATCAAGCTGGTGCTGCCGGGGGCGGAGGTACTGGAGACGGATCGGCGGGAGATCCCGGAAGACGCGCAGCGGATGCTGGCGGATGTGGCGGCTTTTTATCTCCAGGAAGCGCGTCGGAGGGGGTTTGCTCTGGAAGGGCTGGCGGAGGCGGAGTATTGCAGGGCGGTGCTGGACGCGGCGATGAACCCGGCGGAGATCGAGGATATCGTGACCCTGTGCGAGACGACGGCGTTGTTTCGGCGGCGGACCAAGAAGGCATTAGGGCTGGTGATTACGCGGGAGATTTTGGAACAGGCGATAGGG
>CAXTWG010000098.1:0-6303 GCA_964247895.1 uncultured Acidobacteriaceae bacterium
GCGGAGCGCTGGGGCGGGGCGCGTGCGTGGAAATCATGACGGGAGCGCCGGTGCCGGAGGGGGCGGACTCAGTAGCGATGGTGGAGCATTGCCTGCGCTCGAAAGAGGGAGTGACACTGCTTGCAGATCGCACGCCGGCGGCTGGAGAGAATGTGGTTGCGCGGGGAGCGGAGGCGCGCGCAGGGGGAGTGCTGGTACCTGCCGGATCGCGGCTCACAGTTCACGGGATTGCAGTTGCAGCGGCATGCGGGTATGCGCGCGTGCAGGTTTACCGAAAGCCGCGAGTGGCGATCCTGGCGACGGGCGATGAACTGGTGGAGGTGAGCGCGAAGCCGCTGGAGCACCAGATTCGCAACTCAAATACCTGGACGCTGGCAGCGCAAGTGGAAGCGCTGGGGGGTGAGGCGGTGCCCCTGCTCCCGGTGGTGGACGAGGCGGGGGCGCTGCGAACGGCTTTAGGCGAGGCTCTGGGAAGGTGCGAGCTGCTTCTGGTTTCAGGAGGAGTTTCGGCCGGCAAGTTCGACCTGGTGGAGCCCGCGCTGGAGGGGCTTGGCGGACGGTTCCACTTCACGGGAGCGCGCATCCAGCCGGGGAAGCCGGTGGTGTTCGGGGTGTTGGGCGAGACGCCGTTTTTCGGGCTGCCGGGAAATCCTGTGTCGACGATGGTGTGCTTCGCGTTGTTCGCGGCACCGGTGGTGGCGGCGCTCGCCGGGCAGCCGGGGTATGCACCGCCATTCGTGCAGGCACGGCTCGGAAGCCCGGTGCGGAATAAGCCGGGGCTGACGCGGTTTTTGCCTGCGTTGCTGACGCACGGGCTCGAGGGCTCGCGGGTGGAGGCGATTGCGTGGCAGGGCTCGGGGGATTTGGCGAGCACGGCGGGGGCGAACTGCTTCCTGGTGGTGCTTCCGGAGGCGGGCGATCTCGACGCGGGGGCAACGGTGAGCGTGCTGCTGAGCTAGACGAAACCTGGGATAGGCTGGGGAGATGAAGGAAACAAAACTGTCCCACTACGACGCCGCGGGTGTAGCGCGCATGGTGGACGTGAGCGGGAAACACGCGACGCGGCGCGAGGCGGAAGCCGAAGCGTTTGTGGCCTTGTCCCCGGCAGTGCTTGAGGCTTTGCCGCGGAACCCGAAGGGGAACCCGCTGGAGGTAGCGCGGTTTGCCGGCATCCAGGCTGGGAAGCGAACAAGCGAGCTGATTCCGATGTGCCATCCACTGCCGCTCACGTTTTTGGACGTTTCGGCCGATGTAACTGGGGGTGGGGTTGCGATACGGGCAACGGCGGCCACAGAGGCGAACACGGGCGTGGAGATGGAAGCGTTAACGGCGGCCTCGGTTGCGGCGCTGACGGTATACGACATGTGCAAGGCGCTCGACAAGGGCATTGTGATTGAACGAGTGCAGCTCGTGCATAAGACGGGCGGCAAGAGCGGGGAGTACCGGCGAAAGGCGCGCACATGAAGGGAACACACGCGACGACGCAGCAGGCTCCGCCACCGCCTCCGCCGCGGCATGAGAGTGTTTTGGATTCGGGGCACTGGCAGGCGATCGCGTTCGGCACGGTTGTGATCTGCGTGGCTCTCACCGTCGGCCTGGCGCTCCACCGTCTGCTGTTTCGCATCCTGGCGCGGTTTCGGCACAAGGATGTGAAAGCCTCGCCGTTGCTGCACATCCTGGCGAGCCGTTTGCGGCGGCCGGCGCTCGTGATCACGCTGTCGACGATGGTCGGCATCGTGCTGCCGTTTCTCAATATTGACGATCCCCTGCACTCGCAGATTGAGAAAGGCCTAGCGGTTGCTTGGCTGCTGGCATTCGGCTGGCTGATGATCCGGGGCGTGTACGTATTTGAAGATGTCGTCCTGCTGCGCTATGACAGCAGTACGGCGGAGGACGTGGGCGCGCGCCGGGTGCGGACGCAGCTGGTGCTGATGCGGCGGCTCGGGATTCTGCTGCTGATGGTGCTGGACGCCGGGCTGATTCTGTCGTTGTTTCGCGATTCGGCGATTTGGCAGTACGGGGCGGGGCTGCTGGCCTCGGCAGGGCTGGCCAGCCTGGTCCTCGCGACGGCGGCGAAGTCGAGCGCGTCAAACCTGCTCGCCGGGTTGCAGATCGCGCTCACGGAGCCGATCCGACTGGACGACGTGGTCATTGTGGAAGGCGAGTACGGCAAGATCGAGGAAATTACGACGACGTATGTGGTGGTCGCACTATGGGATTACCGGCGTTTGATCCTGCCCTTGACGTATTTTATCGAAAAGCCGTTCCAGAACTGGACCCGGGAGCGCTCAGACCTGATGGGGACGGCGTTCCTGTACGTGGACTATTCAGTGCCAGTGGATGTACTGCGGGAGGAGTTTTTCCGAATGCTGGAGGATGCGCCGCAATGGGATGGAAAGATCAAGGCGTTGCAGGTGACGAACCTGTCAGAGCGTGCGATGGAAGTGCGCTGTTTGCTGAGCGCGCGCAATGCGGGGGACGCGTTCGATCTGCGGTGCATTATTCGTGAAGGGATGATCGCGTTTGTGCAGAAAAACTATCCGGAAGCGTTCCCGCGGACACGACTGGGCGCGATCGGCGGCGGGACGGCTGAAATGGCATCAACCCTGGAACCTGGTCAGATGGCTTCAGCGAGGTAAACGCGGAAATAGCCGCGCTCGTCGGCCCAGGTGCGGTGAAGCGCGAAGCCGGCCTCGGCGAACATGCTGAGCACACGAGCCTCGGTGAACTTGTAACTGTTCTCGGTATGGATGGTTTCGCCTGGGGTGAAGCGGACGCGGAGGTCGAGTGCAGGAAGAAAGACACCCTGGGCGCGTGGGCTGCACAAGTGCATTTCGATGCGGGATTCGCCGGCGTTCCAGCGAGCCTCGTGTTTCCAAGCATCGAGCGCGAAGTCGGCGCCGAGCTCGCGGTTCATGCGGCGGAGGAGGTTTTTGTTGAAGGCGGCGGTGACGCCCTCCGCATCGTCGTAGGCGGCGAGCAGGGTTTCCGCGTCCTTGACCTGATCTGCGCCCAGCAGGAAGCGGTCGCCGGGGGCGAGTTGTTGCCGGACGGAGCGCAGAAGGGCGACGGCGGCTGCGGGCTCGAAATTGCCGATGGAAGAGCCGATGTAAAGGACGAGTTTGCGGAGACTTTTGGACACCTCGAGCAGCCCGAGACCTTCGGTGTAATCGGCGACGCGGGTGTGGACACGGACGCCGGGAATTTGGGCTTCGAGGTGGCGGCGGGCCTCGGTGAGAGCGGACTCGGAAACGTCGATAGCGTAATAGTCGACCGCGCTTTGCGCCTGGACCGCGGCCTGGAGCAGCAGGCCGGTTTTGAGGGCTGTGCCCGCGCCGAGTTCGATGAGCACGAGGTCGCGGCCCTCCGCGGCTTCGCGAACGATCTCCTCGGCATGTACGGCGAAGATGAGGCGCTCTGTGCGGGTCAGGTAGTACTCGGGCAAAAGGGTGATCTGCTCGAAGAGCTCAGAGCCGCGTTCATCGTAGAACAACCAGGGGCTCAGGGTCTTCGGGGTGGCGGTGAGGCCTTTGTACACTTCCGCGCCGAAGGCAGTTTCGCGGGCTGAGGCGAGGCCGGGCGCGGCGTTCTGAGCGGACATGCGTCTCCGATCGAGAGAGGGAGGGGTTTAGCGCCGCGCGAGGCGGACGCCCGAGAACTGCCAGCGGGTGTGCGGAGGAAAGAAGTTGCGGTAGGTGGAGCGGATGTGGGAGGCGGGGGTAGCGACTGAACCGCCGCGGAGGACCATTTGATTGGACATGAACTTACCGTTGTACTCGCCGAGCGCACCAGGCACGGCGGCGTAGCCGGGGTAGCCCAGGTAGGCGCTCCCGGTCCACTCCCAAACATTTCCGAAGAATGGACGTGCAGCGGCCCAGGGATGCAGGGCATCGCCTTCGAGCAGTGTTTCAGCATCAGGAGTGTGGACCTCTGCGGCGACTTCCCACTCGGCCTCAACGGGCAAACTCACCCCGGCCCAGCGGGCGAAGGCATCGGCTTCGTAATAGGAGATGTGGCAGACAGGCGCGGCAAGGAGGCCGGCGAGGGGCTGGTCGCCGCGGAGGGTGAATACCGTCCACTCTTCCGTGCCGTCTTCGCGATGCCAGTAGAGCGGAGCTTGCCAACCTTCGCGCTGCACGGTATCCCAGCCTTCCGCGAGCCAAAGGTCGGAGCGGGTGTAGCCGCCGTCCTGCATGAATTGGAGATATTCGGCGCAGGAAACGGGGCGGGAAGCAAGCTCGAAGGCATCGAGCCAGACGCGGTGGCGGGGCTGCTCGTTGTCGAAGCAGAAGTCCTCAAAGGAAGCTCCGGGGCCGGTGTGTCCGATCGTGCGCAGGGCCTCGGGAAAGCGGATCCAGTCCTGGCGGGTTAGCCCGGCGTTCTGTGCCTGCGTCGGACCAGGGCGAGAAACGGGGCCGTAAACGGGGCGCAGCGGGTTCGACCAGAAGGCGTGCTTGATATCGGTCAGGAGGAGCTCGCCGTGCTGCTGCTCGTGGTGAAGGCCGAGGACGAGGCGGCGCGTGGCCTCCTCGGGTGCGTCGCCGGAGAAAAGCTGATCGAGACCGGCGTCGACGTGGGCACGGTAGTCAAGGATCGCATCGAGGCCGGGGCGCGAAAACGAGGCGCGCAGCTTTTTCTGCGGTTGGCTCGAAACGGCGTTGTAGTAGGAGTTGAAAAGCCAAAGGAAGTCGGGGTGGAAGGGCCGGTAGCCGGGGAGGAACGGGTTGAGAAGGAAGGTCTCGAAAAACCAGGAGGTGTGCGCGAGGTGCCATTTTGCGGGGCTTGCCTCGGGGCAGCTCTGCACCATCATGTCTTCCGGGGTCAGCGGCTCGCAGAGCCCGAGGCTTTGCCGCCGCACGGTACACAAGCGGTCGAGCAGGGCCTGGGCGCTCGGCGGGCGAGAAACGGCGGTGGCCATCGGTGCGCTCCTTCCGCGATGCGCGGGATGCCTTTAACGTTAGCAGCAGGAGGGTGCGTCTGTGTTGCGCGGCGCCTGAATTCAAGGCAGAGCGGCTGAAGGGGGTGACCACGCTAAACTGAAGGTAACTTCCTGACGGTGGTCCGGCGCGTCTTTTCCGGGTGCGTTTCGTCATACCTGAGCGAGCAAGAATCCATGTCGTTGAAACAAACACTTCGTGCAGTTGCCTCCTTCTGTTTTGCCGTCACTTTGCCGTTGTCGGCAAGTGCGCAGGAGGACTCAAGCTTCGATATCGCAGGTTTGCAGGCGATCCGCGGTACAGTGGCGCGCACTTCCGGGTCATCGGTGTTCGTAAAGGTGCACGACGGAACGGTGTATGAGGTGCAAACAGGCGCGAACACGCATTTTGTCAAAAATGCTGAAGCGGCCCGCGCCGGGGCGGCGCACCCAGGGGATACTGTGCTGGCCGGGGGCGAACTGGACGCAAAAAAGCACACGCTGGGCGCGGTGTTCGTGGCGGTAGTGGACGCGGCGGAGCTGGCCGAGCTGGACCAAAAGCGGACACAGTGGGGCAAGACCTGGATGGCGGGCACGATCACAGAAAAACGCGGGACGGCGCTGGTGGTGAAGCGGCCCGATGGGGTGGTGAACACGGTGACCGTGGATGAGGACACGTCCTTTCGCAAGCGGCACCAGAGCATCACGCTTCCGGATATCCAGGTGGGCGACGGCATGACGGCGAGCGGCGTGCAGGCGAATGGGGCGTTCGTGGCGAAGGTGTTCACGGTGGTGGACGCAGCCGAGATCCGCGAATGGTCGCGGCTGAAGGAATAATTAGGATGGAGAGGCGGGACCGGGGCCGGTTGAGGAAGCGCCACTGGGCGGGGGTGTTTTTGTTGGCCGCGTGTACAGGCTCCATGAGGGCGCAGGAGCCCGCGGCTGTACAAGGGAGCCCGACCCCGGGGCGTCCAGTTTCTCCGGCCACTCCTGCTCCGCCGGCTCCCGATGCACAAACAGCCCCGGCGCCTCCGAGCGGACCGGATATTTCCACGGCAACTGCGGGCGGGGTAGTCCACGGAAAGATCGTCTCCGGCGGCACGTCGCTGCCGGGGGTGGCAATTACGGCGACCAATACGCTGACCGGCACGAAGTACGCAACGGCGACGGGGCTCGACGGCTCCTTCCAGCTCAAGATTCCGGAGGATGGCCGGTATGTGATCCGGACCGATTTCGCGGCTTTCGCGGAAAATACCAGTGAGGTGCGCTTTGGCGGAGCAAAGGGCGGCCCTCGCGATGTCGCGAAAGATTTTGGGCTCCTGCTGTTGTCCCGCGTCCCGGCGCAGACGGAGGATCGCGGCGCGCTGGGGCGCCGGCATCGTCTTTTC
>CAXTWG010000099.1:0-6237 GCA_964247895.1 uncultured Acidobacteriaceae bacterium
CTGTTCGACCGGGCGGCGCTGGTTCGCCGGGCGGACGAGGCGGGGATCGCCATTGTGGGGCTGGGACGAGAGTAAGCCTGTCAGCGGTGTTTTGCGGATGAAGCGCTTCGCGAGATGCCGTAAAGGCGCATTGTCAACCGGCAACAAAGACCGGGCGTACGATCGTCTAGCTGGAACATCTGGGAAGTTTACCGCGTACGCCCAGGGTAACTCCGGCCAGGAGATCCTAGGATGGTCAAGTTTACGATTCTGCTCAAGCGCAAAGCGTCGCTGACGCATGCCGAGTTTGTGGAGCACCACAAGGGAGTGCATGCGAAGTTATTCATGTCGATCCCCACGGTGAAAGAAACGGTGCGGCGGTATTTGCAGGAGCACACCCTGCCGGTGGATTTGCCGGGGATGCCGCCGGCGAAGTACGACGGGATTACGGAGCTGTGGTTGACGATGTGGAGTCGCTGGGCCGCTGCTTCTCGGATGCGGAGTACATGGCGCGGGTGCATCCGGATGAAGAGGCTTTTCTGGACCTCCATGGGTGCGACTTCCTGGTGTTAGCGGAGAATGTGGTCGCGAGTTCCCTGTCCTGAGCGGGAAATGCTTTAATCGGGCGTGAGGTGGCATATGGCGAAGGTATGGGGAACGTTGGCAGCATTGGTTATCTTTATCGGTGCGGGTTGGGCGGGCGCGCGTGCGTGGGCGGCGGATGCTAACGCGATCCCAAGCGTGGGGCAGACGGCACCTGGGTTTACGCTGCCTTCGCAGACAGGGGAGCCGACCAGCTTGTCGAGCTTCCATGGCAAGTGGGTGGTGCTGTATTTCTACCCGAAGGATGGCACGAGCGGCTGCACGATGGAGGCGCACAAGTTTCAGGAAGATGCTCCGAAGTACGAGCAGGCGAACGCGGTGATTGTAGGCGTGAGCGTGGATTCAGTCGACAGCCACAAAAGTTTTTGCGCGAAAGAAGGCTTAAACTTTCACTTACTGAGCGATGCGGATAAGAAGGTTGTGGCGCAGTATGGGTCGGTGGGGGACTACCTGGGCTTCAAGATCGCGAAGCGGAATACGTTTTTGATCAACCCGGAAGGAAAGATTGTGAAGGTTTGGACGGGTGTAAATCCATCGCAGGCGAGCTCGGATGTACTGGCGGAGCTGGCGACGGACCAGAAGAAGGGCTAGAAGCGGTCGCGGCGGGCAGCGATACGCGTACGAGTAGCAAGGGTTCTCCCATGATCCCTTTGAAGTTGGATACGCCCGGAACTAGGGCGTGAGTAGTGTACTCGACTGCTTCTACTTGCGCGATTTCCCGACTGCTTTTTTGGAACCCGCCGTCTTCCCGGCGGCCGGTTTTCTGACGGCAATCTTTTTTGCCGATGCTTTCGTCGCAGATTTACTTTTAGTCGGTATCTTGGCTGCGGATTTCGTAGCAGGTGCTTTGGCGGCGGTTTTCTTAGCCGAACTCTTTACTGAAGCGGCGCTTCTGGAAGCAGCCTTTTGGGAAGCGGGTTTTTTGGCCGGCGCTTTTGCGGCAGTCTTTTTCGCGGGAGCTTTTGCAGCGGCCTTTTTTTGAGGCGCTTTGGCTGTTGCTTTCTTTGCGGCAGTCTTTTTTGTAGCTGTTTTCGAGGCAGCGGGTTTTGCGACGGTCTTCCTCGCGGGGCGAGAGGGTGTCTTTGCCGCGGATTTTCGGACGGGTTGCTTCTTTGCGGGAGCAGTTGCGGTTTTGCGAGCAGTACCCCCTGTCGCGGGCCTATCGGCCTTAGCAGCCCCTTTCTCCTCGCCTTCATCGTCCAGCTCACCGGCGGATGGGTCTAGCTCGACCTCATCCTCGTCGTCTTCATCGAGGGTGTCGGCGTCTTCCACTTCTTCCTCGTCATCCTCTTCGTCGCTTTCATCGAGGCCGACTTCATCGTCATCGGAGGTGGTGGCAACGCGGTGCTCTTCTTCCTCCTCGTCGTCTTCCTCGTCGTCGTCGAGTTCATCCTCGAGCTCTTCCTCGTCGTTGTGCTCCTTGGGTTCTGCGTCGTTGTAAGCAGTTGCGAACAGCTTGGGATCGTCCTGCATGCGATGGCTCCTTCGGCTTCAATTTTGATGTACTGCTGTGATGCGTAACCAGTGTGTATGTGCGAGGGACTGCGGCGCAATTCTAGCAACAGCATGCATCAGCATGCCAGAGGAGGCATGCGGCCAAAGCGCATCGACGCGCATTGGCGCGCATTGGCGCGAGCTAGCGGCGTGGCGTGTGTTTCAGCGTGGAAACGCGGGGGCGGGGGCCTCGGACAGATTGGACCGAGGCGGAAACATTACGCATGCGCACAGGGTTGCGGCCATGCGCCGGGTGTGCCGCTGCACGGGTGAGGCGGGCGGGTTCAGCGACGTAGAGAGTACGGCCTGCGTTGACTTGGCGGCCCGCGAGGCGATTCCAGCGCTGGAGGGCGACAACAGAAACGTTGAACTGGTCGGCGATGTTGACGAGGGTATCGCCGCGGCGAACGCGATACACAGCGGCCCGGGCGGTCCCGGTCGAGCTCGAGGCAGCGGCGGCAACAGGCGCGGGAGCGACGGGGATGACGAGTGCGTTGACGCCGGTGAGCGAGGCTCCGTCAGCGAGCTGGTTGGTGAAAGCAATTTCGGAGGGGGTACTGCGGTATTCGCGGGCCACGGCATCGAGGGTTTCGCCGGAAGTAAGGACGTGGAAGCGCCAGGTGGCGCGCTTGTCTTCGGGGATCTCAGCGATGCGCTCGTTAAAGAGCGCGGTGGCACCGGCGGGTACGCGGAGCTCGTAGGACTGATCGGGTGGGGTGCGACCGCGCAGGAGGCTGGGGTTGAGGTCCTGGATTGTCGTGAGTGAGGCGCCGGTGATGTCGGCGACCAGTGGAAGCGAGATGGAGGAGTGCGTGACAACTGTGTCGGGTTCGACGGCGGCATCGGGAACGACGCCCTCAAGGCCATACTGTTTGGGGTTCTTCGCCATGATGGCGACGGCGAGGATGATAGGGACGTAGTTCTTGGTTTCCTGGGGAAGGTTGTTGCGGCGGTAGAGCTCCCAGAAGTCGGCGTAGCCGGTACGCTGGACGGCGCGCTGGATATTGCCGGTACCCCAGTCGTAGGAGGCGATGGCCAGGTACCAGTCGCCGAGCTGGGCGTAGGTTTTTTTGATATCGCGGGCGTAGGCGCGGGTGGCTTTTTCGGGGTCGAAGCGCTCGTCGAACCAGCCGGTGCGCTCAAGGCCGTAGGTGCCGTAGGGCATGAACTGCCACATGCCGGCGGCGCCGGATTTCGGGTTGACGACCTGCGTCCGGAAGCCGGATTCGGCGACGGCCTGGTAAAGCAGGTCCTGGGGGACGCCTTCTTCCTTGAGCACGCGCTGGATCATGGCTTTGTACTTGCCGGCGCGCTGGAGGGAGGCGACGATGGTGCCGCGGCCGCGGCCCGTGGTCGAGAAGAAGTTGATGTAGCTGGCGACGTAGTCGTTGATGACGAGAGGGAGGTCGGACTGGGTGGTTTGAAGCTCGGCGACGGCTTGGGCTTTAATCTTAGGATCGACGGCGAAGGTGACATCGTTGGCGACGTCAACGGGGGCGTCTTCCTTCTGGGCCGGGGCGAGCGAGTTTTCGCGGAGGGCGTCGAGCTGGAGAGTGTTGACCGAGTCGACGATGCGGTCGAGTTCAGCGGAAAGGGCGGGGTTGGACTTGATATCGGAGCCGCTTTGGAGGAGGAGGTCGACGGCGCGGTCGAACTCCTTGCGGGCTTGCGCGGCATCGCCGGACTGGGAAGCGACGAGGCCGGCGGCGTAGGCCTGCTCGACGGAGGTAATGAGCAGGGCGTCTTTTGCGTTGTCGGCGCGTGGCGCGGGGGGCGCCGCAGCCTGGGCGAGCGCGAGGGTGGGGGTGGTGAGCGAGGCTGCAAGCAGGAGGGCGGCGAGGGCTCGGCAGGATGGGAGGCGAGGGATCAAGAGGCGCGGTTTCCGCCTCCATTGTATGGGTTGGGCCCGGCCTACGGCTCGCCGGATGATGTCAGGAGCGCGAGAACCCGGATGGTAGACTCAAGTTGCACAGCCCCCCTCCATGAACACATCCTTGATCCGCAATTTCGCGATTATCGCGCACATCGACCATGGCAAGAGCACGCTTTCAGACCGTTTGCTGGAGCTCACGGGCTCGCTGACGGCGCGTGAGATGCAGGCCCAGGTGCTGGATGCGATGGACCTGGAGCGGGAGCGCGGAATCACGATCAAGGCGCACTCCGTACGCATGATGTACCCGGCCAAGGATGGGAAGACGTACCAGCTGAACCTGATCGATACGCCGGGGCATGTGGACTTTTCCTATGAAGTGTCGCGTTCGCTGGCCTCGTGCGAAGGGGCGTTGCTGGTGGTGGATGCTTCGCAGGGCGTGGAGGCGCAAACGCTCGCGAATGCATATCTCGCCATCTCGAACGGGCTTGAGATTATCCCGATCATCAACAAGATTGACCTGCCGTCGGCGGATGTGGTGCGGACGCAGGAGATGATCGAGCAAACGGTGGGGCTGGACGCGACGGACGCGCTCGCGGTGAGCGCGAAGACGGGGTTGGGGGTGCCGGAGATTCTGGAAGCCGTGGTCAACCGCTTGCCCCCTCCGGTCGGCGATAGCGACGCGCCGTTGCAGGCCTTGATCTTCGATTCCTGGTTCGACGCGTACCGCGGGGTGATCGTTCTTGCTCGTGTGATCCATGGGCGGCTCAAAAAGGGCGCACGTATTCGTCTGATGTCGAACGGGCGGGAGTTCGATGTGGAGTCGCTGGGGGTGCTGACGCCGAAGCCGGTCGAGATCGCGGAGTTGTCGGCGGGGGAGGTCGGGTTCTTTGTCGCGACGATCAAGAATGTCGCGGATACGAAAATTGGGGACACGATTACCGAGGTCGGGCGGCCTGCTGCCTCGGCGCTGCCGGGGTTTGAAGACATTAAGTCGATGGTGTTCGCGGGAATTTATACCGTGGACTCGCATGAACACACGCTGCTGCGGGACGCGCTTGAAAAGCTGCGGCTGAACGATGCCTCATTCTCGATCGAGCCGGAAAGCTCGGCGGCGCTGGGCTTTGGGTTTCGGTGCGGTTTCCTCGGGCTGCTGCACATGGAGATCATCCAGGAGCGGCTGGAGCGCGAGTTCGACCTGGACCTGATTACGACGGCGCCGAGCGTGCGCTACAAAATCACGCTGACCGACGGCAAGGTGATCGAGGTGGACAACCCTTCGCGCTGGCCGGACCCGAGCGAGATCGAGCAGATCGAGGAGCCTGTGATCACGGCGACAATCCTGACGAATGAGGAGTATGTCGGGGGGATTCTGAAGCTGGTCGAGGAGAAGCGTGGGCGGCAGCAGAACTTCGAGTACGTGAGCGCGACGCGGGTGAAGCTAACCTATGAGCTGCCGCTGAACGAGATCGTGCTGGACTTCTACGACCGGCTCAAGAGCGTTTCGCGGGGGTACGCGTCTCTCGACTACGTGCTCGCGGGCATGTGGACTTCGCCGATGTCGAAGCTGGATATTCTGGTTTCGGGCGAGCCGGTGGATGCGCTGTCGATCATCGTGCACCGGGATTTCGCGTACGATCGGGGACGCGCGCTGGTCTCGAAGATGCGCGAGCTGATTCCCCGGCAGATGTTTGAGGTGGCGATTCAAGCTGCGATAGGGGCGAAGATCGTTGCGCGGGAAACTGTCTCGGCGATCAAGAAGAATGTACTGGCGAAGTGCTACGGCGGGGATATTTCGCGAAAGCGCAAGCTGCTGGACAAGCAAAAAGAAGGCAAGAAGCGCATGAAGCGGATCGGGAAAGTGGATATACCCCAAGAGGCGTTTCTGGCTGTGTTGAAAGTGGGCGAAGATAACGCGCGATAGCTTGTTTGGTGACCCATTGCAAGCGAAATCGGTTACTTACTGAAACCCTGGATTGTGGGAAACCCAGTTGCGCCGTCGGCGATGCCGAATAATGATCCTGGTTGTATTACAGAAGAGCGGCAACGTCGAATTGCCTGCAAATAAACGTTTTTGAGACTGGCAACTCACCTGCGGATGCGCGTGCAGAGATGTGAGTGTAAGTACGTTGTCGCTGTTTTCCCACAAATTTTTCCACAGCAGGGTAACCAATGTTGATTAGCAGAAAGCCCCGGCGCGGCCGGGGCTTTCTATAGTCACACCTACTGAGGGGCTAGCATTTTTCCTGATGCTGTCGAGCGCGGAGAGTAGCTCCATGTGGCTTTTCTTT
>CAXTWG010000100.1:0-1065 GCA_964247895.1 uncultured Acidobacteriaceae bacterium
ACCCCCTTCTCCTTCCGAACCCGGGAGCTCGCCCTGCCGCAGATCTCCTGCCACGTCGCCCACACCGCGCCCGCCACCATGGAGCTCATCCGAGCCAACGTCCACCGCTCCCCCATGTACTCCGGTGCCATCGAGGCCATCGGCCCCCGCTATTGCCCGTCCATCGAGGACAAGGTCGTCCGCTTCCCCGACAAAGCCGGCCACCAGTTCTTCCTCGAGCCCGAAGGCCTCACCACCGACGAGGTCTACGTCAACGGCATGTCCACCTCGCTCCCCGAGGAGGTCCAGCGCGCCATCGTCGCCTCCATCCCCGGCCTTGAAAACGCCGTCATGCTGCGCCCCGGCTACGCCATCGAGTACGACTCCATCGACCCCACCGAGCTCGACCGTTCCCTCAA
Organism: uncultured Acidobacteriaceae bacterium; assembly: GCA_964247895.1. Lineage (GTDB taxonomy): Bacteria > Acidobacteriota > Terriglobia > Terriglobales > Acidobacteriaceae > EB88. Next base: position 399 of record CAXTWG010000100.1, read on the forward strand.
GGTCAAACGCTTCGAGGGCCTCTACCTCGCCGGCCAAATCAACGGAACATCCGGCTACGAGGAGGCCGCAGCCCAGGGCTTGATGGCCGGCATCAACGCCGCCCTCGCCGCCCGCTGGGGCGGTGAAGTGACCCAAAGCAAACATTTCACGCCGAAGGCGAGTACACCCGCCACGAAGTGGCCGGCTTTTCGAGAGCCGCACGAAGTGCCCGCGCAGGCGGTTTTCCACTTAGATCGCACCGAAGCCTACATCGCCATCCTCATCGACGACCTCATCTCCAAAGGCACCAACGAGCCCTACCGCATGTTCACGTCGCGCGCGGAGTTCCGCCTCCACCTCCGCATCGACAACGCCGACCGCCGCCTCACCCCCCACGCCCGCCGCCTCGGCCTCATCCCCGACGACCTGTGGGCCGCCTACGAAGCGAAACAGTCCCGCGCCGCCGCCCTCGCGAAACTGCTCGCAACCAGGCGCCCTGAAGCCGCAGCTTGGGCTGAATTACTTCCCGCGCTGCTCCCGGAAAGCAGCCCAGCCCCCAACCGCCCCACACTCGAGAACACCCGCGGCCTCACCTTCGCCGAGCTGCTCCGCCGCCCGGAACTGACGCGTCAAGACCTCTGGCCCCTGCGAGCCCCCCCCCCAGAACCCGCACCCCCCCCCCGTTTA
>CAXTWG010000100.1:1075-6120 GCA_964247895.1 uncultured Acidobacteriaceae bacterium
ACCCCACACGCTTTTCCACCCCTGGCTCGCCGCGCAAACCCCCATTGAGCGAGCCGGGCGCCGCGTCGAGCTCAAAGCCGTCGAAACTGAAATTAAATACGCCGGCTACCTCGACCAGCAGCGCCGCTCTATCGAGAAACTCAAAGCCGCCGAAACCCGCTCTATCCCCGCCAATTTCGAGTACCGCGGCGTTTCCGGCCTTTCCCGCGAAATGCAGGAAAAGCTCGGCCGGGTCCGCCCCGCCACCATCGGCCAGGCCAGCCGCATCCCTGGCGTTACCCCCGCCGCCATGACCATCCTGAGTATCCTGGTCGCTCAATCCGACGCTCAATCCGGCGCCCAAACTCGCACCTAGCCGCTCGAACGCTAAATCCCCATTCCGTACTCAGCCGAAGTAATCGGGTCGCCGGCATTCGAGAAAAAGTCCGAAGGCGTCCGGCGATGAAACTGGTAGCGGAAACGCAGCTCCCGGCCCACGAAAAATCCAATCGCGACAGCGCCTACGGCCAGAGCGGCAAGACCTGCTGCCCTGAAAGGAGAAAAAATGCCGTCCTCCTCCTCGAGGAGCTCGGCTTTGGGATTCGCAAGGTTAAGCAAGGTCATGCGCTCATGATAGTGCAGCCTTGGCCTGGCTGGCATGTCTCCCTCGTGAACAGACAGTACCGAGGTCATGCTCCGTTGCATGAGCTACCCAAGCCGCAACTCCGCCCGAACGGCTTTGCCGGTTTATACACGAGAACCGCGGCACGGATCGTTCTCCTAGCCTGGACGCATCTTTCCGCCTGATCCATACTGTCATAGCGACTTGAGACGTATAAAGTCGTTACACGGTTTGGGAGGACAAGTGCCTGCTACGCACAACTTAAGTTTTTTGAGGACCATGGCAATGCCGGCGGCTGTTTTGGGTGCGGCCGGCCTCGCCCTTTCGCCCGCTTTAGCCCAAGTATCGGCCGGGCTGTCCGGCGCGGTCACGGATGCAACGGGGGCAGCCCTCTCAGGGGTCGGCGTGACCGCCAAAAGCGCGGAGCTGGGCCTCGAGCGAACCACCTCAACCGATGCAGCCGGACGCTATGAGATAAGGTCCATTCCCATCGGCAGCTACGAGATCAGCGTGACCAGGCAAGGCTTCCGCCGGGAGCTCCGCACCGGCATCCGCCTGGCCGTCGGCCAGGACGCCGTGCTTCCGTTTCAGTTGCAGGTTGGGGAAGTAAGCGAGCAGGTCACGGTGCGGGAGGATACGCCCGTCGTCAACGCTTCGACCGCCGACATCACCGGCCTGGTCGGCGCCGAGCAGATCAAGGATCTTCCCCTCAACGGGCGCAGCTTCGACCTGCTGACGACCCTCAACCCAGGCGTGGTGAACTACACCTCCCAAAAGGTGGGCGGGACCGGCGTTTCCAACTCCACCGCGGGCAACAATTTCGCGGTCTCCGGCCAGCGACCGCAGCAAAATCTATTCCTGCTCAATGGGGTCGAGTTCACCGGCGCCGCGGAAAACAACTTCCAGCCCGGCGGCGTCAGCGGCGAGCTGCTCGGCGTCGACGCGGTCCGCGAGTTCAACGTCCTGCGCGACAACTACGACGCGCAGTACGGCAAGCGTCCGGGCGCGCAGGTAGTCATCGCCACCCGGAACGGGAGCAACCGTTTGCATGGGTCGGCCTATGAGTTCCTCCGCAACAATGCCCTCGACGCGCCCAATTACTTCGATCCGGGGTCGGCGCCGGGCTTTCAAAGGAACCAGTTCGGCGGCTCGCTCGGCGGCCCGCTCCAGCGGGACAAAACCTTCGCCTTCGGCAACTTCGAGGGGCTCACGCAACACCTCCACCAGACCGGCGTGGACCTCGTCCCGGACACCGCCGCCCGCAACGGCTTCCTGCCCTGCAATCTCGTCACGCCCAGGCCGGCGGCCTGCCCGCCCTCGGGAGTCGTCTTTGTCGGGGTTTCCTCGCTGGTCAATGCCTGGCCGGTGCAATCGCCGGGCGCGCCTGACTTCGGCGGCATCTCCGAGGCGTTCAATTCTCCGCTCCAAACCATCCGCGACGATTTCGGCGCCGCGCGCGTGGACCGCGTTTTCTCGCCCAAGGACTCAGGCTACGCGGTCTACACCATCGACGACAGCGCCAACAATACACCCACCGGCACCAACGCGTACATGACCAATGTCGAAAGTCTGCGGGAGCAGGTGGCCAGCCTCACGGAAACGCACGTGTTTTCGCCGGCCCTGATCAACCAGGCCACCGTCGGCTACTCGCGGGCCGGATTCTTCTTCACCGGCGAGCCGACCCCCGGCACGCCGGCGGCAACGCTGCCCGGCTTCCTTGCCGGCAAGCGGCTCGGCGCGATCGTCGTGGGCGGCAGCGCCGCCTCCAACCCGACCGCGCAGCTCGGGCTCGCCGGAAGCAACAACGGCAGCAATCTGGACGTAAACCGCAATATCTACACCTACCAGGACAAGGTTTCCTTCACGAAAGGCCGCAACCAGTTCAGCCTTGGGGCGTGGGTCCAGCAGTTCCAATCCAATGAAACACTCGCGTTGAGCCAGTTCGGCCAGGCGACCTTCACCAGTCTGCAAACCCTCCTGCAAGGCACCGCGGGCACCTTCCTCTACGACCCCGCCCCCACTGAGCTGAACTGGCGCTCGCTTTTCGGCGCCTGGTACGCGCAGGACACCGTCCAGCTCACCCGCAATCTCACCGCCACGGTCGGCTTCCGCGGCGAGTCCAGCTCCGGCTGGAACGAGGCGCACGGCCGCGCGGCCACCTACACCTACCCCAATGGCGTCATCTCCAGCCGTCCGAATATCTCCGGCTCGGCGTTCACCGTCAACCGCGCGACCTTCCTGCCGGAGCCCCACGTCGGCATCGCGTTCAATCCCCACACCGGCACCGTGGTCCACGCCGCGTTCGGCATCTACAACGACCTTCAAGACGCGCTCGGCTACCGCACCGACCAGAACGCCCCCTTCAACCCGACCTACAGCCTGGCCACCCAACCTGTCGCGAGACTGCAAACCATAACCGGCGGCCCCGTGCCGTCCGCCGCGAGGCTCGTCCCCGGCGGCGTCCAGCCCGACCTCCAAACGCCGACCCTAATCTCCTGGTCCTTTCGGGTGCAGCAGGAGGTCAGCAAGGACACCGTGCTGACTATCGGCTACGTGGGCTCGCACGGCTACCACGAGGTCATCGGCATCGACTCGAACGAGCCAATCCCCGTGGTCTGCCCCAGCGCGGCCTGCCCGGCAGCCTATCCCGCCACCTTCCCCACAGGCCTGGCCGGCACCTCCATCCCTGCCGGAACTTACTTCGTCCCGACGGCGGTCCGAGCAAACCCAACCCTCGCCAACACCTGGACGTACTTCTCGCGCGGCGACAGCAATTACGACGCGCTGCAGGTGGACCTGAACCGGCGCTTCACCAGCGGCGTCGCCCTGCGCGGCGCCTATACGTGGTCCAAGTCGATCGACGACGGCGACTCGCTCAACTCCACCACCTCGGGCGGCAATCCTTCCACCGTCTCGAACGCCTTCAACCTGCGCGCCGACCGGGGCCTCGCCGACTACGACGTCCGCAACGTCTTCGTCCTAAGCGAGCTCTACGCCCTGCCCTTCGGCCGCGGGCAGCGCTTCGGCAGCCACATTGCCGGCGTCGCCAATCTCCTGGCCGGCGGCTGGAATGCCGACTCGGTCGTCACCATCCAGGGCGGCTTCCCGTTCTCGCCGCAGCTCAGCTACAACCCCTCCAACAACGGCGACACCCGCAACCCCGTGCGCCCGTTCATCAACCCCAACTTCTACGGCCCAATCGTCACAGGCTCACCCACGCAGTACTTCAACCCGGCCGCGTTCCTTGCGCCGCCCAACGGCAGCGGCTTCTACGGCAACCTGGGCCGCAACACGCTCATCGGCCCGGGCCTGGGAACCTGGGACCTTTCCTTCCTCAAGGACACGCAACTGAGCGAGCGGCTCAACCTGCAGTTCCGGTCAGAGCTGTTCAACATCCTCAACCGCGCCAACTTCAACACGCCCAACACTGTCACCTTCACGCCCACCGGGGTTTCGCCCACCGCGGGGCTCATCACGAGCACCTCCACCCCCTCACGCCAGATTCAGTTCGGCTTGAAGCTGCTCTGGTAGCTTGCTGCACTTGTGAGGTCTGACACCTAAATCAGCGGCTGCCCTGCCATCGCTTCCAGCACCGTCAACGGCGCATGCTCCGGGGCCACCTGCGCCGCACGTTCCACCAAAAACGTCTGCTCCAACGCATACTGCCCCGCCAGCACCGCGTGCGGCACCGTATCGGTGAACACCATCCAGCTTGAACCCGGAGGAAACCCGAATGCTTCCCGGCGTACTTCCCGCTGCCAAGTCTCGTTTTCCTTCAAAAAGTTGTGAAACCGCATCATGAAATCATCGTAAGGTGTACGTTTCAGCGCCGGAATCGCAGCTCCAAGCCCTGCGGCGCGCGCCAGCCTCTTGGCCGCCTGCCCCAGCACCCCATCCGGCTCCGGACGAATCTGCTCTGGAGCAAACTGCCCTACCAACCCCAGAAACGGCTCAGCCACTACCCAGTCCCGCGTCCTCTCCGGATGGATATTGTTGAAAAATCGTAAAATCCGCGCCCCCCGCGTCGGCCGGGTCGGGAAAGCATCGGTATGGAGCAGGTCGTTGCGGCGGCGCAGCGGCAAGTCGCGGTTCTGCTCCTCCTGAGGCCGAAAGCTGGCGTAGTCGCGCCGCATCCGGCCTCGGTATGGCTCCAAAAAATCCTCCAAAAATGTAGTCACCGCCCCCGAATATCCGCGCATCACCCCCCGCAAACGCTCCGCCGCGTCATCGTTCTTATCCAGACCGGTCAGCGCGTCCGCGTCCGGCTTGTAAGCGATGTTCTTGTGCAGCGACGAGCTCGTCTGCTGCCGCCCCAGCAGGAAAGCAGTATCCTCCGCCGTGAGCGGGACCGGCATTTGCGGAAAAAACAAAATCTCCCCCGCTTCCAGCCGCGCGCACCACTCCCGCTTCTGTCCGGCACCCGCCCCCCGCACCACCTCTGCAT
>CAXTWG010000101.1:0-6105 GCA_964247895.1 uncultured Acidobacteriaceae bacterium
GGTGAGGAGGTGGGCGCGGGTGATCGCGGGGGAGCAGACGTAACATGCAGTGCTTGATCGACACACGAGAATCATTCTTGGAGGATTCTGCTATGAGAAGGGTGCTTTTGATTGCATTGGGCTTGATTTCTTTTTCATACTTGGCTCATGCTCAAGCTAAGAAATCTTCCTTGTATTTTGATTGCACATGCGATGACGCCGTTGGGCGGCTTTATGCAACCGCATTTCGCGATCTACTCGCTTCCAGTCCGCGATACCAATCTGCTTCAGTTGCAGAGGTGGATGATGAGAAAGGAAATGTAGTCCGGCGTAATTGGAACGTTAAAGTTGTTTCACTCGACCCCGCTCGCGACGCTGAAGGTCAGCGTACTGTCCTTTCAGTGGTCCTGATCTGGGGTGATTTACTTTATGTCGACAGCTTAGTTCAGACCTGCAATAAGAACAACGTAGCCTCATGTGTATCCGATACGCTTGCCGATCTGGATAATGACATTCAAAAAGTAAACGCGGCAGTTGAAAAGAGGTCGTCAAGTGAATAGGCATGATTTAGGCGATTCGGATCTGTTCATACTTGCTCGGCCAGTTGTTTATGCCAGGAATGTCAATGGCGGGTCAGTTGCACCAGCTTGAGCCCGAGGTGTTCTGCGAAGGGGAGGAAGTCACGGTCGCGTTGCAGCAGAGAGTGGTTCTCGCGGATGCAGAAAGTGGCAATGAGGCAGTCGATGGATTTGCGGATGGTGTAACCGCGCGCACGGAGGAAACGGTAGTTGCCGGCAGCTGCGATTGCGAGCTCCCGGCCGCCGGTGTCGAAGACGAAGCCTTGCAGAAGGCGATCTCGAACTTGGCGGAAGGTCGTCTCCTTGCGGATTCCTTGCAGCACTTCCATGAGGATTGAATCGGTCATGCCGATCGAGTCGCTGCCGAGCCGCTGCTCAAGCCAGACGGTGTGCTCGTTCTCGTTCAGTTCGAGAAAGTCGATCCAGACGGTCGAGTCGACGATGACCATCTATTTTTTGTCCCAGGGATCCGGAAAGCGGCTCAGGCGCATTTCGTGCAAGTCGCCCTCCCACCCGTCGTCCTTAAGAATGCCTTTCAAGGAGCGGAGGCTGGCTTGGCCGCGAGTTTGGACCAGGAGTCGAAGGGCGGTTTCGACCACCTCTTTTTTTGTTTTGCTGCCGGTGCTGGCGAGGGCTTGTTTCATGAGTTCGTCGTCGATTTCGATATTGGTGCGCATGTAGGTCACCCCGCGATGTGTAAGGATTGCATGAACGTGTGTACGCGGACAAGAGGTGGGTTGTAACGACAGAGGGAGAGGAGCGTCCAAAATGGGACTGGTAGCGGCTGTTGTCCGTTTTGGGCAGAATGGTTGACTCAGCGGGGTTTTACGCCGGGCGGAGCGGAAGCGGGCGATACACTGAGATACCTCCCTTGCGCCGGGTGAGGCAGCACCCGCATCGAATGGACATCCATGGCAACGACCTTTCCTGCAATTTCGGACGTTTTGCCTCTCGTCAAGGCCGCGACACGGCCACGTGGCGGGTCCGGTGGCGGGCTTATGGATAAGTTTGGGCGCCGGATTACGGATTTGCGGGTTTCCGTGACGGACCGCTGCAACTACCGGTGCGTGTACTGCCGGGCGGGCGAGGATGAGACAGCGCCGACGGAGCTGCCGCTGGAGCGGTATCTGCGGATGATCCGGGTGTTTGCTTCGCTAGGGATCGAGAAGGTGCGGCTGACCGGTGGAGAGCCGCTGCTGCGGCGGGGGCTGGTGGAGTTTGTGCGGGAGTTGTCCGCGCTGCGAACGCCGGAAGGCGAGCCGCTGGAGCTGGCGCTGACGACCAATGGGCACCTGCTTGCACCGCTGGCGCGACCGCTGCACGAGGCGGGGCTGAGCCGGGTAACGGTGAGCATGGACGCGCTCGAGCCGGAGCGGTTTGCGCGGATCACGCGGGTGCCGGGATCGTTCGAGCATGTGCTGCGTGGGGTGCGGGCGGCACAGGCGGTAGGGCTGGGACCGGTCAAGGTGAACTGCGTGGTGATGCGCGGCTGGAACGACGACCAGATTGTGCCGTTCGCGGAGTGGGCGCGGGCCGAGGGTGTGGTGGTGCGGTTTATTGAGTTCATGCCGCTGGAAGAGGACAAAATCTGGTCGCCGGAGACGGTGGTGCCGCTCGGCGAGATGCTTGAACGGCTGGCGGCGGTGCGGCCGGTGGTGGCGATGCCGGCGACGAGCGCGAGCGAAACGGCGCGGCGGTACACATTTGACGATGGAATCGGGGAGATCGGGTTGATTGCGCCGGTGTCCAATGCTTTCTGTGGGGCGTGCAGCCGGGTGCGGCTGACCTCGGACGGACGCATCCGGACCTGCTTGTTTTCGCATTTCGACCATGACCTGGACGGGGTTTTGCGCCGGGGCGGGACGGATGAGGAGATCGCGGCGTTTATTGAGGCGACGATCCAGAAGAAGGAAGCACGGCACCATATCGGGGAGCCCGGATTTTTGCAGCCGGGGCGGACGATGGTGCATATCGGAGGGTAAGCGGGGCGTGCGAAGCTTCCCAAGCAGGTCCTTTGTTGCTGCGCTCCTTGGTAAGCAGATAAACGTCGTTTGTCTGTTTTCACGAGAACGTGCCACGAAGTGGCCGCAAGCCGCGCGGGCGGTTTGGCATTTCGCATGGACAAAGCAGGTTCTTCGCTTGCACCCCAGCGAGCAAGCTCGCCGGGGACTCCGTCTTCCCTCAGGATGACCCCTCTTTTGTTCCTCCCCAGACTTCCTTAGAGCTTCTGTATCCCCCCAGATTTTCTTTACCCACCTTTCAGAACCCACTGCGGGCAAGTGGAACACAGCTTTTTGCTTGCGTTTACGGTCCTGTTCCAGCTTTGAGCGGCGATTCCAGGTTCAAAATGCCAGATTCAAGGGTGGTCTTGAACTTGTACTGTGTGACTTATGGCTTTTCTTCGTTCGACTTTCATTGCGCTCTCGCAAAACCAGCCGCTGCGGCGGTTTTCGGAGTCTTCGGCGGTGGGGAGACGGGTTTCGTCGCGGTTTGTGGCAGGGCTGGAAGCAGGGGAGGTGCTGGCGGCGACAGCGGCGTTGAATCGCGACGGGATTGCGGCGACGCTCGATTCGTTGGGCGAGAATGTGCGTACGCCGGAGGAGGCGAAGCGGTCTGCCGAGATCTATCATGGGCTGCTTGCGGCGATTGAGGCCGGCGGGCTTGATGCGAATGTGAGCGTGAAGCTGACGCAAATGGGCATGGAGCTCGACCCGGCGCTGGCGGAGCGCATTGTGGGCGAGCTGGTGGAGCATGCGGCGCGGGTGGGGACGTTTCTGCGGGTGGATATGGAGGGCTCAGGGTACACGCAGGCGACGCTGGACCTGGTGTGCCGGCTGCACCGGCGGCTTCCGGGCAGTGTGGGGGTGGTGATCCAGGCGTATCTGCGGCGCTCGGAGGGGGATGTGCGGGTGCTTTTAGGGGAAGGCATCCGGATCCGGCTGTGCAAGGGGGCATATCAGGAGCCGGCGTCGCTGGCGTTTCCCGACAAGGCCGACGTGGATGCCAACTACCTGAAGCTGACCGAAATGCTGCTGACGAGCGGGGTGTACCACGGAATCGCGACGCATGACCCGCGCATGATTGAAGGGGCGGAGCGGATCGCGCGGAAACGCGGCGTGGCGCGGGGGGCGTTCGAGTTCCAGATGCTGTACGGGGTGCGGCGGGATCTGCAGCGGTCGCTGGTTGGCCAGGGTTACCGGATGCGGGTGTATGTGCCGTTTGGGCGGGAGTGGTATCCGTACTTTATGCGGAGGCTGGCGGAGCGTCCGGCGAATGTGTTGTTTTTGGCTAGGAATTTCTTTCGGAGCTGAACGGCTGAGTGGAGCGGCTCTGGATGTAGAGCAGGCTTGGAGGAGGAGAGAAAAGCGATGGAGCTCCCCCGGAAGCTGGAAATCTCCGGCATGGAAGAATGACGCCATGCCCTCTAAAACAAAACCCAACAAGAGGGACGCCATCCTCAACGCGATGCTGGATGTTGTGGTGGAGCGGGGCTTCCATGAAGCGCCCATGTCGCTGATCGCGGAGCGTGCGGCGGCGAGCGCGGGCGTGATCTACCACTATTTCGCGAGCAAGGAAGAGATTATCCAGGCTCTTTACGCGCGCGTGCATGCGTCGATGCTGGCGAGTCTTTTGGAAGGGTATTCCGCAGAGATGGATGCGCGGGAAGCATTTCTGAAAGGGTGGGCGAACCTGTACACCTTTTACCGCGAGCACCAGCGAGAGATGCGGTTTCTGGAGCAGTACGAGAGCGCGGGGTTCGCTTGCCCGGTCGACGAAAAGCCGCCGGAGCTGGAGGCTTTCGGGCGGCGCTTCTCCGGACGAACCGAGGGCGGCGTGTTGAACGACTGGCCTTCCGCGGTCCTGGCGGAGATGACAGTTGGGCTGGTAGCGCGGCTAGCGAAGCAACCTCAAAGGCTCGCTCCAGCCGTTGTGCGGGAGATAGCGGAAAAAATGTGGGAAGCCGTGCGATCCGGTTATTAGAGCGAACGTTCGGTTTATTGTGTAGAATTCTTCCATGCGTGGAGAAGAAGTACTGGTAACGGGCGGGTCGGGCTTTGTCGGGGCGCACTGCATCGTGCAGCTCTTGGAGGCTGGGTATCGCGTGCGAACGACTGTGCGTTCCTTGAAACGGGAACGGAATGTGCGCGCGATGGTTCAGGCAGGAGGGCAGGAGCCGGCGGATGCGCTCCGTTTTGCCGAGGCTGATCTTATGTCGGACACAGGCTGGGTAAAAGCTGTCGCGGGATGCCGGTATGTGCTTCACGTGGCCTCGCCGTTTCCCTTGAGCAATCCCAAGGACGAAGACGAGCTGATCGTACCCGCGCGCGAAGGAACGCTTCGGGTCCTGCGTGCCGCACGAGACGGGGGAGTGGAGCGCGTGGTGCTGACCTCCTCGTCTGTAGCGATTACCGAAGGGCATCCACAGCAGGAAGCGCTCTTCGACGAGACAGACTGGACCGATCTTTCCGGCAAGGGTATGACTGCTTATGCGAAGTCGAAGACGCTGGCGGAGCGCGCGGCCTGGGCGTTTCTCGCCGAAGAGGGTGGAAGCCTGGAGCTGGCCGTCGTCAACCCGGTAGGGATCTTCGGTCCGGTATTAGGGCCCGACTATGCGTCGTCGGTTGTGCTTATCCAGCGTTTTCTCGAGGGGAGCGTGCCGGGGTGTCCCCGCATTTCCTTTGGAACGGTGGATGTGCGTGATGTCGCGGACCTCCACCTGCGCGCCATGGCGCATCCGGCAGCCAGAGGTGAGCGGTTCCTTGCCGTGGCGGGGGAGAACCTTTACGCGCTTGACGTGGCGAAGATCCTGAAACAGCGGCTGGGCGTGTCGGCCCGACGGGTATCGACACGGGAACTTCCCGACTGGGTTGTGCGCGCGGTTGCGTTCTTCAATTCCGACGTCAGACTGATTGTGCCTGAGCTCGGCAAGGTGAAACAGACCACGAATGCGAAGGCAAAACGCCTGCTTGGGTGGGCGCCCCGCTCGAATGAGGAGTGCCTTGTGGCGACGGCCGAGAGCCTGGTGAGGCTGGGACTCTTGAAAGGGATGCAACCAAGCTCTGCCGCCGGTTAAGGGCGCAAGGGGCCAGGGACGCTCGCGCAGGCGTGTCAGGGCTCGATCGAAAGCATGTTGCTGAGCACGGTGCGCTCTTGGGGGGTGTACTCGGCTTGGAAGCGGGCGGAGCCCAGGGCTGACTCGCGCTGGGCTGGGGAGACGGCGCGGAGGTCGCGGAAGGCGTCGCGAACGGCCTGGCGGCGGTCGGGGGGCATTTGGGCGAGGGTTTGGCTGGCGCCGCGGATTTCCTGCTGGCGCTCGGGTGGGAGGGCTTCAAAGCGCTCGTTGCGCTCGAGCATGCGCTGCCGTTGGGCGGGAGGCAGGGTATCGAGCCGGTGGAGGCGCTGGATGATCTGGTTCTGCTGCCCTTCTGGCAGGCGGGTAAAGCCGGGCTCATGGCGGAGGGCGTCCGCCTGCGGCTCGGGTTGGAGGTTCTGGTTCTGGGCGAACCATAGGGGCAGGTGAGCGCCGGCAGGGGGGGGAGCGGCGCGG
>CAXTWG010000102.1:0-6085 GCA_964247895.1 uncultured Acidobacteriaceae bacterium
GCCCCGATCCCCGCCCCGCGCCTTTCCGCCTCGACCACCATTTCCACGGCGTCCCACTTCCCCACATTTCCTCCCGCCTGTGAAAATCCGTATCGCCACGGGAATCACTGTTCGGAAAATTCCCGCTTCTTCCCGCATACCAATCGCTCCGCCGGCTCACCCTGTCCCAAATCATGACGAAAGTGACTTCGGTAAGCCTCCGTAGGTGCACAAGACGCACGAAAGCACCGATAAGGAGATAGCGAGCGAAAACCAAGCGAAGGGAGAGCCGGACAAATGGCCCAAACCACCGGCATAGCCTCGGCTCTCCAAGGAGAGTCCCAGCCCACCGGGCACCAGCTTCTGAGCGCCCTTTCTGTCACCCTTGCCGCCGGTTTCGGGCTCCACTTCGCCCTCCAGCTCATCGGCCCGGCCATGTTCTTCAATCCGAACTGGGCCGTCTACTGGCCGCTCAACGGCATCCTCGTTGCCACCTTGCTCATGGTGCCGCGCCGGTACTGGCCGCCTATTCTTCTGGGCGCGGTCCTCAACCAGGTCCAGCGCGAGTACAGCGACGAAACGGTAGCCGAAATGCTTTGCGACGCGGCCGCCTTTTTCCTTCAGGTCCTTTTGCCGGCCTTTCTTCTCCCGCCTTTCCGCAACCTGTCTGACTGGATGCAGCAGCCCCGGCTCATCTCTCGCTTCATCGGCTTTGCCCTCCTCCTCGCCTCGGTCCTGAGCGGCCTCCCCGACGCCCTCGCGCACGTCGTCTTTCACCACGACGCATTCTGGCCCAGCTTCCTGCGCTGGACCTTCGCCGACACCCTCGGCATGGCCCTTTGGCTGCCGCTCGTCCTCACTCTCCGCGACTCGGAAACCTACTGCCTCTTTCACTGGCGCGCCCTCCCCCGCACCCTCTTCCTACTCGGCCTCACCTGCGGCGCCAGCTGGTTCGTTTTTCATCAGTCTGTTTGTCCTGTCGCGTTCGTCATCATGCCCACCCTGCTGCTCGTCGCCTTCCAGCTCGGCTTCAGCGGCGCGGTCTTTGCCGTGAACCTCCTCACAGTTATCGTCTGCCAGGCCACACTTCACGGCCTTGGGCCTTTTCAACTCATTGCTTCCGCTCATTCGCAGTACCGCGTTGTTGTCCTTCAGCTCTTTCTCACCCTCTGCATGCTCATGTCCCTGCCTGTTACCGTCCTGCTGCTCCAGCGCCGCAACTTCGAGCGGAAGCTCAGAGAGGCGTACCTCCAAATGGAAGCCGCCGCCACCGAAGACGGGCTCACCGGGATTGCCAACCGCCGCCGCTTCGACTCGGCTCTCCAGGCCGAATGGCTCCGCGGTCGCCGTGAGCACCAGCCCCTCGGCTTGCTCATGATCGACGTCGACCACTTCAAGCTTTACAACGATGCCTACGGCCACCTCGCCGGCGATGACTGCCTTCGCCGCGTCGCCGCCGCCCTCGCCTCGGTTCCCCTTCGCCCATCCGACCTCCTGGCCCGCTACGGCGGCGAGGAGTTCGCCTTCCTGCTCCCCAGGGCCGACCAGTCCGGCATACTCCGCCTTGCCGAGCGCATCCGCGAGGAGGTCGCCTTGCTGGGCCTGCCGCACGGCCGCGCTCCGGGCGGCACAGTCACCGTCTCCATCGGTGCCGACACCCTCCACCCCAAACCCGGTGCAGAACCCTCTACCCTCATTCAGGCCGCCGACCAAGCCCTCTACGCCGCCAAACTCAGCGGCCGCAACCGCGTCCACGTCTCCGTCAGGTCCGAAACCCTCGTCCTTTCCTGAACGCAGCTGAGTATCTACAGCGTGCGACCCTTGGCAGCTCCACCCCTCACCCAGGAGCGCTTCCCCCGATCCGCCGGATGCTTCCTCTTCGCCCCCTTTGAGCGCGCAACCGCTCATCCAGCCCCGTGCCCAACCGCCCCAACTTCACCCGCTTGGGATCCCTCTTTCGAGGGATGTTTAACGGATCCTGCCTCTGCCAGACTGCTTGCAATATGAACTTTTTAAACATGCGTCTTTTGGCCGCCTCGTTGGGTCTGCTTGCGGTATCTACCACCGCGATTTCGCTCGGTCAGAGGACTCACCCGCGACGCAAACGCGGGCAACCCTCGCCCATCTACGCGACCTTGCCGCCGCGCATCCCGGCGATCCCGCACATACCATCGCTTTTGCCTATGCCCTGACGGATGCGGGTATCGGTGAGGCGGCAAGCGAAAGCGCTCGCCTGGCCATGCGATCCGTCCCTCCTTCTTCCTTTGCCTTCAGCGCGGGCGGTTGGGTGCTCCACCATAACGCCATCGGGGTTGATTACGGCAAGGGCTACAACTATGCCGAATCGATGGAAGCCTACGAAAAGGCTATTGAACTCAATCCCGAGGACCTGGACGTACGCGAAAGCCTGGCCAATAGCCTTGATATGACCAAGACGGCATTCGCTATTCGCCCAAAGCCCATCTGAAAGAGGCGATCGGGATCTACCGCTATGTCAAAGCACGTCGAACGGAGCAAAAGCCGGATCTTGTAAACAATCTTCTGATCGACCTGTTCTACTCCGGCCAATATGCGGACGCTCTTCCAGGAAGCGGCCGCACAGTCTGCAAACCCGGTTACGGCAGGCGTCTTGGTCGCATCTGTCGCCGCTTTGCAAGGGTCCACTCCCGCAATCGATCTGGCTTCACGGGTCGCCGGCGACTCGCAGCGCCGGACCGAGGTGCTGGAGTTTGCCGCTCAGGGTCTTGCCAATGTCCAGCTTTACCGGGAAGCAGCTGCCTTGCTCACGGCAAGCGTGGGCGAGGTTCCCTCTGCGGCTACACTCGCGCGCATTCGCTTGCTCACCGACCTGAAGCCGTACACGGCTACCAACCTGTCGCACCAAGACCCTCGAAGACCGGTGCAGCTCTTGCTCGAAGCCGGCCTGTCTAACACCCTTTCTGACGCAGATGCCGCCGCCCTGGTCGCGCGCACGGCCTACCCTCGCGACGATCAATGGCAAGGGCTCCTTCGAGAGTTGCGGCGTTCGGTCGGCATACAGCAAAGCATGATCCAGCAGAGCGGCCTTTCGGCCATCGCTTTACGCGACATTGTGCTTGGCCGTGCTTCTGTCGTCGCGGAACCGGGAAATGGCCCAGGCTGGCGCGTTACCTCACAGACACACGATAAAATCATGGAAATCGGCGTGGGCACTGAGGGGGTCATTGCGCCCTCATGTCCCCGCGTTCCCGGTGAGCCGGGCGACCGTTACTGGACCGCATTTTGCCGTGTGTGAAAGGGGTACCTCTGCCAGGGAAGCCGAACGCAAACAGTGCACCTCGTGACAGCATCGTACTGCTCGGGGCGCTTGGTGTTTTAGCCTACGCCGCTTCCACGATGACGCATGAGGTGCTCGGACACGGCATGTATTGCGTCGCCGCCGGGGGGCACAACACCATGTTCAGCATGTGGCAGGAGACTTGCCACTTTCCGGCGGTGCCTCCTGTTGCGGTGAAGGCTGCCGGGCCAGCTGTTCAGTTCGCGGCAGGCCTTCTCGCGTGGGCGATCCTGCAACTGCGCCGGATCCCATCCGCTCGCCTCCGCTTCTTCCTGTGGCTCTACATGGCATACGATCTCCTGATCGCCTCCAGCTACCTTGTCTTCAGTGGCGTCACCGGCTTCGGCGACGCCGCGGACCTGGTTGCCGGGCTGCCGCACGAAGCGCTTTGGCGAACCGCCGTCATCCTGCTCGGGTGTGCCTTGTATCTCATCGGTATCCTGTTGTCCGCCATCACCCTCAACCTGTTTTCGGGTTTGGACGACGATCCATCCCGCTTGTACCGGCTGATCTGGATACTGTACGTCACGGTGGGCGCCTTTGCCTGCTGTTGCGCGGCGCTGAACAAGGTCATCGACCCCGGCGATGCCATCACCATGGCGTCGCTGTCCTCGTTTGGCAGCGGATCGGGGCTGTTCTGTTTGCCAGGCTTGCGAGCAAGGCTCCCAGGCAGAGCCTGGTCCCAAACAGCTTCCATTCCGTGGAGCACGGTCTGGTGCGTTGCCGCCGTGGTGATCCTTGCCGCCTTTACCTTTGTTATCGGGCCCGGTCTTCTGATGAAAGCGACGCTATGACGAACTGGGCGCCGGGATGGGCGCGGCGGTGCCGAAGGGGTTCTCGAGGCTTGGGCTTTGCGGGGTGAAGAGCTCGGCGCCTGATGCGGTGACGACCATGCAGACTTCCACGCGCATGCCGAACTTGCCGTGAAGGTAGATGCCGGGCTCATCGGAGAAGGTCATGCCAGCCTGCAGTGGAGCGCGATTGCCGCCGACAAGATAGGGCGCCTCGTGCCCGCGAAGTGTAAGCATTGTGCCGGGCCTAGACATAAAGCGAACGCGCTTGAAATTTATTTCGGAAAATATATGCTGATCCATTGGCACTAGGGCCGCCTTGCGTTGCCGCCCATGTTCTCTCTCCTGGAGTGGAGCGCGTTTGCGTTTTACTGGAGCGCCGTCGCCAAGAACGCATCGCGCTCCGTGGAGTCTGAGTCCCCCGCCTCACGCCGACTGCATGTGATTCTGCTCAACCTTGCGTTCCTGTTCGTCATCTTGCCCGTTCGTGAGTGGAGCCCAAGGTTCCTGCCGGATGCCGGGTGGATCGCGTGGTTAGGCCTCGGGGGGCAAACCCCATCACTTGCTTTTGCGGTTTGGGCGAGACGGTGCCTTACGTCACAGTGGAGCGGCGAGATCGCGATCAAGGTCGATCACGAGCTGGTACGAGTCGGTCCATACCGTTTTGTGCGGCACGCGATCTATACAGCGATGCTGGGCATGTTTCTGGGCAGCACAGTTATATCCGGTAGCCTTCTGCCTCTCCTTGGCTTCATCGCCGTTACGCTTGCGTACCGGCGCAAAATCTTGTTGGAAGAAGCAAACCTCCAACGTGCATTCGGGACGACTTACGAGCTCTATTGTCGTCGTACCGGAGCACTGCTGCCCAAGCTTCGGGCGTGAGTTGTGATTTGCGATTGCACAGCACTCGGATCGACCATAGTTTTGGAGACGAGCCCCGCCACGCATTTCTGGACGAGCGACGCCAAGCAGAACTCCACTTCCATGGAGATCGCGGCCCTTGCCCTCTTTCCAGAGCCTGCTGCGGCTCCCTCCTTGGTGCCGCGCTTGATCGCAATGCGGAATGCCGCGTCTGAAAGCGGCAAGCGCATCGATCTTGATCTTCTGCTCGCCCAGCTGTTCATCCGGTCTGGAGATAGCGCTCAAGCTTTCACGAGCATCGAAGCACTGCTTCGGCGGTATCCCGATTCGCCCACTGCCCTTTCTTTGGCGGGTCAGGCCTATGCGCTTCGCAAGGATTTCAACGGCTGGAACGCTTTGCTCGGCGCCCGTCTCGCGAAGTACACCGCGGATCGTCGCCTCCTGCTCGAAAAAGCACTGGCCGAAGAGACCGAGGGCCGCTATGCACAGGCGCAAACAACAGTGCAGGCTGTGTTGGCCGGCGGACGGGCTTCCCTCACCGACTTCAACAACTATGCTTGGCTCGGCCTTTTTACCGGCAAGGTAGACCAATCCACTCTGGACGCGGCTCTACGCGCCACCGGCGGTACCAAGCCCGAGTATGGCACCTTGCATACCCTGGCATGCGTCTATGCCGCTCTGGGGCGTACAACCGAGGCTCGCGAAACCCTGCTCCAAGCCATGCAGACCGCGAATCAGGTTGAACCGGACGAAGCCGTTTGGTTCGGATTCGGACTTATCTACGAGCAGCTGGGCGAGCGGGATGCTGCCATCGCTGCCTACAGGCGGGTCATCGCACCTTCCGGCACCCCCAGTCCGCTTTCGACTTACAAGCTGGCTGAGCTACACCTCGCTCAGCTACAGCCGGCAAAGCCGTAACCAATACCGCCAACGCCGAGAAACGTAGCAAGGTATCGAGTGGCCTGCGCCCCGGATCCCGCTTTTAAGACCTGAAATCGCCCCCGCGACCACTCCTGAGCTTGCCTGCGCCCTCGGCGACCGCTTCCGGCAGGCTTTTTTTTGAAAAACAGCGCCTCACCCCAGCAGCGCCTCCATCAACCCGTCGAATCCTTCCAGGTCCGCGTACTCCACCACCACC
>CAXTWG010000103.1:0-5996 GCA_964247895.1 uncultured Acidobacteriaceae bacterium
TCCGAGGTCAGCACTGCCGTCAACGGCCACCCCCCCTGCCCGGCTATCGCCTGCACCGCCGCCTGGTAGCGCGCGTCCACATCCGGCCGCTCATCCCGGTCCACTTTCACGGCGACAAACTGCTCATTGACGAGCGAAGCCAGTTCCGCGCTTTCATACGACTCCCGGTCCATCACATGGCACCAGTGGCACCACACCGCGCCGATATCCAGCAAAATCGGCTTATCCTGCGCTTTCGCGAGCGCAAACGCCTCCGGCCCCCACTCATTCCAGCGCACTGGCTGGTGCATCGCGGAGCGCAGATAAGCGGAAGCGGAAGCGGCAAGGGCGTTCGGCGGGTAGGGCGTGTCGTGGCTCATGCTTTGTTCGATGCCGGTCAGTCATTGCTGCCCACGGAAGTTTCCGCAACAAATGCCATGGAACGCGCGTCTCTAACCGGTAAAGCTTCTTTCAATCGACCGTAGTCAATCCGGTCAACCCGGCGGATGGAGACCCATGTACGCAGCCCAAACTACGACACCCTCGCAGAGCCTGCACGCCCGCGCACTCGCGCGCATCCACGCCCGCTCCGCGCGCATCGGCATCGTCGGTATGGGCTACGTCGGCCTCCCACTCGCCCTCCTGCTCTCCGAAGAACATTTCCGCGTCACCGGATTCGACATCGACCGGACCAAGGTCGACACGCTCAACGACGCAGGCTCCTACATCGTCCGCATCCCAGGCACGCAGATCGCCCAGGCCCAGCGCGCCGGCTTCCGCGCCACCACCGACTTCCGTTTCATCGCGGAAATGGATGCCGTCATCATCTGCGTCCCCACCCCCCTCTCCGAGCACCATGAGCCCGACCTCAGCTACATCGAGCAGACCGCCCGCGCCCTCGCCCCGCATTTGCACGCCGGCCAGCTCATCGTTCTCGAAAGCACCACCTACCCCGGCACCACCGAGGAAGTCCTGATTCCCATCCTCGAAGCAGGGGCCCCACGCGGCCTGCGCGCCACCTTCGGGGAGAGCGGCCGCGCCACACAGGAAAATGGCCGCGCCACACAGGAAAATGGCCGCGCCACACAGGAAAATGGCCGCGCTACACCGGAAAAGGACGGTTTCTACGTCGCCTTCTCCCCCGAGCGCGAAGACCCCGGCAACGACACTGTCGCCCGCCGCGACATCCCCAAGGTCATCGGCGCCCACGGCGCGCCCGCCGGCGAGCTCGCCGCTGCTCTTTATGGGACGATCTTCAACACCACCGTCCCTGTTTCCTCGCCTGCCGCAGCCGAAATGACCAAGCTGCTTGAAAACATCTATCGCTGCGTCAACATTGCACTCGTCAACGAGCTCAAACAGCTTTGCCAGCGAATGGACATCGATATCTTCGAGGTCATCGACGCCGCCAAGACCAAGCCCTTCGGCTTTCAGGCCTTCTATCCCGGTCCCGGTCTGGGCGGCCATTGCATCCCCATCGATCCGTTCTATCTGTCCTGGAAAGCCAAGCAGTTCGATTTCCATACCCGCTTTATCGAGCTCGCCGGCGAGGTCAACGGCGCGATGCCTTACTACGTGATCGACCAAACGATTGAAGCGCTCAACCAGCGCCGCAAGCCGCTCAACGGTTCGCGCATCCTCGTGCTCGGCCTTTCCTACAAGCGCGACATAGACGACCTCCGTGAGTCGCCCTCGCTCCCCATCATCGAGCTGCTGCGCGCGCGCGGCGCCGAGGTCAGCTACAACGACCCTTACTTCGCTTACGTGGGCCGCGGCCGCAACTACGACCTCAATCTCGTCTGCGCCTCGCTCGACGATCTCGGCCAATACGACTGCATCCTGATTGCCACCGACCACTCCGAATACGACTATGCCCGCATCGTCCGTGAGTCCCAGCTCGTTATCGATACCCGCAATGCCACCAAGGGACTCGAAAGTAACAACATCGTGCGTTGTTAGCGGCACTGGAAAGCACCGAATTCCTGTACCCTTTTTCAAACGCCGCCGCTACCACCGTTGCTTGTGGAAAACTTGTTCCACGTGGAACAGTTTGCGGTCGGTTCAACTCCCTGGAGCCAGCTTTGGAACAGTTCCCCCGCCTCGCCCGCCTGCCCGCTTATGTTTTCAACATCACCGGCGAGCTTAAGGCTGAAGCGCGTCGCCGCGGCGAGGACATCATCGACTTCGGCATGGGCAATCCGGACGGCGCGACTCCCAGGCATATCGTCGACAAGTTGATCGAGGCCGCCGGCCGGCCGGAAACCCACCGCTACTCCCTTTCCAAAGGCATTCCCCGCCTCCGCAAAGCCATCGCGAACTGGTACGGCCACCGCTATAACGTCGACATCGACCCAGCGACAGAAGCCATCGTCACTATCGGCTCCAAAGAGGGCATCGCCCACCTCTGCATGGCCACCCTCGACAAGGGCGACGTCGTCCTCGTCCCCAACCCCAGTTACCCCATCCACATCTACGGCCCTGTGATCGCCGGCGCAAGCATCCGGTCGGTCGCCATCCATGACACCGCTGCCTTTCTCGCCGAGCTTGAGCAAACCATCCCGCTCATGTATCCCAAGCCGAAGATGCTCATCCTCAACTTCCCCGCCAACCCCACCACCCAGTGCGTCGACCTGCCCTTCCTGGAGCGGGTCGTCGCGCTGTGCAGGGAGCATGGGATCTGGCTCGTTCATGACCTCGCCTACGCCGATATCACCTTCGACGGCTACCGCGCGCCTTCCGTGCTGCAAGTGCCAGGCGCGAAAGAGATCGCCGTCGAGTTCTTCACCCTTTCCAAGAGCTACAACATGCCAGGCTGGCGCGTCGGCTTCATGGTCGGCAACCCGGAGCTCGTGCAGGCCTTGGCGAGGCTCAAGAGCTACTGCGATTACGGCACCTTCACTCCCATCCAGGTCGCCTCCATCTGCGCCTTGGAAGGTCCGCAGGAGTGCGTCGCCGCCATCACCGAAACCTATCGCAAACGCCGCGACTGCCTGGTTGCCGGCCTCCATAAACTAGGCTGGCAGGTCCCTTCACCCAAGGCCACCATGTTCGTTTGGGCCCCCATTCCAAACGCCTACCGTATAGGCGAGGCCACCGGCGAGCCGCTCGCCTCGCTCGACTTCTCCACCAAACTGCTGCGCGACGCAAAAGTCGCCGTCTCGCCCGGCGTCGGCTTCGGCGAGTACGGTGACGGCCACGTCCGCTTTTCGCTGATTGAGAATGAAGAGCGCACCCGCCAGGCCTTGCGCGGTTTGCGCCAGATGTTCGCCAAAGACGACGTGCGCGAACCGGTAGGAGCTGCCTAGCACAGGCACATGTTTTGCTCGGCATCTGGGCGACCGGCTCAAAGGCAATGCCCTTCTGACACACTGGTCAGCTTATGTTTTTTATAGCCCGGGCTTGGCTGCTCTCGCGATCATGCGGGTGGTGGAGAAACCCTCGACTGTCGGCACGATCTTGACCACGCCGCCCCAGCTACGGACCTCCTTCGCACCGACAACCGTGTCCTCGACATAGTCGCCGCCTTTCACGATGACGTCCGGCTTGAGCGCGCAGATGAGCTCGAGCGGCGTGGGCTCGCCGAAGACGATGACTGCGTCGACGGCAGCGAGGGCGGCGAGGACGCGACCGCGGTCCTTCTCCTGCACCACCGGCCGGGTCGGGCCCTTGAGGCCGCTGACCGATGCGTCGCTGTTGATGGCGACGATGAGCCGGTCGCCCTCCCGGCGGGCGTCCTCCATAAGCGTGATATGGCCGACGTGGAGCAGGTCGAAGCAGCCATTGGTGAAGACGATGCGCTCGCCCTTGGAACGCCAGGCAGTGACGCGGCGTTGCAGCTGGGCGAGCTCCAGCAGCTTTTCAGAGGCCTGCAACTCGATCTCAGGCAGCAGGCTGGTGATGAGCTCGTTACGGGTGACGGGCACGGTGCCGACCTTGGAAACAACGATGCCGGCGGCGATGTTGGCGAGCGGGACGGCGGTTTCGATCGGCAGACCGCTGGCCAGAGCGAGGGCGAGAGTCGCGATGACTGTGTCGCCGGCACCGGAAACGTCAAACACCTGGCGCGCGACGGCTGGAAAGGTCCGCGTGCCAGCGGGCCGGACGACGGCGATACCTTTTTCGCTTAGCGTAACGGTCAGATAGTCGAGGTCGAGCTGGGGCAGCATGGCGGCGGCGGCGGCGAGGATCGCGTCCGTCTCTTTGGGCGCGATGCCGGTGGCGGCAGACATCTCCTGCAAGTTGGGGCAGATCGTAGTCGCGCCGCGGTAGCGGGTGAAGTCGCGATGCTTGGGGTCGACCAGCACGGGGACGCCGGCCGCGCGGGCAGCGTCGATGACGGCGCGGCAGACTTCTTCCGAAAGGACGCCCTTGGCGTAATCAGAAAGTACAACTGCACGCGCACCCGGTAACGCTTTCCTTACGGTGGCGAGCAGGCCGTCGTAGGCAGTTTGGGGGTAACCCTTCGTTCTTTCCACATCGAGGCGGAGGATCTGCTGCTGGCCGCCGAGGATGCGGAGTTTGGAGGTAGTCGGGTGTCCTTGGACAGGGGTGAGGGTTGCGGTCACGCCGGCCTTCCCCAGGCAGGCTTCCAGGGTCGCGCACTCCTCATCCTGGCCGGCAAAGCCGCATACCGTGACCTGCGCGCCGAGGCCGGCGATGTTCATGGCGACATTCGCCGCGCCGCCGGGC
This sequence comes from uncultured Acidobacteriaceae bacterium, assembly GCA_964247895.1. Lineage (GTDB taxonomy): Bacteria > Acidobacteriota > Terriglobia > Terriglobales > Acidobacteriaceae > EB88. The sequence continues at coordinate 4,669 of CAXTWG010000103.1, forward strand.
TGCTCGCTCCTGTGGGCCATGCGGACAACCGGAACCGGCGCTTCGGGCGAGATGCGCTCCACGTCGCCCCAGATATAGCGGTCGAGCATGACATCGCCGACGACCAGGACGCGGGTAGCGGCCCAGTCGCCCTCGATACGGGTCACGATGCTGTGGAGGTCGTCGAAATGGATCATGCGTTCTTGGCGGCTTCGGCGGCTTGACACCAGGCGAGCTCAACCCAGTCGCAGAGCATGTGGCCACAAAGGATGTGGCCTTCCTGCACCCGGGCAGTGTCTTTGGTCGGCACACAAATAGAGGCTTCGGCGAGCCCGGCCATCGTGCCGCCGCCTTCGCCGGTCATGGCGACAGTGTAGGCGCCGACCTCTTTCGCGGCTTCCAGTGCCTCGACGACGTTGGGGCTGTTGCCGGATGTGGAGATGCCGACGACGATGTCGCCAGGCTGGGCGAGGGCGAGGACCTGGCGCGAGAAGACCTGGTCGTAGCCGTAGTCGTTGCCGATGGAGGTGAGGATGGAGGTGTCGGTGGTGAGGGCGATGGAGGCGAGGGGGCGGCGCTCGCGGCGGAACCGTCCGACGAACTCGGCGGCGAGGTGCTGCGCGTCTGCGGCCGAGCCGCCGTTGCCGCACCACAGGACCTTCTTGCCGTCCATGATGGCTTCAGTCATTTTGCGGGCAAGCGCTTCAAGCGTGGGCTGCTGCTGTTGGAGCTCGGCGATGACCTTGAGGTGGTCCTCGAAGGCGCGCTGAAAGACTGCCTGACCTGTCAACTCTGTCGTCGTCATGACTCTCCTTGGCTCCCGCTATGATACCTGCTGTGAGCAAGCGACAAAGTTACAAAGGCGTGCGGACGGTGTTTCTTGACCGCGACGGGGTGCTGAACCGGAAGGCGCCGGAAGGGGAGTACGTGTCGCGATGGGACCTGTTCCACCCCCTGCCGGGCGCGGTGGAGGCGGTACGGCGGCTGAACGAGGCGGGGCTGAAGGTGTATGTAGTGACCAACCAGAGAGGGGTGGCGCTGGGGCTGTATTCGCTGGAGGACGTGGATACGCTGCACGCGCGGATGCGTTTGGAAATGGCGAAGCATGGGGCGCATGTGGATGGGATTTTCGTGTGCCCACATGACAAGGGGGTATGCCGGTGCCGCAAGCCGGGGCCGGGTTTGTTTGAGCAGGCTCGGGAGCTGGACCCGGAGGTCGAATGGAATACAAGCGTGATGATTGGGGATTCGGTTTCGGATATGGAAGCGGGGGTACGGTTGAGGATGCGAACGGTTTTTATTGAAGGTGAGGCGTAAAGGCAGAAAGCGGGGGTGGAGCGGGCGCGGGG
>CAXTWG010000104.1:0-5810 GCA_964247895.1 uncultured Acidobacteriaceae bacterium
GACCGGGCGGTTGTGTGGCCTGAAACGGGCCCCGCGTGCGGGGCGGAGGTGAAGCGCACGGAGGGCGAGGCGGACCACCGGTGCGTGAATGCGACCTGCCCGGCGAGGGTGGCTGGGTCACTGCTCCATTTCGCCTCGCGCGGGGTGATGAACATTGAGGGACTGGGCGAGGCTCTGGTGGCGCAGCTTTTGGAGCATGGGCTGGTGCACTCGGTCGCGGACATTTACGGGCTGACGGAGGAGCAGCTGGTTGGGCTGGAGCGGATTGCAAAGAAACCGGCGTTGGCGCTGCTCAAAGAGAGCGAGAGCCGGGGGGCGCCGCTGCACCGGGTGATTTTTGGGTTGGGGGTACGGTTTGTCGGGGAGCGGACGGCGGAGCTGCTGGCGGAGCATTTCGGGTCGATGGATGCGTTGATGGGGGCCCCAGAGCAGGAGCTGGAGCAGGTGAACGAGGTGGGGCCGCGGGTAGCGGCGAGCATTCGTGAGTTTTTCTCCGAGGAGGCGAACCGGCAACTGGTGGAGGATTTGAAGAAAGCGGGGCTGGCGCTGACGGCGGTCAAGCGGGAGCGGACGACGGAGCTGGCGGACCTGACCTTTGTGCTGACGGGGACGCTGCCGACGCTGACTCGCGAGCAAGCGAAGGAGCGGATTGAGTCCTCGGGAGGGAAGGTTTCAGGAACAGTGAGCAAGAAGACGAGTTATGTGGTGGCGGGGGAGGAAGCTGGATCAAAGCTTGAGAAGGCGCAGCAGTTGGGAGTGCGGGTGCTAGATGAGGCTGGGTTGCTAGGGCTGCTGGCTGGGGGCGGGGTGTAATTTTGCGCGGCTGGGCGGCTTGAAGTCGTGTATAGGTGCTCGCATCAGACTGACAGGCGGGCGTGTGAGCACGAGAGTTTACGTATCGTTGGAGTTTGTGCCGGTCGCCGGTCCTGCAGCTATCCCCGACCCAGTGAGCGATGCGCCGCTGAGCCCTCGACTTGAACCCTCGACTTTAACCCCGGCCTGAGCCCTCGGCCTGGGGTCGAGAGTGCGGTCTTCGGCGATTGCTTGGGGGCAGGTGGTATTTGAGCGTGTCAAGGGAGTGGCTGCCATGGCCGGTGGGGTCACGCGGATAGTTTGGCCGCTAGATGTGACCTTGCGGCAGGTTGTCCATTTCCTCTGAATCGGAGGTGCTGGTTGCACCGAGAAGCAGCTTGTCTGGAGGAGTAAATGAATCACCACCCGAATGCCCGAGTAACCCTGCATCAGCGCGCAGCCCTGGCGAAGAAGGTTCTTGAGCAGGGTTCCACGTTGAAAGCGGCCGCAGCCGCTTTCAACGTGAGCGAGAAAACAGCAGCCAAATGGGTCCGCCGGTATCGCGACCACGGCCCGGATTCGCTTCCGGACCGCTCCTCTCGCCCTGCTTCGATACCCGCGCGACCCCGGCCGCCTCGGTCGAGCAGGCCGTCTGGCTGCGCTGGACCGGGCTGAGGATCGCGGCCCAGCTCGGCCTGAGCACGGCTACGGTGAGCCGGATCCTGCGCCGCGCCGGGCTGCGCAAACTCGACTCGCTCGACCCTCCGCCGCCCGTGATGCGCTACGAACACCCTAGGCCCGGCGACCTGATTCATTTCGACATCAAACGCCTGGCCTGCATCGTGCGGCCCGTCTATCGCGTCCACGGCGACCGCACTCGCGAGACACGCGGCGCCGGTTACGAGTTCCTTCACATCGCGGTCGACGACCACAGCCGCATCGCATGCGCGGCCATTCTCCCGGATCAAACCAGCGCCTCGGCCACGCGCTTCTTTCATATGGCCCGAGCCCCGTTCTCGCGCTCCGGCCTTTCCTGCCGCCGTATGCTGACCGACAACGGACCCTGCTACCGGCACTGGCGCTTCCAAAAGCTGCTGCGCGGCGAGAACCTCCTGTAGCGCTTCACCCGGCCCTACACCCCGCGCACCAACGGAAAGCCGAGCGTTTTATCCAGACTGCCCTGCGCGAATGGGCTTACGGACGCACGTACCAAACTCAACTGAGCGCACGCAGAGCTCGAAGCCTGGCTGCACGACTACAACTTCCACCGCCCTCACTCCAGCCTCGGCCTCAAAACGCCCGCCTCCCGCGCAGGCCTAAACCGGAATAACCTGTTGATGCTCCACAACTAGAGCCTGTTCTTGTATCGGCATTGGGAGGAAATTCGGTGCGATGCGGCTTTTCTCGACGGAAAAAGCACGTTTGGCGTTACTGACTCTACGTGTGTACGAGAACGGCCATTCAGATCTGGTCTGAAGGACATACCGGCCACGCCGAAGCGGAGCGGGTCGGTGCGGGTCGCGTTCGATCCGTCTAGGTTCAGCTGCGGCCGTTCTTAGGTGTCTTTCGCGGACGTACACGACCCTATGCAGCTGAACCGCCAAGAAGCGGTCTCATAAATGGTTTTATGGCTCCGGCGAACTGTTTGAGACCCGCTTTGGAGCGGGTCTCATTCGGGGCTTCACCCGAGCTTGCGGGTTTATGAGACCGCTTCAAGGCCCCGATAGGAATTTCGTATTGCTAGGCTAGGTTGATCGGGAAAGCGCTCCGCCACTTGGAGTACGGCTCCACCCGCAGAATAGCGGCAAACGCGTACGTATACCGGCTCCGCCTATGACCGGAAAGCGTCGCCACGAGGCGATGAAGCGGTTGAGCAAAGTTTTGGAAAACACAAGACGGGTGCGTACATTGCCGGCGCGATGCGAATTGTCCGTAAGCTTTTCTAAAGCGGATTCTTTGCTTAACGAGGAATCCTCGACCCATATCCGCGATTGCTGGTCGGCTGAAAGGTCAAATATGTCATGAAAACTGTAGGAATTAAATTTTACAAGCACGTCACCTTTATCCACTTCGTGTCCACCGTGCCATTCAAGCATTGCGAAATCCGCTCCTTTATCTAATACGAAGTAATCGCAGCCGGAAATCGTATAAGAAACATTCCCTTTCAGCGCCCGCGCTGAACAGCAAAGGAAGAGAGCGGGAAAATCACGAACGTACTCAGTCGTTTCAAATGCGCCTCCAAAATAGGTTGCGTGTCGTCCGCGAAGCTGTGGTTGCGCGGTTCGCGGCTTCAGGGGGATCGGTAAGTGCGTGTTGCAACTACAAAGCTCAGTTACTTCACCTTAGCGCATTCGAGCATCGTGGTTGAAGTATGTCATCTTACGAAGTGATCATCAGCATATAGGGTTTTCTGTAGAGGCCGGCTATGTTGTGCAGTGCCGGTGAGGATATTGTAGGCATTCAGCATGGCCGATACGCAGTTTCGCGTTGGTTCAAGAGCAGTCTTCATACATAGAACTGCGGCTTCCGCGACCTTTGTACGGTTCGCTGGGCGGCGGATCTCATGCGGGCATTTCTCTGAGCCGGCGGCGTTATGAGGCTGATTCCAGGTATCCTCGCTTCGACGTGTTCTTTGCCAGCCAACGGGTGTATGCCGGAGTTTGCTGATGGCGACCACGTATGTGGGGTGCACGGCATGCCGAACAGCTGCTGCGGAGCGAGCAGCATTCAGCTGAGCGCCGCATGTCGCTCAGCTGGACTACAGCAACAGAGCGCAGGGCTGGCGCCCGAAAGTTTGATCGAGCCGAGAGTGTTTTCCGCTTTGCTCGGGAGGTGCTTGACGTACTCTAGGCAGGTAGCGCCATGTGCCTTTCCTATGACCCGAAGAACGCCCTATGTCGCGGTTGGATTGTGTCTTGTGTTCGCTGCCGTCGCCGCTCTGCTTTTCATTCCTTTTTCGCACGCAGAGGGGGATTTCTGGGACAACATGCGGGAGTGTTTGCGGTTCGGTTATGTTCCGTCCGCGTTTCTGCCTGATTTTTATCCTTATCTTTCGGCGTTGGTGTACAAGCCGTTTGGGCCCTCGGGGGTTGTCGCGATGCAGGCGGGGATGTACCTGGGGGTAGCGGCATGTGTATTTCTGACCCTGCGCCGGGTGACGGGGGAGGATGCGGGTTCGGCTTTGGGCGCGGGCGCAATTTTGCTCGACCCGGATTTGCTTTCTTCCATTCCTAAGTTATGGGATACGGAGATGACGGTTCTGCTGCTGCTTGCGCTGATCGCGCTCAGCTTGGCGCTGCGCGAGCGTGACTGGGTTGCGCCTGTCTCTGTGGGTCTGGTGTGGGGGCTGAGCTTGTCGGTTCGTCCGAACTTCGCGGTGCTGGCATTGCCGATCGGGTATGGGCTATTTCTGGCTTACGGGCGTAGGGCGGTGCTCCGAGGTGCGCTGGTGGGAGCGCTGGCGTTTGGGACGTTGGCGGCGGCGAACACGGCCGCGCATGGGTCGTTTTATCTTCCCCAGAACGGACCCTATAACTTGTTTGCCGGAGCGAACGGGCACTCGGAGGAGGCGCTGCTTGCGTTGTATAACGGGGAGCCTTCGATTCCAGAGGCGATGCACGAGGACGGCTATCCGGGGTTGAAGTTTTACGAGCTGCGATACAAGCCGGTGTTTACGCGACTGGCGTTTGGATTTATGGCTGCCCATCCGCTCCAGTGGCTTTGGCTCGATGTGGTGAAGCTCGGGACCCTGCTGCGGCCCGACACCAAGGCACACCCGCTTTTTTCCGCTCCGGGGCTCGTGAAGCTGCTGACGAGCTTGAGCATGCCGTTGTGGTTGGGGCTGCTGCTCGCGTCGCGGCCGCTCCGACAGGTGGACAAGCTGTTTGTGTTGTTCGCGGCGGCGTATGTTCTGCCGTTTGTACTGACAAATGCGGACCCGCGGTTTCGGCCCGCGCTCGATGTGCTGGTGCTGACGCACGGGGCGGCACTGGTGCTGAGGCGGCTTGAGAGGGGGCGAGGCTCGCCGGTTGGCGGCGCACTTTACAGACGTGCTCAGGAGGCGCGTTACGAACACATGCAGGGTCGTGCTTAAAGCATTTTCCCTGATGCTGTCGAGCGCGGAGAGTAAAAGCCGCGTGAGAATTCGCCCCTCCCCTCACATCTACTGTGAGAATGCTTTAGGGTCTGGGTGCGAAGTAGCCGGTGCGGGAGCGGACCTGGTATTTCCGGTCGAGGCAGAAGAGGTAGATGGTGCGGAAGGCGCCGTTGGGGGAGAAGTCAGCCGGTTTGTAGCTGAGGGCGTACTGGGAGCGGAGCTCCTGCTGGATTTGCCCGAAGGAGTTGGGCATGTCCTCGATGCGGTTGGGATAGTAGGCGCGGCCGCCGGTGGCGACGGCGATTTTCTCGAGGGTATCGTCGCCGCGGTCGCGGCTGGGGCTGACGTTGGTGCTGATGGCGTAAACGGTGGTTTCGGCGCGCTGGCACTCCTTGATGGCGTCCTCAAGGTAGGCGTGGGACTGGTTGTCGTCGCCGTCGGAGATGAGGATCATGGCTTTGCGGGCGGGCTCATGGTGGAGCGTGGCATCGAGCATTTTGTCGTGGCAGCCCTGGTAGACGGCGTCGAACAGAGCGGTGCCGCCGCCGGAGTGGAGCTTGGTAATGCCGGTATTGAGCAGGTCGAGGTCGTTGGTCCAGTCCTGTTTGAAGTCGGGGGCGAGGTCGAAGCCCTCGATGAAGGCTTTATCGCTTTTGGGGCGGAGGATCTGGAGGAGGAACTCGTTGGCGGCCTGCTGCTCAAAGGTGAAGCGGGTGCGGATGGAGGTACTGGTGTCGACGACGATGCCGACGCGGAGGGGGAGGTTGGTGTTGCGCTCGAAGCGGTAGACCTGGGATGGGGCTTTGCCGTCGTCGAGGAGGGAAAAGTCAGACTGCCCGAGGTCGTCGACGAAGTGACCATGGCGGTCGGTGACGGTGAAGGTGAGGTCGACTTCGTTGACCTGGGTGGTGATGGTGAAGTT
>CAXTWG010000105.1:0-3488 GCA_964247895.1 uncultured Acidobacteriaceae bacterium
GGGCGGAGGCGGGCGGTGGTGATTTGGGAGTGCTGCACCTCGAGTTGGTCGTCGGCGGTGCGGGCGAGGGGGTTGGCGGCGAGGCCGGCCGCGATGGCCCCGTGCAGGGTGAGCGGCTGTTGGGCGTGCGCTTGCGTGCAAGCGAGGAGTAACGGGGCGCAGCGGAAGAGGCGCTGGAGGGTAGGGAGCGTCATCAATGTCTCTAGAGGATAAGAGATGCAGGGGAGGCGTGGAGAAAGTGTTGTGTGAAAAGGGGATGAGGGATTGAAAGGGTCGGGGATGGGGAACGGCGAGAAAGATGCGATTTTGAGTTTGCATCGCAAGCTTGCTGGACGCGGTAAAACGCCAGAACCTGGGGCGGCTGCGTTGGGATGGGCGGTTTGCGATGCGGTTCTGAGCTGCCGCTCAGAAAACCCAGGTCTCCAAGGCGAGACCAGAAAAACCCAGGTCTCAAAGGCGAGACCAGAAAACCCAGGTCTCCAAGGCGAGACCAGAAAACCCAGGTCTCAAAGGCGAGACCAGAAAACCCAGGTCTCAAAGGCGAGACCAGAAAACCCAGGTCTCAAAGGCGAGACCTGGGGCACCCGCATTTGCATCTCCACTCGGCACCAGTGCTTGCACCTCCACTCGGGACGGGCGTTTGCGCTTGTATCAACGCGCGACCCGGAGGAGGTATCCGGTGCGCGGTCATGCAAGGGGAATGGGCCGGGAGAATGTTTCTCCGGGCTCGGCGGAGAGGGTTTCGGGAAAGCCGAAGAAAAGCAGGGTGAAGGCTACAGCAGCGACTGCGGCGAGGCCGAGGAAGGATGCACTGTAGCCGAAAAAGCGGATCAGGAGGCCGCCGTAGAGGGTGCAGAGGGCTGCGCCGATGCCGACCGCGGTGCCGAGCGCGCCCTGGGCGAGGTTGAAGTTGCCGGTGCCGCGGGTGCGGTCGGCAACAACGAGCGCGGAGGTGACGCCGAAGATGACGTTGGCAAGGCCGTCAAGCAGCTGGACGGCGATAAGCGCGGCCTGACCATGAACGAGGGTGTAGAGAACGCCGCGAAGGACGAGCGCGGCGAAGCCGAGGAGCAGAAGGGGACGGCGGCCGCGCCGGGCGGCAAGTCGCCCGACAAAGGCGGCACCGAAGGTGATGACAAGCTGCGTGACGATGATGCAGGCGGACATAAGGGGAGCGGCGAAGCGGGCCTGGCCACGAGCGAGCATTTCACCCAGTTGGGGGAGCATGGCGGCGTTGGACAGGTGAAAGAGCGCGGCGCAAAGAAAGAAGACGAGCAGGACGCGGTCGCCGAAGAGTGCGCGGAGCGGGGCAAGAGGCGGCTGGGCGGCGGTGGGTTGAGCGGCACTGTCGCCGGCGTTGCGGGCGCGGGCGGGGTCAATGTCGGCGGCGCGGATGCGGAGCAGGCAGGCGAGTGTAGGGAGGACCAGGATGGCGGAACAGAAAAAGATGGAATGTGTGCCGTAGCGGTAGCCGACGGCGGCGAACAAGAGGGCCGCGGCAACGTTGCCGGCTGCGCCGAAGGCCTGGTTGCGGCCGAGTTGGCGGTCGAAGCCGCGCGCGCCCGCGATGCCGAGCAGGAGCGCGTTGAGCAGGAGGGCGTTGAACAGGCCCGCGATGACGATGAGCGCTTGCGCGGTTGCGACGACAGGGAAAGCGCTGTCGAGACCGAGCAGCGCTGCGCCGAGACCGACGGTTGCAATCGAGACGGCGGCGAAGGCGCGTGGGTTACGGGCACGGTCGACCAGGGCGCCGGCGGGAAGCTGCAGCGCAACCGGGATGAGACCGGAGGCGGTTAGGAAAGCGCCGACCCGTGCAGGTTGCCAGCCGCTGCCGGCCAGGTAGGCAGCGAGAAAAGGGCCGAGGCCGGTTTGGACGTCGGCGACGAAGAAGTTGAGCCAGCGGAGGGCGCGGAGGCTTCGCTCCGGGGTCGTGTCGGGGCGGGTCATTCGGGCGAAGTCCGCTCCGAAGCTGCCATGGCTGAGGCAGAGCTACGGGTTGTAGAGATGCGGTGCTCGCCGTACGTGTTTGCGCACACGGCAGGCGGTGAAGGCGCGCTGTTTGAGGGGCTCGATTGTGCCGGCTGCTTCGAGCAGTTCTCCTTTGGATGGAGTCCACCCAACATGCGCGCCGGCGGCTTTGACGGAAAAGCCGCGTTGAGACTTGTGGCTTCGGTCTCTCGGTCTATCGGTGAAGGAGAACTGCTCAAGGTCGCCGGCTGCAGAGGCCTGCCTGGATCGGCCCGCGGCTCATATTTAGGGTTGTCAGAGCGCAGGCGCGTGGCGAAGGCGCGTGGCGGGGCTTGGGCAGAGGGGGGCTTTTTAGGGCTACATCGAGGGTTGGAATCGGGGCTGGGCGTGGATGCCGGCCAAGAAGCCGCACGGCTTTCCCTTGGGGAACCAGCGATACTTGTCCGGCTTGGGTGGTGGCGAAAGCGCGGGTCGCCCCTGGCAGAAAGTCGGGGGGCGGCCACGGGGGCGCCGGATTTTCTATGGGGTTTTGTTGAAGGGATTGCCGGGAAGGCGGCTTCAAGGGCGAAGAGTCTATTTCGTCCTGACGAATGCGAGGCCGCCGGGGTTGCCGAGGCCGGTGACCACGGGCGTAAGCTGGCCGGTTTCGACATTGAGCTTGCCGAGGAAGGCCTGGGCTGTGCTCCCACTGCCGACTTGCGCGGAGGAGTAGGCGGCGCCGGGCGCGAAGATGGTTTTGCGGACGGCATAGATGGCGTTGGCGGTTTTGTCGGCGACGAGGATGTAGCCGTTGGAGGGCGGGGTGAAGAGCGTGTCATCGACCTTTGGAACGCCGTCGGGCGAGCTGAGGGGGACGAGAAGCGCGCTTTGGGCGACGGTGCCGGGCTCCCGCACGATGACCAGTTCAGCGTCGGCCTGGCTGGTGAGCACAAGGTCGCCGCTGGGGTCGGTCGTCAGCGAGTCAGGGTCCTGGAGGTTGAGCGTCCCTGGGGCCCCGGTCACGAGGTTGGTGGCCTGCGCATTGCCGGCCAGGAGGGGTGAGACGCTGACCGTGTTGCCGGTGCCGCCGTTGACTTCCACGATGGCGGAGGCGGTGTTGGGATCGTTGGACGGGTTGGAGGCGCTGATATAGATCTTGCCGGCCCGGAAGACGATGTCGTCGTAGCCGCCACCGTGCGGGGTGGGCTCGGCGAAGGTGAATGGGGCCTGGCTGTGCGTGGTGTAGTTGATGGCGACGACGTTGGGGTTGGCATCCTCGTTTTGGAGCGCGAAGAAGTAGCCCGGCTGGGTGGAGTCGACCTTGAGGCCGTCGTTGTGGCCCTTGACGGTGTAGATGAACTCGACTGCGCCGGTGAGGCTGTATTGCACGATCTCCGTGCTTTTGCCGTCGGAGCCGTCGGGGGCATTGCCGTCGCCGTAGCCGACGAAGACATGGCCGTTGGCGACGGCGACGGAGTCGGGCACGGTGTACTTGCCGGTGACGCCGCGGGCGAAGACGCTGACGGAGTAGCCCTGGACGG
>CAXTWG010000105.1:3498-5674 GCA_964247895.1 uncultured Acidobacteriaceae bacterium
GGTGAGGGCGGTGCAGCAGCTAAGCGCGGAAAGGGTGCTTAGGAAGCGGGTGAAGGCGAGCATGGAGGATCTCCGGGGTTTGGGAAGCGTGAAGGGTGAGGGACGGAGCCGGCGCATGCGGCGGGCTGGGAATCATGCTTGTCTTTGTGGATAGGGTTGCAATGAAATGTCCGTGAATTCTGTATGAAAGTCGACCGCACTCCCGGCAAGGCGAAGCAGGGAGGAAAGGATTACGTGCCGCAGTGACGTACCTCCTTCATAAGTAGGCAAAACGGCTCGTGATGAGGTAGAACGTTCGTCCTAGTATTGTTTCGAAAAGTTGGAAGGGTGGGTTCCGGCTTTGTAGATATCTGCACCGCGGGCTACGGACATAAAGTGAAGCTTTGGCGAGGGCGTATAACTAGGACACCAAAGGTTACTCTTTGGGATTTACCAAGAGGTGACAGGTATGGGTGTACACAGTCAGGAAATTCGTCCTCAGCGCAAGGGAAAACGGGTACGGCAGGCGGCTTTACTCGCTGTGGCCGCGCTTGTTGCCACGGCGGAGCTGGAGCGTGGGGCAAGGGCGCAGGACTGGACCGGCGATCGGGACGGCAGTCGCGCGAGTGAGCATAGCTGGCCCTCGTGGGGCGGCAATCTAGACAACACCCATGGGAACGCGGCGGAAGAGACGATCAACGCGGACAACGCGAACCTTCTACAGCAGAAGTGGGTGTTCACGACGGCGGGGGATGTTTCGGCGACGCCGACGGTAAGTCAGGGATCGGTGTATGTGCCGGACTGGGGTGGGTTTATTTACCGGATCGACGCCCGGACGGGAAAGGCGATCTGGAGCCACAAGGTATCGGAGTACACGGGCAATGCCGGGTCCTTTTCGAGGAACTCGCCGGCGATCGGAGGGAGGGAGATCGTGTTCGGCGACCAGGCGAGCGGGTCGATTCTCGCGGTGGATAAGGCGACAGGCAAGCTGTTGTGGAGCACGAGCCTGGCCTCCGACGTAGGGACGCAGATCACGGCCTCGGCGGTGATCGCGGGGGACCGGGTGTATGTAGGGGCGGCGTCGAACCAGGAAACGCTGGCGTTGCAGCCGGGGTCCTCGCTGAGCTTCCGGGGCAGCATAGCGGCGCTGGACCTGCGCACGGGGCGGATACTCTGGCAAACCTATACAGTGCCGGCCGGGTACACGGGCGGGGGTGTGTGGAGCAGCAACTTCGTGATCGACGCGCGACGAAACTCACTGTTCGCGACGACGGGCAACAACTACAGTGTGCCGGATAGCGTGACCGCATGCCTGACGGTTGCGGGGACGGATGTGACGGCGCAGCTTGCCTGCCTGGATCCGGCGGACTACATCGACGGAGTGCTCGCGCTGGACCTCCAGACTGGAAAGGTGAAGTGGGTGCGCAGGTTGGAAGGCGCGGATACGGCGTTGACCTCGTGCCAGATCACGGGGACCGGCGGCATCCCATGCCCCGACCCGCATGGGCCGGACTACGACTTCGGCGATGGAGCGCACCTGATCCGGACGGAGGTGGACGGCAAGCGCGTGGAGGAGATCGGCGCGGGACAGAAGAGCGGCGTGTACTGGGCGCTGAACCCGGACACGGGCGCGGTGCTTTGGGGTACGCAGGTAGGGCCGGGTGCGAGTGCGGCGGGCGGCATCCAGTGGGGTACGGCGACGGACGGCAAGCGGGTGTACGCGGCGGTGAACAACTTCAACTATCAGAGCTTCCCCCTGCAGCCGGAGAAGACGCAGGAGTGGAATGCGGGCTCGTGGGCTGCGCTGGACTCGGCGACCGGCGCGGTGCTGTGGCAGGTGCCGGCGACGGGGCAAAACCCGCTGAAACCGACGCTCCCGGCAGGCGCCGAGGGCCAGGTGACGGTGGCGAACGGGGTGTTCTATGCCGGGTCCATGTCGGGCGACATGGTGGCGCTGGACGCGGCAACCGGCAAGCTGCTGTGGAAGTTCGCGAGCGGCGGGTCGGTGATCGACGGGCCTTCAGTGGTGGACGGGACGGTGTACTGGGGGTCGGGTTACCGGCGGCAGGCGATTGGTGGAAGCGGCAACAATCAACTGTTTGCCTTTTCGCTGCCGGGAGGGGAACGGGGTAGCCGTTAGGGCATTTTCACAGTTACCGTGATCTGCCCAGCATCGGCGAGATGCGGCTTTTCTTGA
>CAXTWG010000106.1:0-5424 GCA_964247895.1 uncultured Acidobacteriaceae bacterium
GCGCCAGCGCGTCGATCCAGGGCCCACCCGGATACCCCAGCCCCAGCAGCTTCGCCACTTTATCGAACGCCTCGCCCGCCGCGTCATCCACCGTGCGCCCTACGACCCGGTACTGCCACATACCTGCTTCTCGGGAGGCCAGGTACAGGTGCGTGTGCCCGCCGGAGACCACCAGCGCCAGCGCCGGCGTTTGGGCGTTCTCGGCCTGTCCATGCTCCAGCAGCACCGCGTGGATATGCCCTTCCAGATGGTTCACCGCCACCAGCGGTTTGCCGAGCGCCCATGCCAGCGTTTTCGCGTAGGTCACCCCCACCAGCAGCGCCCCCGCGAGCCCCGGCCCTTCCGTCACCGCGACCGCCTCCAGATCGCCGAGCGCAACCCCGGCCTCCCGGAGCGCCGCCCGCGTTACCGGCACGATGTTTCTCAGGTGCTCTCTCGAAGCCAGCTCCGGCACCACCCCACCATACGGCGCATGCGTCGCGAACTGCGAAGCCACTACGCTCGACAGTGTTTCGCGCCCGCGACGCACTACCGCTGCGGCGGTCTCGTCGCACGAGCTCTCGATGCCTAGAACCAATCCGTTACTTGTTTTGCTCTGCATGGGTGTGGAACTGCTGGTAGTCGCTGTCGTCAATCTGGATCTCACCCCGGTACCCCACAAACCCCAGCGCCTTGCCGATCACATGCACGTGCGCGCTCGTCGGCAGCCACAGCTCGTTGTTGATCAGTCTCTGGTCGAAGGTAAAACTGCTTCCCTTGGCCACGGCCGCCAGCCCGAAACCCACGTTATAGTCGTCCTCAAACAGCGCCGTCAGCCGCCGCACCTGCAAATCCCGCTCATCGATCCAGACTGTCCCAACAATCTTTTTCGAGGCGTCCTCGGCGCGCCCATGTGTTTTCGCATGCGGGTCGCCGGTAAAGTCGAACGCAATCATCGGCCGCCCGTCGATTGCTTCCCGCCGCGGTGCGGAGGTTTTCATAATCGCCAAAATCCGGCTCACGCTGACTGAATTGCCGTCCATCGACACGCCGGGAGGGGTGTGCTGTGCCTTGTCGATCTTCTTCGCGACCTCCGCCTGTACCTTGCGCTGATCGCCTTCCGAGAGCTCCTTTCCGTTTTTGCGCACCAGCCGCTCCACCTCATGCGTGTTTACGAAGATGATCTGCTCCTCGTGGGAATCGGTCTTCTTCACCGAGCCTTTTTTGTCCACCTCACGCACCACCACGCTCCGTAAGTAGGTGTAGTTTTCGCGCCGCTTCTCCACTGCGTCCTGGTGCGCGACGACCCGCGCCAGCAGCGTTTGCACATCCGGCGGCAACGCTTGCTGGCCAACTGCGGACAACGAGCCGATCCACAGGAAAAAACCTAAGGGAGCACTGCGTCGCATGCGAACCGGACCTCCTTTACATCTTAAGATGAGCAACGTTATGCCAACCTCAACGCCCCCGGAGCAAGCCGCCCTCCACATTGTCGAAACACTCCGCGCTTTCGGCTACCAGGCCTTCTACGCCGGCGGTTGCGTGCGCGACCGCCTCCTGGGCCGTCCAGCCAAGGATTACGACGTAGCCACCGGCGCCACGCCCGATGTGGTCCTGGCAGCTTTTCCACGCACCTTCAACGTCGGCGCCCACTTCGGCGTCGTGCTCGTCTGCACGGAGCACGAAGATGGAACCGAGACCCAGACCGAGGTCGCCACCTTCCGTCACGATGGCGCCTACTCCGACGGCCGCCGCCCCGACCAGGTCCGCTACTCGCTCGATCCCCGCGAAGACGTCGCCCGTCGCGACTTCACCGTGAACGGAATGCTGTATGACCCGCTTACCGGCGAAATTCTAGACTATGTGGGGGGGCAGGCCGATCTTAAAAACAAGCTCATCCGCGCCATCGGCGACCCCGCCCGCCGCTTCGCCGAAGACAAGCTCCGCATGCTGCGCGCCATTCGCTTCGCCGCCCGCTTCAGCTTCACGCTTGAGGGGGAAACTGAAGCCGCCATCCGCGCGCAGGCCCACACCATTCACCAGGTCAGCCCTGAGCGCACCCGCGACGAGCTCACCCGCATGCTCACTGAAGGCCGTGCCGCCCGCGCTTTTGAGCTCCTCGACCGCACCGGCCTGCTGCGCGAGCTTCTTCCTGAAGTCGACCGCATGCACGGGGTAGAGCAGCCGCCCGACTGGCACCCCGAAGGCAATGTTTGGGTCCACACCCTTTTGCTGCTTGAAAAGCTCGAGCCCGGCTGCTCCCCCACTCTCGCCTGGTCCGCGCTGCTCCATGACGTCGGCAAGCCCCCCTGCGCGGTATTCGATCGTGGACGCTGGCGCTTCAACGGCCACGCCGAGATAGGCACGCGCATGGCCGAGGCTATCTGTGCCCGGCTCCGCTTTTCGAACGAAGATACGGCACAGATCGCGTCGCTCGTCGCCAATCACATGCGTTTCGGCGACGTGAAACAGATGCGCGTGTCCACCCTGAAGCGCTTCTTCCGCCTTCCTCGCTTCCCCGAGCACCTCCGACTGCACCGGCTTGACTGCACCTCCAGCCACAACCTGCTCGGTTTGTACGACTACGCCAAGGAGCGCTACGAGCGCATCCCGGAGCAGGAAGTCCGTCCAAAACTGCTGGTCACCGGTCGCGACCTCATCGCCGCCGGCCACCGGCCCGGCCCCACGTTCAAACACCTGCTCGCCCTCGCCGAGGACGCCCAGCTCGAAGGCCGCATCGCCACTACGGGGGAAGGTCTCGCGCTAATTGCCGCTCAAACATCTCCCCATAGTTAGCCCGCGCATAGATATCCCGCGCATGGCTATCCTGCGGCACTGCGATCCGCTGCGCTCAAGGAGTCATCCTGAGCGCAGTGAAGGATCTGCTTTCGCTCGCCGCGCAGATGGCGAGTGAACCGCAACTCCCTAGCCGAACGCCTTACTGGGGAGGCGGCTCCGTCTGCTGCTCCGGCGCATTCGGGTCGGCCTGCCCCTGCGGCGGCGCTTCCGGCGCCTCTCCCTTCGGCGGTGCCACGGGCGCGGGCCGGTTCACGAGCTTCCATCCCACCCGCTCCACGTGGAAGTTTTGCGCGTTCAGGTCCGCCTCCATCAGCATTCCGTCCGGCGTGTAAAACAACTCCATCACCAGCGCGTTCTCCCCGCCCATCGCGACGATCGAGTGCCGCACCGGGGTTGCGCGTCCGTTCAGCGTGCCGCTCAGGTCCGCCGATCGGGTGTACTCGGCCGGCACCAGGATCCCGTTCTCTTTCGGGATCAGCACCCACGCCGTTTGCGGCTGCGCCAGCGCGAACCGCGCCATCAGCGTATACGCCGCCGGGTCCAGATCCGGCGCGAGCACCATGTTTCGGTGCCGGTCCACTGTGTTGGTCGTTTGCTGCCCGTTCGCTTCGACCGTGATCCCGAACTGCCGCCCCGTTGCATCCGCCACCGTATCGAACCGTATCCCGCTGCCGGAAGCCTTGCCGCCGTGCACCGACCCGGTCAGCGCATCGCGCACCAGGTTTCCCCCGGCATCCACAGTCGCCGCGTTGTTGAAGGAGTAAGCAAAACTCCCCAGCTTCATGCTGCCGCTGGAGGTCCAAACCTCCCCGCCTGCCGTCGACCCCACCGTATACCGCGTTTCACCCAGCTGCTTGCCGCCCTGCGTGATAGTGAACTGCGCCTCGCCCGGCGCGGGCGCGGTTTGCGCGAAAGAAGAAATAGCCAGTCCGAATCCAAGCAGGGCAGGGAACAAACGCATCATGCACCTAAAAACCCCGCCGCACCCTGAAAGTCGCAAACAGCGAAGGCCCGGCTGGGACGCCGGGCCTTTGAACACCAAGAGACGCCTACGCCTTCTGCGCCGTCTCAAACCGCTTATTCACCTCGTCCCAGTTCACCGTATTCCACCAAGCCGCGAGATAGTCCGGCCGCTTGTTCTGGTATTTCAGATAATAGGCATGCTCCCAAACGTCATTGCCAAGGATCGGGTACTTGCCCCCCGAGAGCGGGTTGTCCTGGTTCGGCGTCGTCACTACCTTCAGCTTGCCGCCGTCCAGCACCAGCCAGCCCCAGCCTGAGCCGAACTGCTTCGCCGTCGTCTCGTTGAACTGCTTCTTAAAGTCCTCAAACGAGCCGAAATCTTCCTTGATCTTGCTCGCAATCGCACCTGTCGGCTCACCGCCGCCGCCCGGCTTCATGATCTGCCAGAACATGGTGTGGTTCACGTGGCCGCCGCCATTGTTCCGCACTACAGCCTTCACATCCTCCGGTACAGTGTCGAGCGAGCGCAGCAGATCCTCGGGCGTGTGCTGCCCGAATTCCGGGTGCTTTTCGACTGCGCCATTCAGGTTCGTCACATAGGTCTGGTGGTGCTTGTCGTGGTGCAGCTTCATCGTCGCTTCGTCGATATGCGGCTCCAGCGCAGCGTAGTCGTAAGGGAGCGGGGGCAGTTCGTAAGCCAAGATTCCTCCTCATGTCGGCCGCCAAGCGGCCATGTTTACCCTTGTTGGGATGCGTACGGCAGCGTACCGATTCCGCCCGGTGGTGACTTTTGCGTTCTTCCGCACAAGAATCCACCTGTGACTTTCGCCTCCTTTCGTGCATCCTCTACACAGAAGTAGCAAATAACGGAGCAGGATTGACCGATCACCACCTTACCCGCCGCGACATGCTGCGGGCTGCCGCCGCGGCCAGCGCCGGCGGGGCCCTATCGCTTGGTTCCGGAGCCGCCGCCCATGCCCAGCAGCATGGCGCGGAGCTTGCTTTCCAGAATCAGCAGCAGGCCCCCAAAACCGCGCCCAAGGAGCAGCCCCAGCCCGAGCAGGCCGCTTCCACCAAATACACCCATCCGCCCGGCGCCTTCATCAACCGGCCGCTCACCCAGATCACCAAGCAAGCCGACTCCCTGCTCGACGAGATGGAAGAGCGCGGCTGCCAGTTTTTCTACAACGAAGCCAGCCCCAAAACCGGCCTGGTCCGCGACCGCGCCCTCGCCGCCGGCCTGTCCACCTCGCGCGTCGCCTCCATCGCCGCCACCGGCTTCGGCCTCAGCGCCTTATGCGTCGCCGCCAAGCGCGGCTACCTCCGCCGTATCGACTGCGAACAGCGCGTCGAAAAAACCCTGGCATTCCTGCTTGAAGACTGCCCCCACGAGCACGGCTTCCTGTACCACTTCATCAACATCGACAGCGGCCAGCGCATGTTCAACTCCGAGCTTTCCTCGATCGACACGGCTCTGCTGCTCTGCGGCGTCCTGCTCTGCCGCCAGTTCTTCGCCGGCAACACCCGCATCGCCGCGCTCGCCACTACCTTCTACCGCCGCGTCGACTGGCAATGGATGCTCAACGCCGGCCCCACCCTTTCCATGGGCTGGCTCCCCGAGCAGGGCTTCATCCAGCATCGCTGGGACATCTACTCCGAGCTGATGACCATGTACCTCATGGC
>CAXTWG010000107.1:0-5092 GCA_964247895.1 uncultured Acidobacteriaceae bacterium
CTATACTACCCACTGGCCCCGCCGAGCCCAAGCGCTCCCGGCCAAGCCACCCCGCCGCCCAGGCACAGATTCGAGGTGTATCCCGTTGGCAGAAGTCCGCGTCCAGGAAGGTGAACCGCTCGAAAACGCCCTCCGCCGCTTCAAACGCAAGGTCCAGACTGAAGACATCATCAAGGAAGTCAAACGCCACAGCTTCTACCTCAAACCCGGCGAAAAACGCCGCGTCAAAGAAGCTCTAGCCCGCAAACGCAACCGTAAAAAAGCCCGCAAGGAGGCCGATTAACCCCCGCCTCCAAGCAAAACAAAGGCCCGGTGCCAAGCCGGGCCTTTCTGCCTGCCTGCCTGCCCACACACAGTGTCATCCAAAGGAGCGTAGCGACGAAGGATCTGCTTTTCCCTCCGTCGTCGCCAGGAGCCCACCCCTTAAAACACCACCTTGCCCCCAAGCTGCACAAACCGCGACGCCGGCACGGAATTCTGCAGCGTCCCTCGATAGTTGCCTCTGTTATTGAGGAACGTCCCATAAGAAGCATCCTCAATCGAGGTATCAGGCGTGCCATAGAATGCCCGATTCAACACATTGAATGCGTTGAAATACAGCTTCACCGCCACGCCCTCCCGAATATTCGTCGTCTTCACCACCGCCGCGTCCAGATTGTTATAGCTCTGCCCGCGCACCGTGTTTCTCGGTGTCCCTGGAAACGGATTGCCCACCAGATTCGCGTAAGCCCGATTGTTGTACAGCCAGTGCACCTGGTTCGCCGTGGTTTGCGTAGTCAGTTTCCCGCCCGTCCCCGGCTGATACTGGTAATACCCCGTCCCCGCACTGGTAAATGTTTGGTTTGGATCCGTCACATAAACCCCTACGCTTGAAAGCGGCGCCGCGGCGTTCGACAGCACCGGACGGCAGGTATCCGCAAAGACTATTGCAGCATTGAATGGTGCATCGCAGTAGCTGCTGACGTTCAAACCACTATTTGCCTTGGCATTTGGATCGCTGAAGTAAGGCGCATACGACTGCTGCGGCGTCCACGGCTCCCCATTGTTGAACGCCCACGCGCTCGTCACCTCATAGCCGCCCAGCACCCGCCCTAACAGCCCGCTTTTGTTCTTGTAAAAAGGCACCTCGTAATTCAAGCCGATAGACGCCAGGTTCGGGTACGAGTAATTGGACACCCCCCGCTCCGGACTATCGGTTTGCAACGGATTTTGCGCGAACGATGGGCTGCTCACAGTGCCGGAAGGCGAGGTCGCTCCATATACCTCATCCCCATTGTCGATCACCCGGCTATAGGTATAGCTCGCATTCACCGTCGCGCCATGGTAATTGCGCGTCTGCACCTGCGCCTGCAAGCTGTTGTAAAGGCTGAACGCGTTGTTGTTCCGCGTCCGCACATTCGCGTTCGCGCAACTAAGCCGCCCATACCCGATCGCGTTCGGGTCCTGGCAAAGGCTGCCCGGCGCGACCACATTCGGGAAATTCTGTGCCACCGGCTGCAGAAACGGATTGGCATCCACCGACAAGAACTGTCGCGATACATGGTTGCCGACATAGCTGACGCCGATCACGGCGCCCTGTAGCTGGTACTGGAGACCCAGACTGTAAGTCTGCGCTCTGGGATTGACAAACGTCGTCGGGTTGTTCGTGAAGTTGCGTACAGCCGGATTGACGCCGCGTGGAATGCTCCCCAGGTTCAACGCCCGGACATTCGCGCCGGAAACCCCGCCGCCAGGAATGCAGGTTCCGTTACACGCGATATTTCCTAAATTGACCACCGGTGCCGCGGTCGCCGAGTTTAGGAAAATGTTGTAAAACGCCGGATCGTACTGGATCCCGTACGCCCCGCGCACAACCAGCTTCGGCAAGCTGGCTGGGTTGAACGCAAATCCAATCCGGGGCTGAAGGTTTTTGTAGTTCGAGTCGGTCAACGGGTAGGTCGTCGCGCTCAGCGGCAGTGTCGTAGCCCAGAAAGGGTTCGGCCCCGTCTGCTGCGCCACGCTTTCGTTGTGCAAGGTGTTTACGGCCTGCGAAAAGAACTCGTACCGGAACCCCAGGTTCAAGGTCAACGAAGGGAGCACCTTCCAGTCATCCTGCACATACAACCCGAAATCCGGCTCCGTAAACGGAATCAACGCGCTTCCGTCGGCCAAGGTCAGATTTCCGGCCTGCTGGAGAAAATTGCTGAAGCCTTGAAACACATACCCGCCGTTGTAACTGGGCAGGAAAGTATTCGGCGAGTTCTGATAAGTGAAGTCGCCACCGAACGAGATCGAATGCTTCCCGTGTGTCCAGTTCGCATTGTCCTGCACTTGATTGACCTTGACGACGCGCCCCTGCGGAAGATTTGTGTTGTAGCCGAACCCCGCCGTGCCGGTGATGGTCACCGACGAGGTGCAGGCGGACAGGGTTTGCCCCGTGCAGTTTGGCTGCACCCCGCCCTGGAAAAACAACTTGCTCTGCTGGAACCCGTAATGCACCTGGTTCACCCAGTTTGGAGAAAACGTGTGCGCCCAGTCCGCACCGATAGAATGAGTCACATTCGGGATGTTGTAGTAATACCCGTTCGCCTGCTGGTTCCCTACCGAATTTGTATTCTGGTAAATGTAGCGGGCGAAGAGGTGATCCTTGCTGGTCGGTTGCCAGTCCAGCCGCCCAAGGTCTTCCTGGTCGCTGTACGACGGCGCCACCGAAGTACTGATTTGGGAGAACGGAATGTTCAGCATGGTCCCATTCGGCCCCGTGACGGAACGCACGGTGGTCGCGCCCACCGGATGCACCTGCGGCAGCACCGCATACGGTCCTTGTAAGCTGAGTGCGTTTACCGCATTGCTTTGTGGAAACGCCGCCTGCAACTGACGAATTCCATCCTGCGTCGGCGTCGCATTGGTCACGATCAATGGAGAAAACCCTTCATGCGTCTGCTCCCAGTTCGTCCCTCCGAAAAACCAGGCCTTGTCCTTCAGTACCGGACCGCCGAAGGTCCCGCCGTACCGGTTGTCCACATAATGCGGCAGCGAGGCACTCGCCAGTTTTTCAGCCTGGTCCCGCGCCATGAAGAAGTCCGAAGTGAAAAATTCATATCCAGACCCGTGAAACTGGTTCGTCCCAGCCTTCGAGACGTAATTCACCACCCCGCCCATGTTGCGCCCGTACTCTGCATTGAAGTTCGAAGTGATAACTTCCACGGACTGCAGCGCATCTTGGTTCGCAAAGAAAATCTGCGGTCCACCCACCGAGTTATCGTTATTGCCTTGTCCGTCGATCTCGAAATTGTTCGACCGGGACCGTTGGCCATTGATCGAAAGATCGTTTCCGTTACTGTTGCTGAAAGCAGCGTCATGCCCGATCGCCACCCCCGGCGTAAACAGCGCGATATTGTCCAGGCTCCCATTCAACGGCAGATCCTGCGTCTGCAGCGCATCGAAGGTCGTCGACACCTGCGACTCCGTCGTCTGCAGCAGCGGCGTCACCGCCGAGCTCACCTCCACATTCGTCGCAGCCGACCCCAGCCCCATCTTGATCGCCTCAAGATTGGTATCCTGCCCTGCCGCCACGTTCACATTCTCGACCTTGTTCGCCGCGAATCCCGCCCCTTCCACCGTGACCGTGTACACCCCTGCCGGCACATTACGGAACGAGAACTCACCCTTCTGGTCGGTTGTTGTAGCCAGCTTCACGCCCGTGGCCGCCCGCGTCGCCGTCACCGTCACATTCGGCACCACCGCCCCTGAGCTGTCCTCCGCCCGGCCCAGCACCACACCCGTCGTAATCCCTTGCCCGTGGGCAGCATGCAACGTAAAAAGCGGCAGGGCACCCGCGAGCAGCATGCTCGCGCTCATCAAAAGTGCCTGCGTTGACCTTTGGAGCGGCTTCGGCGACATAGTCCTCCATGCGTCCCCCTCAGGCCTGCTTCTCTGCCGGAGGTGGGTACGAAATCGTATGCAACCCCCTTAGCAATCACAGTTCCAAAATGGGAATGACGCAGACTGGACTTCCATGCCCCTCTATTTACCCCACCTTAAGGGAGCTCCGCGCCGGATCCCCGTACATCGGCGTGGGCACTCTCCAATTTTCCATAGCGATCTATGGCTCTAAAGAATCCTTCACCCAGCGTGAGCTCACAGCCTCCGAGTACATTCCTCGGTCAAAGCGCAAACGACGCAGCCAAAGCCCCGACCATGCCCAACAAACCCTAAGCCGGCACCCCAGCCCGCCGTTTTTTCGCCTCATGGCTCGCCAGCAAAGCCTCCAGTTGTGTCAGCAGGTCGTGCGTGTTCATCGGCTTCACCAGCATCTTGTCCGCCCCGTCAGCTTCCCATTCAGAGCCCGGCAGCGGAAACGCCGTCAGCATGGCCACAGCCGGATTGTAGGTAGCTTTTTTCGCCGCCTGCACCACCTCCAGCCCGGAGCTTTCGCCTTCCATCCGCATATCCGTGATCACCATCTCGTACTCGTGATTCTTGATCTTCGCCCGCGCTTCCCGCGCCGAGGCCGCAGTCTCCACTTCGAAGCCGCTTACCTCGAGCACCGCCTTCAGCGTCAGAAGGATCGTCAGCTCATCGTCTACCAGCAATATCCGGCGCTTCCCAGCCATCTCCATCTCCTCCTTATATTTACGACGACCCGCTTACGGCGAAACCGATTCTACCAGCCCCTCCCCGCACCCGCGAAGGTACACTGGTAACGTGCCCGGCTATTTCCTTCACTCCCTGGGCTGCCGCGCCAGCGCCGCCGATGGGGACGCCCTCGCCGCCACGCTCGAACAAGCCGGTCATACCCCCGCCGACCTTCCCGACGCCCACACGATCGTCCTCAATACCTGCGCCGTCACCGCCGAAGCCGAGCGAACGGCCCGCGCCTTTCTCCGCCGCGCCCGCCGCGCCAATCCCTCAGCCCGCCTCCTCGTCACCGGCTGCTACGCCCAGCGTGCTCCGCATGAGCTCGCCGCCCTCCCCGGCGTCGACCTCGTCCTCGGCAACTCCGACAAGCACCGCATCGCCGAAGTCCCGCGGCCCGGCCTTACCACTCTCCACACCCCCTACCCCTACGCCCAGGAACATATCCAGCCGCATCTCCAGCCGCATCTCCAGC
>CAXTWG010000108.1:0-4849 GCA_964247895.1 uncultured Acidobacteriaceae bacterium
GTGAAGGGGGGAGGGTCCGTGTTGCGGGGTTTGAGGCATGGCTCAGGTTGGCGGTGCGGAGCGCTGTGAGCGGTAGGTCGGCGTTGCGGGGCTATGAGGGGTCGGCGTTGCGGGGCTTGGCGGTTTGGGAATCGTTCCTGAGCCTGGCGGTGAGCGGAACGTGCGGTGGACGGCAGACGGGACGCGTCCGGAATTCCGGTGGAATTCCGGAGCGTTACTTCGGAATCATTCCGATCGTGCCGAGCCAGGTTTCGACGAGCTGAGGCCATTGCGTCACCGGAAATTTCGTGGGCCGCAGCCCGAAGGCGTGACCGCCTTGCGCGTACAGATGCATCTCGACGGGAACCCCGGCGTTTTTGAGTGCGATGTAGTAAGCCAGCGAGTCGCTGACATCGTCCACGCGGTCATCCTCCGCCTGCAGCAGGAAGGTAGGCGGCATTTGGCCGGTGACCTGGAGGTCGGGGTTCAACGCAAGGTGTGTATCGGCGGGTGAACGACGGTCCGGATGAGGAGCTACAGGTTTGGCGCCTTGTTTTGCATCCCACTGAGCCGCGGCAAGCGAGAGATGGCCCGGATACAGGGCCACTGCAAAATCGGGGCGGCAGCTTCCTTTGTCGGCGGCATCGACTTCCCGGTACAAGCGGTGGGCAAAATGGGTGCTCATCGCTGCCGCCAGATGGCCGCCTGCCGAAAACCCAAGCACGCCGATCTTGTGCGGATCGAGATGCCAGTCCGCAGCGTGCAAGCGCACCAGACTTACCGTTCTCTGCGCATCTTCGAGCGCCATGGGAGATTCCGGATAAGGCCCGGATTTGGGATACCGCCCCGCATCCGTCACGCGATACTTCAAGAGCACGCAGGTGATGCCTCTGGATGTGAGCCAGTCACAGACTTCTGTGCCTTCAAGATCGATGGCTAGAATCTGGTAGCCCCCGCCGGGAAACACGACCACCGCGGCGCCGGTGTTGTTTTCCCTTGGCGCATAGACCGTCATTGTGGGTTGCGAGACGTGCTCCACATAGACCCAGGGCTTGCCGGCGACCAGATCTTTCGTGTCCGTCGCCGTATTCTCGGGTGCCGTGACGGGCTGGGCATCCGGTGCGGCCTTGGGCCAGATCGGTGTTTGCGTGTGCCCCGGCGATGGCTGCCAAGTGGCCGTTTGCGCGCGCAGGGCGGCGGATGCGAACACAACACAGAAAGCAAAGAGCAAGGGCTTTGTCACACTTCACAGCTTATCCATAGGCGCTCATTGCCGGAAGCGCTCATCGGGCATGGCAGGTATGCCGGCGCCGGTAGGGCGGGGGAGGCGGTTCTGAGCTGCCGCTCAGGGGAACCCAGGTCTCAACGGCGAGACCTGGGGCATCCGGCGTCCTTCGCTGCTTTGTTTCTCTGGATAACCTCCCTGTTTTTCGGGGAGCGGGGCCTTTGCCACTCTCAACCCAGCGAGCGCTCCTATGCGGACATTCCTGTTTTCCGCGCCTGCTTCCAAACGCGCCGGCACGCGCGTGTGCGTGGAATGTTTGGTTAGCTTCGTTGACGGGAGAAAAGCGTTGACGCCTGAGAAATCAGGGAGCGACGAAACGAAATCGGGGTTGGTACATCTATATAAGTACGGATTGTAAGAACAGGGTAGGCGTGCGCACAAAAGGCGCGCGAAGTGAGCGCTTGTGACGGCATCAAACCTGTTATTCTTAATTTCTTTGAGCAAGCTGTGCAGGCCTGCGCCCTTTTTTGGGACGTTTTGTGGCCCTTCAGATGAAGAATCGCGGCAGCAGTTTTAAAGAAATTTCGGAAAACGTCCGAAAACATGTGTATGGAGCACCCCTTTGGCCCTTGAAGATAAATACGAAGAAGATATCCAGAACCTGATCGATGCGGGGCAGGAGAAGGGATACCTGACCTACAACGAGGTGAACGACCTGATCCCGGGGGACGTGCACTCGCCGGACGACCTGGACGATCTGATGACGACGATCGGGACGCAGGGGATCGACATCCTTGAAGGCGGCCCGAAGTTCGGAGACAAGTTCGACGAGGACGCCGAGGGCGGGGACGTTGAGCTGGACCTGACGCCGGGGACGCTTGAAAAGACCAACGATCCCGTGCGGATGTACCTGCGTGAGATGGGCACGGTGCCCTTGCTGACGCGAGAGGGCGAGGTGGAGATCGCGAAGCGGATCGAGCGGGGGCAGGTGCGGGTGATGAAGGCGATCGCGCGCTCGCCGATCGTGGTGCGCGAAATCGTGGCGTTGGGCGAGGACCTGAAGCGCGGCGTGCGGAACATCAAGGAAGTGGTGATCTTCGACGAAGAAGAGGTCACCGAAGAGATCGTGATCGCGCGGGTGAAGCAGACTTCAGTGCGCATTGAAGCGATGGTCAAGCACCTGAAAAAGGCGGCTGGGCTTGAAGAAAAGCTGCCTGGTCTGGAAGCCGCGAAGGTGAAGGCGAAGGAAGCGCGGAGCACGCGCTGGGCGGTGGCGCGGGAGCGGGTGCACGTTTCGCGGATTGTGCGGGAGCTGAAGTACACGAACGGCGAGCGAAAGCGGCTGCTAGATAAGGTAAACAAGTCAGTCGACTCGATGCGAACGCTGGAACGGCAGATTCGGTCGCTCGACTCAAAGCTCGAGGCTTCCCGGTCGGAGGAGTTGAAGAAGGAATATCGGCGGCAGCAGAAGAACTGCCGGGTCGATCTCGAGAAGATGGAAGAGGAGACCGGGGTCCCGCTCACGGAGATCAAGCGGACGCAGCGCGAGATGATCCAGGGGGACATGGACGCCGAGCAGGCGAAGCGGGAGCTGATCGAGGCGAACCTGCGGCTGGTGGTGTCGATCGCGAAGAAGTACACGAACCGCGGACTACAGTTTCTCGACCTGATTCAGGAGGGCAACATCGGCCTGATGAAGGCGGTGGACAAGTTCGAATACCGGCGCGGGTACAAATTCTCAACGTATGCGACGTGGTGGATCCGCCAGGCGATTACGAGGGCGATCGCGGACCAGGCGCGGACGATCCGGATCCCGGTGCACATGATCGAGACGATCAACAAGCTGATCCGGACCTCGCGGCAGTTGGTGCAGGAGCTGGGGCGCGAGCCGACGAGCGAGGAGATCGCGCGGAGGATGGATATCCCGGTCGCGAAGGTGCGGAAGGTGCTGAAGATCGCGCAGGAACCGATCTCGCTTGAAACGCCGATCGGCGAGGAAGAAGACTCGCACCTGGGGGACTTTATCGAGGACCGGGGGGCGGTTTCGCCTTCGGACGCAGTAATCAGCGTAAACCTGAAGGAGTATACGTCGCAGGTGCTGCGTACGCTGACTCCGCGGGAAGAGCGGGTAATCAAGATGCGGTTTGGGCTGGAGGATGGCTCGGAGCACACGCTGGAGGAGGTAGGGCAGAGCTTCCAGGTGACGCGGGAGCGGATCCGGCAGATCGAGGCGAAAGCCTTGAGGAAGCTGCGGCATCCTTCGCGGTCGCGGAAGCTGAAGGCATTTGTGGATACGGCGCGGGAGATGTAGGTTTATCCCGGTCTGCGAGAAAGGGTCACCCTGGCGGGTGGCCCTTTCTGTTTGCGGGTTAAGAAACGCGGCGCTGAGAAGAGGGCGCGATGAACGGGATAGGAGCGAGCGAGGGGCGTCGAACCGGGGCGCCACTGAGGAGGGCGGCGGCGGAGGCGTGGACGGGGCCGCGCCACTCGGGGACGTTGAAGCAGTCGCTGCGGTGGGCGGAGGGTAGGGGGTTGCCGATGTGGTGCTCAACGAGGGTTTCCCGGACGGTGACGAGGGCCTCGTCGCACTCGGCTTTGGCGAGCCGGGAGTAGTAGATTTTATAAGTTTGTTTACAAACAGGGCACTGTACGTCGCCGGGATCGTCGGAGGTAGCCATGCAAAGGACTTGCATTGTGTTTGGGCTCCTTTATGGGGATGAGATAGGTGCACACTGTTATTTTTGCTCTGCAGGAAGGCAGGTGTGCTGCTGCCCGATCTTTCGCGACTATAGCGCCGGGAGCGGGAGGGTTGGCAATGACTTTTTTGAAGGCGTGAGTGATTTCGAGGCAAACGAGGGAGGTGAAGCGGCGGCGGTGCGGCGGGGATTTTGGGTGTGCAGGAATAACTTGTTTGTTTTGTTGTGTTTAACGATGGCGCAGATTGAGGGCAAGAGTGGGGCCAGAGTTGAGGAGTTTTTTTATATTGCTGGAGCTGGGTGTTCCGTTTTGGGAGGCTCCCGGGAGGGCTGTTTCGGTTCAGGACAGGTTGGGTTTTCGGGTGTGGATTTGAGCTCCGGGGAGGTGCGAGCCGGGCAATGATGCGTGTGAGGAGTTCACGTTATGACCCGCATCGGCGCTGTTCTTGAGTCTGCATCTGTTCGTAAAGCTGTTGTTTTTGTGTTCTTGGCCGCGGCGATGATGCTGCCGATGGGGTGCGCGGTGTCGTCCGGCGTGGCGGGGAACTCGCCTGCGGCAAAGGAGCAGGCGGCTGCATCGACGGGAGTGATCCCGAGCGGGTTTTTCGGGTTGGTGGTCAAGGACCCGGGAGCGCGGCCGGCGGTGGCTGCGGGGGCACGGCGGTTGTGGGACGCGGGAGTGACATGGGCGGCGCTGGAGCCGGCGGCGGGGAGCTTCGACTGGTCGCGGCTGGACACCGAGGTGAGCGCGGCGCAGGCGGCTGGGGCGGAGGTGACGCTGACGCTAGGGATGACGCCGGGGTGGGCTTCGTCGGAGCCGGGGGCGGCCTCAAGCTACGGGGCGGGAGCGACGGCGATGCCGGCACGGATAGCGGACTGGGATGCGTATGTCCAGGCGGTGGCCGGACGGTACAAAGGGCGGATCGCGGCGTATGAGGTTTGGAACGCG
>CAXTWG010000109.1:0-4823 GCA_964247895.1 uncultured Acidobacteriaceae bacterium
GGGTGATTGCGCGGCAGCTGACGGCGGCGGGGGTGATCCGGACGCCGTATGGGTTTGACCTGCTGCATCTGTTGGGGGGCTCGCTGAAGGCAGGGGAGTACCGGTTCGACCGCCCGGCGACGGTGAGCGAGGTGTATCGGCGGATAGCGCGTGGAGATGTGTACACGGTTGCGCTGACCATTCCGGAAGGGGCCAACATTTTCGACATCGCGGCGCGGGTGGAAGCGGCGGGGCTGGGAAGGCGCGAGGCGTTCCTAAAGGCGGAGCGGTCCCAAACGGGGCTCCTTGCGCGGTACGATCCGCATGCGGAAACGATGGAAGGGTATTTGTTTCCATCAACATACCGGTTTGGGCGGCATGCGGGGGCGGTGGAAATCCTGCGGACGATGGTGCGTGAGTTCGGGGTGCAGGCGGCGGCGCTGGGGCTTGCTGGTAATGCGCACCGGGTGGTCACGTTGGCTTCACTTGCCGAACGGGAAACGCCGATCGGGTCAGAGCGGCCGCTGGTGGCGAGTGTGTTTGAGAACCGGCTCAAGCAGGGCATGGCGCTCGATACAGACCCGAGCGTGATTTACGCCGCGCTGCTCAAGGGCGGGTATCGGGGGACGATTTTTCAGTCGGATTTGCAATTCGACTCGCCATACAACACGTATAAGCATGCTGGGTTGCCGCCGGGGCCGATCTGCAACCCGGGGTTGGTGTCGCTGCGGGCCGCGCTCGCTCCGGCGCGGACGGACTACCTGTATTTCGTGGCAGCGGGGAGCGATCCGCTGGGGCACTCGCGATTTGCGGCGACGCTTGAGCAGCACCAGAGAAACGTGGCTGCGTATCGCGCGGCGGTGCGGCAGGCTTCACGGTAGCGTCCTGCTCTTCGCTATACTCAGTACTTGCGCATTTTCCCTTATCGAGGCCGGCGTGGCCAGGCGGTGGTGCTGCAGGCAGTGCTGCTGCTCGGCCTTCTGCCGGGGCTTTCTTTGGTCGAGGGCTGCCTGATGCATACGCATACAGTGCAAAAGCCGATCGCTCCCCTGGTGACCAAGGATGCGACGCCCGATCAGCTGGTGCAGATCGTGAATGAAACCAACGCCAGGGTGCAAAGCCTGAAGGCAACGGTTACCTTCCAGGTTTCGGTCGGGGGCGAGCGCAAGGGCAAGGTCACGGAGTTTACGTCGTTGAGCGGGTACATCCGGCTACGCGCGCCGCAGGCGCTGCGGGTGGTGGGTTTGCTGCCTATAGTGCACACGCAGGCGTTCGACCTGGCAAGCGACGGGCAGAGCTTCGATCTGCTGATTCCGCACAACAACAAGGCCTATACGGGGCTGAACACGATGCAGCAGCCGTCGACGAACCCGATCGAGAACCTACGCCCGAGCATCTTTTTCGACACGATGATCCTGCGGGCGATCGGCGCAGACGACCTTGTGTACCCGACAGCGGATACCCGGTCACGGCCCGACCCGCAAACGCATCAGCTGGTGCAGAAGTCCGAGTACGACCTCACGGTGGTGCATCGAAAGGCGGGTAGCCAGGTGTTGATCCCGGACCGGCGCATCCATTTCGACCGCGCGACGCTGCTGCCGAGCGGGGTGGACATTTACGATGCGCAAGGTGTGATCCAAACCCGGGCTACGTACGGGCAGTATGCGAGTTTCGGCGACCAGCGCTACCCAGGGACGATCACGATTCGGCGGCCGCTGGATGAGTATCAGATCGTGATCGCGATCCAGAAGCTAACGATCGGCGAGCAGATTGCCGATAACCAGTTCAAGCTGACGATTCCGTCAACCTATACGGTCGTGAAGCTGCACTGAGGTTTGCGCATGGGTCCGCGCCCGTGCGCGTTGGAGGGACGACGAGAGCGGGACGATGAGAGCGGAACCCGCTGGGAATTGAGCCTGCTCCGGAAAGCGCAAAAGCCGAGAAAGCCGGGTAGGATGGTGAGGCGGGCAGCTGGACGGCCGCCGCCGGCTTGGCTCGAAGCGTTTGCCGGGGGAGGAAAGTCCGAACTCCGCAGGGCAGTGTGCCGGATAACGTCCGGGATCGCGGAGTTAAGGCCGCGAGACGGCCAGTGCCACAGAGAAGATACCGCCTTTGTCCGGCAGAAAACGCCGAACGGGGGTAAGGGTGAAAAGGTGCGGTAAGAGCGCACCGCTCCCCCGGCGACGGAGGAGGCAGGGTAAACCCCACACGGAGCAAGACCAAATAGGGAGGGAACAGCGGTGCGGCTCCCCAACCGCTGTGCGTGCCTGCCCGGCGCGCCAACGGGAGCTACGGTTTCGCGCGGAAACGGGCGGAACGGCGGAAACCTTCGGGTAGGTTGCTGGAGCCTGTCAGCAATGGCAGGCCTAGAGGAATGGCCGTCCAGGAGCGTTCCGAAAGGAAACTCCGGACAGAATTCGGCTTACAGGCTGCTCGCGGGCAAAGCCACCTTTCGGGGTGGCTTTGCTGTTTGCGCCTTTGTAGGCGGAAAAGGAATGTAGGGGCGCGCGGGCGGCGCTGCTACACTCACGCCAGATACGCACCCTTTGTATGCAGTGGACCGAGTCAATCCGCATCGCCGTGCAGTCTCTTTGGGCCAATAAGCTCCGGACGGTGCTTACATTGCTGGGCATGGTCATCGGCGTGGCATCGGTCATCACAGTGATCACGCTTGTGAATGGGGCGAACCATTACGTGGCGACCAAGATCTCCGGCCACGGCGCGGATGTGATCACGGTCGGCAAGCGACCCGAGGTGATCTTCGATTACGACGAGTACAAGAAGTTTAACCGGCGCAAGGACCTGACGTACGAGCAGTACGCGGCGTACCGTGATACGTGCCGGAAATGCGTGCTGGCGGGGGCGCGATTATCAGGCGGGGGCAGGGTGGTGTATGGCACCAAGTCGAGCACCAAGACGATCATCAGCGGCTGGACACCCTCGATGCAGACCATGAATGCGCTGGTGATCACGGCGGGGCGCGCGCTGACGGAAGCGGATGAGAAAAGCGGAGCGCACGTCGCCATTGTGGGCTACGACGTGGTCGAGCACCTGATGGGCGGGGGCAACCCGATCGGCCGGGAAATCCGGGTGGATGGGGATGTGTATACCGTTATCGGCGAAGGGCAGAAGGAAGGGACGACGCTGGGGCAGAGCCAGGACGACTACGTAAACATCCCGCTGAACACCTATACGCACTCGCACGGGCTGCACAAGTCGTTGAACATTTCGATCAAGGCAGGGGAGGGCGCGGGGGCGATGGAGGAAGCGTCCGACGAGGCGAAGGCAATCTTTCGGCTGCTGCGCCGGGATGCGCCGGGGGCGGAGGACAGCTTTACGATCGAGAGCAATGGCTCGCTTGTGGGCTTGTGGAAGAGCATTTCATCGAGCTTCAGCCTGGTGCTGGTGGGGGTTGCGTCCATTTCGCTGGTGATTGGCGGGGTCGTGATTATGAACATTATGCTTGTGTCGGTGACGGAGCGGACGCGGGAGATCGGGATCCGGAAGGCGCTGGGGGCGCGGCGGGCGGACCTGCTGCTGCAGTTTCTGATGGAGTCGGCAACGATGTCGGCGCTGGGTGGGCTGCTGGGGGTGGCGACCGGCGCGGGGCTGTCGCTGCTGATCTCGCTCGCTATCGGCTGGCCGGCGCAGATCAGTCTCTGGTCGGTCGTCATGGGGCTGCTGGTGGCGACGGGCGTCGGGATTTTCTTTGGGGTGTACCCGGCAAGCAAGGCGGCGCGGCTGGATCCGATCGTCGCGCTGCGGTCGGAGCTTTAAGCGATGCAATTTGGACAAGCAGGCGAAACGCTACGGATGGCGTTTGAAAGCTTGCGGGCGAACCGGTTGCGTTCGCTGCTGACAATTCTGGGCGTGGTGATCGGGGTATCGACGGTGATCATCATCTCGTCGATCATCACGGGGCTCAACAATAAGGTGGGCTCGTTCGCGGACTCATTTGGAACGAACTCGATCTTTGTGTACCACCTGCCCATCAGCAACGGGCAGCTAACGCCGGAGCTGCTGGCGCGACGGTATCTCACGGTCGAAGAAGCCGTGGCCATGCGGGCGTTGCCGCATGTAGCGGCGGTGGATCCTGGGCTGCGCTACCAGGACCCGAACTTCAATGTCGGGCAGGAAGCGGTGAAATACAACGGGAAGTCGATCCAGAACACGCTGATCCAGGGAAGCACGGACCAGATGCCGTCTACGGTGAATCTGCCGCTCAAGGAAGGCTCGATTTTCACGGGGCGGCAGGACCAGACCCGCGCGAACGTGGTGGTGCTGGGCTATGACACGGCGGAAAAGCTGTTCGGGCAGCAAAGCCCGGTCGGCAAGGATGTGGAAATCCGGGGGGAGCTGTTCACGGTTCTGGGTGTGCTGGAGCGGAAGCCGGCGCTGTTCGGCTCGGGGGCGAACCCGGAGGACAACATGGCGGTGCTGCCCTTGAACACCTTCCGCAAGCTGCTGCCGGGGACCAAGGATGTGTGGATCACGGTGCGCTACGACAAGCCGGAAAACCGGAGTTTGGTCGAGGAGGAGATCCGGACTTCGCTCAGGATTGCACGCAAGGTGCCGACGCAAAAGGATGACGATTTTGAGATATTTACGCCCGAGGCGATTGTGCGGCTGTGGACACAGCTGACGGGAGGGCTGGTGATCTTCATGATCGCGGTTTCAAGCGTCGGGCTGATGGTGGGCGGGGTCGGGGTGATGAACATCATGCTGGTTTCAGTGACGGAGCGGACGCGGGAGATCGGAGTGCGCAAGGCGATCGGCGCGACGCGGGGCGGGATCCTGCTGCAGTTCACGGCGGAGGCGGTGACGTTGTGCGCGCTGGGTGGGGC
>CAXTWG010000110.1:0-4430 GCA_964247895.1 uncultured Acidobacteriaceae bacterium
GCCCATAACCCTTCCGCCCGCGCCGCCTCCATCCGCGCGAACAATCCCGGCAACTCGTCCAGCGTGCGAGCACGCAACACCTCCACCGGCCCCGTAAACAACAGCGACCGCCCACGCGCCGCCTCCAGCAGCACCGACCCAGTCTCCCCAGCAGCCCTCTTCCGGTACTTCCACATTCCGCCCCTCACAAAAAGGGCCGCGCCCCGAAAGGCGCGGCCCGCTCCTGCCCGCAAAGCCCTTTTTAGAACGGGTTCACCTTATCGATCCCCTTCTTCTTATGGTGCTTGCTCGAGCTTTCATCCCCGCCGTTATACGCCGGCTTCGGGTTCTTCTTCCCCGGCTTGCCCGTTGTTGTTCCGGTTGAAACCTGCGGCTTCCCGCTCGACTTCACATCGTTGATCTGGTCCGGTGCCGTCGCCGGCTTGTCCACCGGCGGCAAAGGCGCAGGCGCGCTCGAGCCTCCCACCGGCTGCGACAACCCATACACCCGATCCGGGTTCGCTGTCGCCGGCGCAGCCCCAGCCGCCGTCGGCGCTGCCGCAGCCCCATCCACCACCGCCGAGCCCGTCGCTCTCCCGCTCGTCGGCGTCGTGACCAGATTCCGGTTCGACTCCGGCGTCCCGCTCGCTCCCGGCGCCGCGTTGAAGCCTGTTGAAGGCGGCGCATCCGTGCTCGAAGGCGCCGCATCGCTCGGTCCCGGCGCAGGCGCGTTCGCAGGCGCGCTCACCACCTCGGCCCCGATCCGGTTTCCGCCTCCACTGTTGTCCGGCACATTCGTCAGCGTGAGCGCTGGAGACACGCCGGCTGCATCCGTCGGCGCGCCCGTTGCCGCCGCAGCTTCCGCCGGAGTCGCGGCACCCAGCGGCGCAGGCGGCGCAATCGGCTTGCCCGCCAGCGCCAGCTGGAAATCCTGTTCCGTCTTTGCCGCCACTGCCGGTGCCAACGTGGGCGGCGCGTCCGCCAGCGTCGGCTCACCCACGCGCACACTTTGCACCGTCGAAGGCCCATGATTCGCCAAGGCCAGCACCCGGTCCTTCAATTTCACCTGAACCCGGCTGCCTTCCTCGGCCTCGCTCTCCGCCATCTCCGCCGCGTTCGGCTCCGGCACCGGCCGCCCCGCTGCGATCAGCCGGTCCTTGGCGTCCTCCACGTGCGGGGCCAGGGGATACCGTGTCACCACACGCCCCCACGCCTGGGTCGCCCGGTCCATGTACGCCTTTTCAAGCTCCTGCTTGGCCGCGGGCGGCAGCTTGAACGTGTTCACGATGGCCGCTTCCTGTGCGTATGCGTCCCCAATGCCGAGCAAAGTTTGGTCCGAATGCGAAAACAGTGGGTAGTTGTCCGACACCGTCTGTAGCCGCGCAATCGACGCCGCCCAGTTCTCATGCCCCAGGTAAAACTGCCCAATCTCGAACTGTCTTTGCGCCAGCACCTCCTGCACCTCGCGAAGCCGCTGTTTCGCGCGCGGCACCAAAGTCGAGTCCGGGAACTGCTGCATCATCTGCCGGTACTCTTCCTCTGCGTGCTCTGCGTTCTGCGGGTCACGGTCCGGCTTGTCCATCTCAGAGAAGTAGATATCCCCTACCTTCATCTGCGCTTCCGCCGCTTCCGGCGTGTTCGGGAAGAACGTGATGAAGTCCTTGAACTCCTGCTCCGCCTGCGCCGTCGCCGCGGCTCCGCCCTCCTTGAACCACGTATCCCCCACCGCCAGCTTCGCCCGCATCTGGTACTCGGAGTCCGGGTACGTGTTCAAAAGCGTTTGCAGGTCCAGCCGCGCTATGTCGTACTTACCCTTCTTCAATGCCAACTGCGCTTTGTCGAATAGCTCCTTGTCCGGCTGCTTCGAATCCACATTGCCGAGCGGGTTCGCACTCAGGTCCGCGTTTTTCTTGTGCTTCGGCGCTTTTTCCGCCGCATGGCCCACCGGAATCAAAAACAAGGAAAGCCCCAAAAGGACAAAGGGCGCACTACGCTGGGAATACCGCATCCGCTATACCTCGAAACTCAATGGTGAGAATCCGGCCGTCCCGAAAGCCCTGCCGGAATCACGTTCGTTTAATCTTGCTCCGCAGTCCGGAGCCCTTTGCACGGAACAGGGTGCAGTCTGGACACAGGTCCGAAACTACACCTTCTTTCTCAAATCTCGATAGCTTCATCGTTGCGACCCATCCGCCCGTACAACCCGCGCATTGCCGTTTCGATCCCGTTCAAATGCTGCCAAATCTGGTCCAGCTGCTTTGTACTACTTCAAACCGAACGTCCATTTGCTTCTGGATGGACTCTATCTGCTTGCTTTGCACGGTAAATCCGGCGATGTACATCAGCGCCGATACTCCAATTACCAGATAAAGCTGCTGGTTGCTCATTGTGTCTGTTCCTTTTAACAGTTGCACTGATCGGGCTGGGCTGAAGTTCTACCTGCTTATGCTACTGCGACCCGTGCATTTCTGTCCTGCTCAGGCAAGCATCTCCCGCGACATCCGGCTTGCCGCCCGCGCCGCATCAAGCAGCCCCCGCCCATTCCGTTCCGCTTCGCCGCCTGCAAACACAGCCGAGCCGGCTACCAGCACCTCCGCCCCCGCTTCCACAACCTGCCCAATCGTCTCCGGCCCCACCCCGCCATCTACCTCGATCCGGAATCCCAGCCCGCGCTCATCCCGTATCCGCCGCAGGTCGCTGATCTTGGTCAGCGAGTAGGGGATGAATTTCTGCCCCCCAAACCCCGGGTTCACGCTCAT
This sequence comes from uncultured Acidobacteriaceae bacterium, assembly GCA_964247895.1. Classification (GTDB taxonomy): domain Bacteria; phylum Acidobacteriota; class Terriglobia; order Terriglobales; family Acidobacteriaceae; genus EB88. The sequence goes on from CAXTWG010000110.1 coordinate 2,739, forward strand.
CACCAGCACATGGTGCAGCAAAGGCAGTACAGGAATCAGCAGCTCCACCGGTGTCGCCGGGTTCAGCACCACCCCCGGCTCCATCCCATGCTCGCGAATCAGCTCAATGGTCCGGTGCAGGTGTCGGCACGCCTCATAGTGCACCCCCACCCAGTTCGCCCCCGCCTCGGCGAACGCCGGGATAAACTCGTCCGCGTTTTCAATCATCAAGTGGCAATCGAGCGGCAGCTCCGTGTGCTTGCGCAGTGACTTCACCACCGGCGGCCCCAGCGTGATATTCGGCACAAAGTGCCCATCCATCACGTCCACATGGATCACCGTCCCACCCCCACGCTCCGCCGCCGCCACCTCCTCGGCTAATCGCGCGAAGTCGGAGGAAAGAATGGAAGGGGCAAGCTCGACGGGAAACGTGGTCATAGTGCGCCCAGTTTACCAGCGCGGGTTCTCCCGCTGTTTTTCCCCTTATCGGCACTTCCTTTCAATCTGTTCAGACCTGAGAGAGTTTTTTTAGCAGGACCCAACCTCTGCGAGAATAGGAGCGTGCCGCCCCGCGCTCTGCTCCCACTTTTGCTGCTACTCCCCGGCTGCGGCTACCACGCCGCCGGCAACGCCACCCACCTGCCCGCGTCTGCCCGCCTCATCGACATCCCTGCCTTCAAAAACCACACACAGGCCTACCACGTCGAACTCACCATGACCCAGGCCGTTCTCAAGGAGTTCGCCACCCGCACCGCCTTCCGCACCGAAACCGCCGACGATTCCTCCACCGCCGATGCCATCCTCCACGGCGATATCATTGGCCTTTCCGTTTACCCGCTCACCTACGACTCCACCACCAATCAGTCCTCCTCCTACATCATCACCGTCACCGCCCGCGTTCGCCTCGACGATCGCGACGGACGCCCTCTCTACACCAACAACAACTACGTCTTCCGTCAGCAGTACCAGTCCACCCAGGACCTCGTCTCCTTTATCCAGGAGGACCCCGCCGCCCTTCAGCGCCTTTCCCGCGACTTCGCCCAAAACCTCGTCGCCGACATCACCGAAAGCTTTTAGAGCCGCCAAGCGCTGCCCGCTTGCAACAATGCAGGAAAGGGTCATCCTGAGCGGAGCGAAGGACCTGCTTTTGCTCGGGAATTGCGAAAACCGCCTGCGCGGCTGGCGGTCACTTCGTGGCGAGTCTTCGAAAATACCGTTCAAACCTCATCCATGCTTCGGGGAAGAACACGAAAGAAAGGGGTCATCCTGCGCGTAGCGAAGGACCTGCTTCTCCCCTGGCATTCACGCGATAGATACTGCTAACCATGGGCGCAGGCTTCCAATCCGTCGACCGCTTCCTTTCAGAACTTCAAACAAGCAAGCTCCGCCCCGGCTACGTCCTCGCTGGCGACGAAGCCTTTCACCTCCAGCGCTGCCGAGCCGCCCTCCTCGCGCTCATCCCCCCCGATCTCCGCGATTTCTGCCTTCACGACCTGGACTTGGCCGATTCGTCGATCTTCGACATCCTCGACCAGGCCCAAACCCCCTCCCTCATGGCCCCCTTCCAGCTCTTTTTCATCCGCGGCCTCAAGACCCTCTACACCCGCGGCGCCAAAAAAGAAGAGTTCGCCGCCCTCGACCGCTACTTCCGCTCCCCCCCCCCCCCGGCCCTCCGTATAGTCAACGCCCCCCCCCTCCGCCGACCCGCTGCCC
>CAXTWG010000111.1:0-4380 GCA_964247895.1 uncultured Acidobacteriaceae bacterium
CCCCGGGCGAGCCCGCCCCAGGCCAGTCCACCGAGGTTCGCGGCACCGCCTACATCACTGACTCTTCCAGTCCCGGCCCCAACGCCATCATCGTCGTCGACCTCGCCACTGGCAAAGCCCGCCGTCGCCTCAACCAGCACATCAGCACGCAGTCCGAGCCCGGTTTTCTCATGTTCGCCGAAGGCCAACCCATCTATAAAACCGAGCCCGGCAAACCGCCTGAGCCTAACGTTTTCGCGGTCGACGGCATCGCTATCTCCTCTGACGGCAGCACAATCTATTACTGCCCCATCAACTCCACCAAGCTCTACGCCGTTTCAGCAGAAGCCCTGCGCGATAAAAACATCTCCGACGCCCAAGCCGAAAGCACCGTCCGCATCGCCACCGGCAAAATGCCCTCCGACGGCCTTGAGTCCGATGCCGCCGGCCGCGTTTACCTCACGAGCGCGGTCGACAACTCCATCCAGCGCTTCGACCCCAAAACCGGCCTCGTCGAAACCCTCGTCCACGATCCTCACCTCCTCTGGCCTGACACCATGAGCCTTGCCAGTGACGGCTACCTTTACGTCACCTCCAACCAACTCAACCGCCAGGCCAACCTCCACAACGGCCACGACCTCCGCCAAAAGCCCTACCACCTGTTCCGCATCAAGGTCGACGCCCAACCCGTCCTGCTCAAATAGCTCACGCGAAAAGCCCGGCCCCTTGCCGGGCCGGGCTTTTTTTAAACACCATTCTCCCATCATCCTGAGCCAACGAGAGATGTACATGATTACCGGGTTATCCTAAGCAAAGCGAAGGACCTGCTCTTACCGGGTCATCCTGAGCAAAGCGAAGGATCTGCTTTCAGCCTTGTCCCACTTAAGCCGTCGCCATCTGCCCCTGCGCCGCTTCCTTGTTCACTTGTGTTTCGCCGATGTTCGTGAACTTCTCATCGCCATCCTTACTATCCTGCAGGTTCTGCTTCAGCAGTTCCACGGCGTCGTTTTTGCCGATCAGCCCCGCATACTGGTTCAACGAGCCGTAAGCCGCCACCCGGTATGTTTGCTGTTGGTTTGCCGCCACGATCAACGCAGCATCGCGTACCGCCGAAGCGTCGGTGTTCGCGATCATGTTATTCACTTCCTCGATCATCGCCTTCGCAATCTGGTTGTCGTTGCTTTTCGGCTCCTTGCCCAGCTTTCCAAAAACCTGCTCAATCCGCTGCGTATACTCGCGGCTCTTCGTTTCAGTCTTGCTGAACGCCTCCTTCAACTGGGGATTCGTAGAAGCTTGAGCCATCTTCGGAGCCGTTGCGGCAATCTGCTGTTCAAAGTTATGGACGTAAGTCAGTCCCGTATAAAGAAGATCGTCGATGGTTTGCATTTTCATGGGGAAGCTATACCTTTCGCGGCAAAGCGTGCCGCTCGTAGATAAGTTGTTTTTTGCTTCCCATAAGTTGTGCCGTACCGCACCTCCGCTTTCGCCGCCCGCAAGCAACACCCCAACTCTCCTACCTGCTTCAGGCAACTTGCTTCGGCTTCAAGCACATCCGCCAGGAAGACACCATACGATACCCGGAAAGGTTTCCTCATCCATGCCAGCCAGCGGACTCCAGCACCTATTCACCAAGGAACTAAGCGCTCTTCTAAGCGCCCACAAAGATAGCGCCGAGCAGTCTAGCGAGAGCGCCGGCCGCTCGACCAACCCCAAGCTCCAGCGCCTGTTTCGAACCGGCGCCGACATCAATAAAAAACAAGCAAAGCGAGTCGAGAAAATCTTCGCTTCCGCCCGGCTCACCCCAGGCGAGCACCCCAACACCATCATCGCCGGTATTGACGAGGCCAATGCCGCCCTGCGCTCTGAACTCACCGGAGCCCAGGAGCGCGACCTCGCTCAGATCAGCATGGCCCAGGCCGCCATCCACTACTACATCGCCAAATACGGTGCCCTCCGCGCCTACGCCCAAACGCTCGGCTACGGCAAAGCCGCCGCTCTCCTCTCGCAGTCCCTCGAAGAAAACCGCGCAGGCGACAAACAGTTTTCAAAAATCGCTCGCGACATCATGGTCGGCTCCTACAAAGCCGACTTTCCCACCAACGAGGGCTCGAGCGCACTCGGCTCCATCCTCCAACTGCTCACGGTCGCCGGCATGACCCTCACAGCCCTCAAAGCCGTAAAGCAGCAGCGCGCGCGGCACTAAAGCAGTTCTCGTACACACATAGGGAGACCGGCGGCACTCCATGTGGCTTTTCCGTCAAGAAAAGCCACACATCCCAATTCCCCCCACACCGATACGGGAACTGCTTTGGAAGCATTCTCCCTGAAGCTGTGGGGCGCGGAGAATACCTTCATCGCAACCGGAAAACTGGACGCGCCTCCCCAGTTGCCTGCCCGCCTAGGCTCCCTCACGCTCCCGCGAGAAGACCGGTTGTCAGCAGGGCAAAGCTCACCGTCAGCAGCAATACGCGCCATCGATGCAAACTATCCCACCTGCGCCGGTCGTTCTTCCAGCCTTCCAGCCGCCCTGCCTCGGTCCATGACGCCACGCGATTGTTGATCGGCACCAGCGCGGCCACTGTATACACAATCGTCAAGACCCATAGCAAAGCCGCCACCGCAATCGGACCGGACCAGTGCCCCAAGCTATGCCGCAGCAGCAGGCACTCGCCCAGCATGAGCACCAGCGCCAGCCCGTACCAGAATGGCATTACCCGGCCCAGCACCCGGGCAATTGCCTTCGCGGCAGGGAAGTGTACCTCGTCCGGCAGCCTGCCCAGGGTTGGGTGGACGAAAGCCGCGATGGCGAACTCGTTGCCTGTCATCAGTCCCACGACGGTAAGCGTGACAACCTCCAGCATAGGAAACCTCCGCGTAAGTAGACGCTGATGCACCCTGTACTGACTCAGCCGTATACACTGACTAAGTTGTCAGCAGGAAGAACGATGCCCGTTTCCAAAATGGAAGCCTCGCCCTGTCCCATCGACGCGACCCTGTCCGTCATCGACGGCCGCTGGAAGGGAACCATCCTGTGGCGGCTTACGAGCGGCCCCATGCGCACCGGCGAGCTCCGGCGCAGCATCCCTGAGCTGACCGAACGCATGCTCATCCGGCACCTCCACGAGCTCGTCGCGAGCGGCATCCTCTCGCGCCATGACGAGCGCTCCATGCCGCCTTGTGTCCGCTATTCGATCTCGCCCTATGGCTGGACCCTTGCTCCGGTCCTTGAAGCCCTGTGCGGTTGGGGCCGCGTTCACCTCACGCGCGACCGTTCCTAGCCGTGGGCGGCCCAGTCTGCCGCCCGAAAAGCCACCCACACAGCCGCTGGGTCCTGTACACCTTCAGGGAGAATGCATAAACCCGCAGGCGACCGGGCTACTTCTCCGCCCTGGCCCGTTCGCTGTTGAAGTCCGTCATCCCAACCACCAACGCCCCCACCACCGAGTTAATCTGGAACACCCTCGCCGCCGCCGTGCCGCGGAATCCAAAGATGCGCGGGATCGCCCATGAGGCGGAAGCGAAGCTGGCATCCATCTTGCCGTGCGCTTCAAACGAAAACACAGGCTTCACCCCCAGCGGATAGTCCGTTAGCAGCGACTGCGCTAGCAAAAAAGCGCCCGTGCCCAGCGCCGCCCCCGCCGCAGGCGGGTTGCTTTTCCGGCACAACAGCGCCATGCCAAGGAAAAGCGCGCTGTACGCATAATCGATCGCACCGTGCGTCCGCGCATCGAGCACCTTCGGCATTCGTTTTTCAATCATAGGGAGAACTGCTTCAATAAAGGCCATACCTCTTGAGATGCTGCTTCCCTGCTGAACCGAATACGCGCCCTAACCCGTCCCACCCTTGGATTCCAGTTACCGTTGTGCACCAAGTCTTAAAAAAGGTAAGCATCTGCCCTGAACATATGCGGGGAAGCGCCGATAAGCGAAGCGGAGGTACTCCGCATGTCTCTTTCTGTTTCCGCCAACGCCGTCCAGGCTCAACCCGAACTACAACCCAAACCCGCCGTAGCTACCCCAGCCGCCGTCCAACACGCGTCCACTCTGCCGCATGACACCGTGAGTCTCAGCCCAAAGGCGACCCCTGCGAGCAAGGACATCGACCACGACGGCGATTCCCGCTGACCCACTCTTTCCCTTGCCGTTCTTTCAGAAAGGGGAGCTTCCTCCCGCGCCCTGCCCTCATGGCGCGACCACACCCGTTCCATATCCAGGCAGCCAGGATCCTGGCAGCCTAGGCCGGAAGCTTCCCTGCATTCGCAGCTTGGCTGGATCGGTAATGTGTCTGGGATAGGCCCTTGGGAAACCCAAAGAACTTCCCTTGCAACCGGCGCCGCTACAAGCGATCTCATAAACCCGCAAGCTCGGGTGAAGCCCCGAATGAGACCCGCTCCAAAGCGG
>CAXTWG010000112.1:0-4292 GCA_964247895.1 uncultured Acidobacteriaceae bacterium
GACAAGAGGAGGGCTCCGGCGCAGGGGCCGAAGGGGGGGTGGGCGCTCGCGAAAGCCGGGAGGGCGGGGAGGAAATGGTCGCGTTCGAGGAACCTGAGAAAGGTAGTGGACTCGCCGCCGGGGATGACGAGAGCATCGATCTGGGCGAGTTCTTCGGGTTTGCGGACGAGGACGAGGGTGAGGAGCTCGTCGGCTTGCGCCGCGGCGCGGCGGAGGGCGGAAGCATGAGCGGCGTAGTCGCCCTGAAGGGCGAGGACGCCGATGCGGAGAGGGTTGGGCACACCCAATTTTATGTCTTTCGACCGGCTAGCTTGCATTGCTGACAGGATCCGGTGGCGGATCAGTGGGTTAGCCGGGCGTTTTTCGCCGGGTGAGCGCTTTTGGGATCCGGGCAGCAGAACAGGCCGGTGTTTCGCGGATGCGTTCTCGATGGCGGATTGACCCAATTTGTTAGAAAAGAAGGACAAGCCTGCATCTGAGGTGATCAATGCGAGATGAAAGCACCGTTTGCCGGACCAGAAGCAGCCCAGCATGGGGGATGGTCAAATTACATCCGAACCTATCCAGATTCATCTAGATCCATCCGGGAGGACCATCGTGAAGCATGGCTCGAATAACGAGCATGGTGACCAGATCCAGGGCAGGCACAACGTGCCCCGTTTCTTTGTGGAGCATCCTGCAATCGGTTGGTTGTTGATGACAGCGGTGATTGTCTGGGGCGTCCTAGGATACAACTTGATGCCGAAGCTGAAAGACCCGAAGACGTCCGCGCGTGAAGCCCTGGTCGTCGTAGAGTGGCCCGGCGCGAGCGCGACGGAGGTGGAGAAGCTGCTCACCAAGCGGATCGAAGGCGTGGTCGCGCAAAACAAGATGGTCAGTGAGATACGTTCCGCATCCCGCCCCGGGGAGGCGGTTGTCAACTTAACGCTGGATGAGTATCACGTCAAGGACACCGCAAAGGAGTTCGACGATGTCGGCATCAAGCTGACGCAGATCGGGGACTTGCCGGAAGGCGTCGGCCCGATACAGTATTCGAACGATTATGGCGATACGGCCACGCTGATGCTCACCGTCGCCAGCCCGCCTATGCCCGATGCGGAGATCGATCGCCGTGCGGGGGAGGTGTTGCCGGCCCTCCAAGCTGCCCGGCGAAGCGCGGGCGAGCCGAAGAATGCCGTTTCGATCGTGTTCTGTATTCCCCCGGGTGTCGATGCGACCGATCTCCGAGACAGGGTCGAGCTACTTTCAGGCGACCTCGTAGCAAAGAAGCTGCTTGGGTCTGCCCGTGTGCTGCCCGCATCCGGAGCCATCATCCTCGACGGTATCGCCGGCGGCAGCGATGCGGAGCTCAGCACGGCGCTCGCGGAATTTTCTGTCCACCGGGTGGGGGCCGACGAGTTGCACCCCGATATTTGGCCTCCCACGATCATTCACGATCCCGCCCAGCTTGCAGCCCAGCTCCGCAAGCTCGGTCCCAGCAAGTACTCTTCCCACGAACTCGACGGATTTACCGACAGGATCGCTCAAAGCCTACAGAAAGTCGAACAGGTCACGAAGGTGGAACGCACCGAGATCGCGGGGGAACAGGTTCACCTCACCTTCGAAGCGAGCCGCCTTGCATCGGCCCACCTGAACCCATTTGCGCTGCCGGTGCTGCTCCACAACCGCGACGCGGTCACCGCGGGGGGAGAGATGCATGCCAGCAGCCGCATCGACGTTACCCCGCACAGCGCGTTGCACAGCATTCGCGACCTCGAAATGCTCCCACTGCCTTCGCCCGCCAAGGGCCTTCCCGCCATTCATCTGAAGGATGTGGTGAGCATAGAGAAGGGATACCAGGCGCCGCCGACGTTTCTCAACTTCCTGACCTATCGCGACCATGCAGGCCGGTGGCAGCGCGGCCGCGCCGTCACGATCACCGCCGATATGCGGCCGGGCCGCCAGATCGCGGACTTCGCGAAGGGCGTCGACGCTGACCTCAAGGATGTTGAAAAACTGGTTCCGCGTGATTTGGTTATCAAGCGCACCTCCGATCAGCCTCGTCAGGTACAGGAGAATGTACGCCTGTTCACCAACTCGCTGTGGGAGGCCGTCGGCCTCGTGGTGCTTGTCTCGTTTATCGGCTTCTGGAACTGGCGCTCCGCGGCTCTGATGGCCGCATCGATCCCCATTACCCTGGCGCTGACGATCGGTCTCATGGCGGTTGTCAAGATCGATCTGCAACAGGTCGCCGTCGCGAGCCTCATTATCGCGCTCGGCCTTTTGATCGACGATCCCGTCGTCGCCGGGGATGCGATCCAGCGTGAACTCGCATCCGGGACGCCGAGAGGCATCGCGGCATGGCTCGGCCCCACCAGGCTTTCGCGCGCCATCCTGTTTGCCACGGTTACGAATGTCCTTGCTTATATCCCGTTCCTGCTGCTCCGTGGAGATATAGGGCAGTTTATCCGCTCGCTTCCCGTGGTTATCACGTGCTCGCTGGTTGCCTCGCGTATCGTTTCCATGAGCTTTGTGCCGCTGCTGGGCAAGCTGTTGCTGCGCCAAAAACCCGGTACCGGTACGCTGCCGCTGCTGGCTGACAAGCCCCGGCATGGGTTTGCCCACCTGTACTTCGGCGCGGGGCGATGGGTGATCGCGCATCGCAAACCAGTCCTCGCAGGTTGTTTCGTGTTCTTGCTGGCAGGCGGGATACTTGCGTCGCGCCTCAACTCCGCTTTCTTTCCTTACGACCTCCAGTATCTTTCCTACGCCGATGTGTGGCTTCCGGAAGGGGCGACCTTTGCCGAGACCCGCGCGGCCAGCGAGCAAGTGGAGGACATTATCAAGACCGTTTCCGCTAGGTTCGCCGCAGACCGCAAGCGCGCGCATCCGGGAATACCGGTTCTCAAGTCGCTGACAACATTCATAGGTGGGGGAGGCCCGCGTTTTTGGGACTCGGTTTCCCCTGAGCCGCCGAACCTGAACTATGCGGAAGTCCTCATCGAGACACTGGACAAGCGCGATACGAATCTCCTGGTTCCACTGCTGCAGGCCGAGATCTCCAGGAGGGTCGCCGGCGCGCGGGTGGATGTGCGGCAGCTCCAGACCGGACCCGCGATCAGCGCGCCGGTTTCCGTTCGCATCCTGGGTCCGGATGCCGCGACCTTGCTGCAGTTGTCTGCCCGGCTCCAGGGTATTTTCCGGGCGGACCCGCTCGCGGCCCGCGTTCGCGACGATTGGGGTCAGGACCGGACGGAAATGAGTGTCGAGATCGACCCTGAAAAGGCAGCCAAAGCCGGTGTGACGAATCAGGATGTGGCTAGATCTTCAGCGATGAACACCAGCGGCCTCCCCGTTGGAACCCTGCTCGACGGTGACCAGATGATCCCCGTTCTTCTTCGCGAGCGTCACGGGGAGCGATCTTTCCTGACGGATGCTCGAAAGGAGCACGTATATCGAGCGAGTGACGGCATGGCCGTTCCTCTCGGGCAGGTGGGTTCTGTCAGCTTCGCTCCGCAGACGGCTCTGCTGCGCCACTATAACCGTTCGCGGGCCATTATAGTTTCGTGTTATCCGACAGCCGGCGCGCTTGCCTCAACCGTGTTGAAACGAGGAAGGCCGAAGATCGACAGTCTGGTCAAGAGCCTGCCCGCGGGTTATTCGCTCACCATTGAAGGCGAGTACAAGGCGCAGAAGAGCGGTTTCGGCGACCTGGCCATCGCGCTCGGGGTTTCCGTGCTGACGATCTATTTCGCACTCATGATGCAGTTCAGGAACACTGTTAAGCCGCTCATTGTCTTTGCCGCCATCCCTTTCGGCTGCGTCGGCGCTTTTCTCGCGCTCGCGGTTATGGGGGAGCCGTTCGGCTTCATGGCCTTTCTCGGTGTAGCGAGCCTCATTGGAGTGATCGTGAGCCACATTATCGTGTTGTTCGACCGGATTGAGGAACAGCACGGAAAGGGTGAGCCCTTACTGGATACCCTGCTCGACGCAGGCTTGCTACGCCTCCGTCCCGTGCTGGTTACGATAAGCGCGACCGCTTTCGCTCTGATTCCGCTTGCTTTGCATGGAGGTCCGCTATGGAAACCGCTATGCTACGCCGAAATCGGAGGCCTGCTGCTTTCCGGGCTCGTGACACTTCTTCTCGTTCCCGCGCTGTATGCCTTTTTCGTGCTCGACCTGAAATGGATTCAGTGGGAAGCGAAGGAGGCTAAGCCGGGTGAACCTGCGCCGGTCTAGAGCATTTTCACAGTTCCTGTGATCTGCACAGCATTGTCGAAATGCGGCTTTTCTCGACGGAAAAGCCGCGTGAA
>CAXTWG010000113.1:0-4257 GCA_964247895.1 uncultured Acidobacteriaceae bacterium
CACCGTCCCCTGCACTGTCACGTTTGAGTTGTCAAGCGCCGCCCCGCCGACAGTCCCATAGATATACACCTGCCCGCCCTCCGCCGTGTACACCTTGTGCAGCCCCGTCACGGAAGCAATCCCCGTTCCGTCCCCCTTGAACGACTCAATCACCTTGACCGTGTTCGTCCCACGATCGATCACCGTCATGCACCCGTACGGCACGCTTCCCCCCGCCTGCGCCTGCCGGTACCGCTCCCCGCCCGGGCAGTTCGCTGAGCCGATCCACAAAGTATTGTCATCCGCCAACACCATCCGCTGGTGCGTCCCGTCTGAAATCCCGATCGGCGCGCTCACCGACCCCGCCTGGGCATTCACAACCGACAGCTCCCCCGTAAACAGCCCATCCGGCTGCCTTTGCTGCCCCGCCACATACAGCGTGTTTCCGTCGAACAGCGCATCCGTCGCCCCGCCCGGCACCGGGACAAACCGGCTCGCCACCAGCCCCGCTCCCGCCGGCCCTTGCGCCCCGGTATTCAACGCATTCGCCCCCAACGGGATCTGCGTCACTCCCGCCGTCTGCCCCCCGCACTCCGGCCCGCAGTCGATCACAAACGCCGACGCCCCATCCGGCGAAAACACCACCCTTTGCGGTCGGTCGAACCGCGCCGTCCCCGCGCTCACCGGGAACACACAGTACTGCGGCAGATTCTGCGGCTCGCAATCCTCCGATGGCTGGCTTTGCGTCCCGTCCGCCAGCGTGATCCGGAACGTCGTCGGCCGGTTGATCGCCGCCTGCTGCTGCGCCGAGGTCAGGTGCACCACGCTGTACACCAGGTCCGAGTTCTCCAGAAACGCCAGCGCCACCGTTCCCCCCGGGTTGATCGCCACCCGGTACACATTCGCGAGGTTCAGCTCAAAGGTCGAGGGCGTCGCTGAAGCGTCGAACATCTGCACGTAATGCTGCTGCTGCAGCGCAGCAATAATGTATTGCCGTGTCTGCGAAGCGAAAATCGACGACGCGATCTGGCCCGTTGCACCCGGCGCCAGCAGCGACGAAGCCGTTTCCGCCTGGTAGTTCACCGCGCTCAACGTCCCATCCGAGCTCGCGAACACCAGCCCGCTCTGCTCCGCCGGCAGGTTCTGGATCGTCACCGGCAGCGATCCCCCGTTATACCCGCCGATCGGCAGCACCGCCACCGTGTTGTTGAAGTTGTGCCGCACGTCGTACAGCGCGTCCACCAGCGTCAACGACCCGCTGCCTGAAATCTGCGCCGCCAGCAGCACCCGGTTCAAAATCCCGCTCGGCGGCAGGTTCCGCCCCGCGAAGTAGAAGTTTTTCCCGCAAGCCGACAACCCCAGCACCACAAAGGCCACCGCGGCCACCACCGATACCGTCCGCCGCAACCCCCCCGACAACCCCACCCTCAACACACCCAAATCACAACTCCAGCTCCCTCGGAAAACCGGCCCCGGCGGAACCCCGAGTATACCAAAGCAACCCCCCTCAACTTTGATCTGTGCGCGTGTGTTCAGAATCCAAACGAAGAAGCGCGGTAAGAAGGCTGCCTCCCACTTCGCCCTCGCCGCCGAAGAGCTTTCGCTGGACCCCGATGGCAATCGGCAGCGCCTTCCGCAAGGTAGTCAGACCGGCTGGTGTCACGGCAATGCGCTTGGCGCGGGTATCGGATGGGCTGCGCTGGCGAGCTACCAGGTTCTTGCTTTCGAGGGTCTTCAGCATGTGGGAAACCTGCATCGGGTGGATGTCTCCAAAACGGGCGAGCTCGGTCTGGGTCACCGGCTCACCGGAGCGGCCCAGCCAAGCGGTAAGCGCCAATACCATGAACTGCAGATTCGTTAAATCGAGCCCGGCAAGGGCTCGGTCCACCTCCCGCTGGTAGCGGACCACGACGCGCCACAGCACAAACCCCACAGCATTCTCCGGGGCGCCGAGAGACGCGGTCTCGAAAAGCTTCGTGATCGCCCGCGCGTCTTGCCCCATCGGTCGATCTTAGAGCCGTTCTCGTACACACGTAGGGCGCAAAGCCTCCTCTCGCTCGCATGGCAGCACGATCTTCCGGAGCAACCATATAGTAAATCAATTTATCTTAGCCATGCAGCCGGGACATGCAGCCGGTTTTAAAAGGTAAAAACCGGCAACCTCCCCTGGTGAGCCGGAGTGTGTGTCCCACATCACCCATTGCTGTACAAGAACACGGAATGGAGAGTCCACCATGGCCAATGTGAAGCTTGAGATTGCCTTCTGGGATTACGACCGGACGCGTGCTTTAGCCGACGGCACCGTGAGAATCGATGGCGTCGATGCCACCTTTCATAGTGCTCCCATCGTGACAGAGATCTTTGAAGGGATGATCCGTGAGCGCAAGTTCGATGTTTCCGAGCTCGGGATGACATACTTCCTCCGCACGCTCGATGTGGACGATCCGCCGTTCATCGCTATCCCGGTCTTTCCCAATCGAGCCTTTCGCCACTCAGCGATCTACATCAACAAGGCCAGGGGTATTCGCAAGCCGGAGGATCTCTCAGGCAAGACAATCGGTGAACTCGCTGTGTACGGTCACGACGCCGGAATCATGCCGAAGGGCATCTTGTCCGATGAATACGGTTTCAAGCCGGAAGGGTGCCGCTGGGTCATTGGTGGACTGGACTGGCCGTTGAAACCGGTCGACTTTATCCCGCGTACGCATCCGGCCGATGTCGAAGTGTCGGAAGTTCCGAAGGGCAAGGAACTGGGTGCCATGCTGGAATCAGGAGAGATCGATGCGCTGATCTCAGCCGACGTCCCGAAGTGCATCCTTGAAAACTCGCCAAACGTCACGCGGCTCTTTCCCGACTACAGATCGGTGGAGCGCGACTATTACAAGCGGACCGGGATCTTCCCCATCATGCATACGGTTGTGGTCCGCAAAGACTTTCTGGCGAATCATCCCGAGCTTGTTAAGTCTGTCTATCGAGGTTTCTGCGACGCGAAGAAAGCTGCCATGGAGCAGTACAAGCACGGTCTTATTTTCAATAACATGGGCACGATGATCCCTTGGTTCAGCGAACTGATCAGCGAAAATCGCGGTGTGCTGGGAGAAGATTGGTGGCCTTATGGGATCGAAGCGAATCGCAAAGCGATCGACGCTATCCTGCGTTACCACTTCGAACAAGGCATCACGAAGCGTCGGTACACCTGCGCTGACATCTTTGTGCCGGAGCTACTCTCAACCTAGCGACTCGCTTACTCCCGCAACACCTTTCCCTATGGCAACCGGCTTTCGCACACAACAAGCCGGCTTTGCTTGAGGTCGTCGGCTTGCGGAATTCTTCCACCGCAACAGGTTTGCGCAGCGGAGCCTCCCCGTACATTCTTGGCGTTTGGTGCAGTGACCCTAGAAGCGGTCTCATAAACCCGCAAGCTCGGGTGATGCCCCGAATGAGACCCGCCGCAATGCGGGGCTCACGAAGGTCGTCGAAGCCGCAAGTCTGTTTATGAGACCGCTTCTAGGCCCTTCTCGTCCCCTCGCACCCTAGTCCCCTCGCACCCTAAAGCAGTTCTCGTACACACATGGAGAGACCAGCGGCACTCCACGTGGCTTTCCGTCAAGAAAAGCCACACATCCCCAATCTTCCCTCCGCACCAACACGAGAACTGCTTTAGTACCCTTGTACTCATGCCCAACCGCCTCCAAGCCCTCCTCGGCGACCGTCCCCTCCTCGCCGACGGCGCCATGGGCACTGTCCTTTACGACCGCGGCATCTTCCTCAACCGCTGCTACGACGAAATCAATCTCACCGACCCCGCCCTCGTCCGCTCCATCCATGACGAATACCTCCAAGCCGGCGCGCAGCTTGTTGAAACCAATACCTTCGGCGCCAACCGCCTCCGCCTCGCCCGCTTCGGCCTCCAATCAAAAGTCCACGAGATCAACGGGGCCGGCGTCCGCCTCGCCCGCGAAGCCGTCGCCCAACTCCACGACAAACAAGCCGCCCAAGCCTGGGTCGCCGGCGCCGTCGGCCCCCTCGGCCTCGCCCCTTCAGAAATCGAAGCCCAACTCCCCCAAGCCTACGAAGCCTACTGCGAGCAGATTTCCGCCCTCGCCGAAGCCGGCCATGGAACGGGGCCTGACCTCCTCATCCTTGAAACCATCACCTCCCTGCCGGAAGCCGAGCAAGCCCTCCGCGCCGCCCACTCTGCCGCTCCCCACCTCCCCGTCGCCGCCATGGTCACCGTCGACGACGCAGGCCTCTGCCTCGACGGCACACACCCCGAGC
>CAXTWG010000114.1:0-2336 GCA_964247895.1 uncultured Acidobacteriaceae bacterium
GAGGTATCGGTGGCGGCTTGCTGGGCAGGGAGGGTGAGGGCGGAAAGCAGGAGGGCGGGGAAAAGTAGGGTCGTACGGGAGCGCATGGCAGTGGGATGCGGTTCCGAAACGGGACGGAAAGCGGAGGTAGACCCGTTACGGTACTGTGGTGCGGGATGCGGGCACTTTGCAGTTTGTTCCTGGGATCGGACAGGAGACACTGGGGTCCAGACGAGGGTGGGAGTGGACGTATACTCGGCTTGTTTTAGCCTTTCTTGCGCTTTCCGGGCGCGGTGAGGGTGTTTCGAAGGCAGATTTGAGGTTTGGGGATGCAAACAGGGGTTGAACCCGTGCCGGGCGAGCGAAAGGATGGAGCGGCGGCGGAGGCGGTTCGTGCGCTGAGCAGCACGCGCACGGTTGCGGCGAGCGCGATGTGGAACCTGATCGGGCGTGCGGGACCGCTGATTGTGGCGGTGGTGATCACGCCATACCTGGTGCGCGACCTGGGGCCGAGCCGGTGGGGCGTGTTCACGATCGCGCTGAGCCTGGTGGGAATTTTCTCAATCTTCGACTTCGGCATTGGGCGGTCGCTGACGAGGACGATCTCTGAGTTGCTGGTGGAGGAGAAAAGGACGGAAGCGGCGGCGCTGGCGCGAAGCGGGATGGCGGCGTTGACGCTTTTTGGAACTGTGGGCGGTTTACTGATGGCTGCCCTGGCACGGTTCTGGGTGGATAAGGGATTACATATTCCGGCGCAGCTGCACGATGAGGTGCTGCGCTCTTTGTATGTACTGTGTTTATCGGCGCCGGTGGTGCTGCTGTCGTCGGCGCTGTGGGGGATTCTGGCGGCATTTCAGCGGTTCCGGGCGGCGAACCTAACCAACATCCCGGTGATGGCGATGTACTACATCGGGCCGCTGATTGTGCTGCGGTTTCATAACAGCCTGGTGGGCGTGATCGCTGTGCTGGTGGTGTGCCGGGTCTTGAATGTGCTGGCGTACTGGCAGATTTGTGTGCGGGCGCTGCCGGAGTTGAAGCAGGCGCGGGTGGAGCTGAAAACGCTGGGGCCGGTGATGCGGATGGGCGGATGGATGACGGCGTCGAATGTGACCTGGCCGATCCTGACCTATGTGGACCGGTTCATCATCGCGTCGGTGTTGTCGGCGGCGGCGACAGGGTACTACTCGACGCCGCTGGACCTGGTGATGCGGTTTTCGATTATCCCGATCGCGATTATGAACACGGCCTACCCGGCGATGGCGGCGAGCTACCGGACAGACCCCGGAAATACGCAGGCGCTGTTTCGGCGGAGCTTGCTGACGGTAGCGGGAGTGTTGTTTCCGGCGTGCCTGCTTTGCGTGGCGCTGAGCCACTGGGTGCTGGCGGTGTGGCTGGGGACGGAGTTCGCGAACCATGCGGCGGTGGTGCTGCGCTGGCTGGGAGTGGGCATTTTGCTGACCAGCATCGATACGGTGGTGGCGGGGCTGCTGGACGGGATCGGCAAGGCGAGCGTGAACGCGAAGTTCTCGTTTATTGAGCTGGCGTTCTACGTGCCACTGCTGACAGTGCTGGTGCGGTACACGGGGATTGAAGGTGCGGCGATGGCCTGGGCGCTGCGGTGCGGGCTGGACTTTGCAATCCGGTTATGGGTTGCGCAGCGGATGTACGCGCCGCTGCGGCCGGCGGTGGTGAGCCTCGTCCCGATGCTTGCCGGTGCGGTAGGGGTGCTGCTTGGGACGGCCTTGACGCAAGGGCTCATGATTGCGCCTGTGATCGCGGGGGTGGGGAGCGTGCTGGTAGTTGGGCTGCTGTGGCGGTCGTTAACGGAGGGAGAGCGGGGGAAGCTATCGACGACGGCGGGGAGGTGGATTCCGCTGTTGCGGCCGGTGGCGCGGTAAAGTGCGCGCCTACTCTCGAGCTTGGAGCGGGAAAGCGCATTGTCGCGCTATTTGGATCGGATCGCGATGACTTCAATCTCGACCAGGGCCCAAGGGACGGCGAGGGCGGCAACCTGCATGGCGGAGCGGGCGGGTTTGTTGGGCTGGTCTACGGTACCGAAGAAACGTGTATAAGCGGCTTGGAGGCCAGGGAAGTCGAGCTTATTGCCTTTGGCGGGGTCGCCGGCGAGGAAAACGGTCATTTTGACGACATCCTTCATGTCGAGGCCTTGTTCCTTGAGGAGGGCTTGAATTTTTGTCAGGGCGGACTTGGCTTGCGTTTCTGTGTCGCCGTAGGCAGCTTCCGTGCCTTTGGATGGGTCGGCGGGGGTGATGGGGGAGGCGAGCTGGCCGCTGAGGTAGAGGGTATCGCCGGCCCAAACACCGGTGGCGATGGGGGATTTCTCGTTGGGCTGGAGG
>CAXTWG010000114.1:2346-4117 GCA_964247895.1 uncultured Acidobacteriaceae bacterium
GGGAGGTTCTTGACAGGGACCTGGGCTTGGGTTTGGAGGGTCAGGGTCAGGGCGGCGGCTAAGAAGGCGATGTGTTTCATGTGGATTCCTTTGGGTGTAGAGGTAAAAACAGGTCCTTCGCTGGCACCCCAACAAGCAAGCTTGCTGGGACCCCGCCTGCGCTCAGCATGACAGTTTTCTTTGGGCCAGGAACTTTTCGGGGGCGTGAGCAAGGTTCTGAGCTGTCGCTCAGGGAATGCCCAGGTCTCAATGCGAGACTTGGGGCACCCGGTTTTGAGGGAGTGTGGAGAGAAGCAGGTCCTTCGTCGCTTCGCTTCTCAGGATGACACTGGTTTTATAGCCGTTCTCGTATAGCTGTAGAGAAATGTGTGGTGATATGGCTTTTCTGACGGAAAAGCCACGTCCGGATTCGCTGTTCGCTCCACGTGTTTACGAAAACGGCTCTCGGGATGACGAGACACTTGTGAGTCTGGCGGCTTGGGTTTGGGCGATCATGTGGAGGGCGCGATGGGAGCTGAGAGCGGCGCCCTCCTGCCAGCCGACGATGTGGCTGCAGTGGTCGCCGGCGAAGTGGAAAGGGCCGTCGGGGGCGAGGAGAGTTTCGTCGCCGACGTGGGGGGCCGTCGCGGCGGCGGCGGGGCGGGTGGGCGCGCCCTGTTTCGAGACGCCGGCGCCGGGAGCTTCCTGCCTGGCTGTGCTTGTGAGGGGTACGCGAAAGCGGTCCTGTGCGCGGCCTTGGCCTGGGCCGTAGGTCATGATCCAGGAGCCCTGGTTGTGGGCGACCTGGCCCCAGCCGACGTAGATGGGTTTTTCAAGCTCTTTGCCGCGGCCGGGGTGGAGGCGCTCGATGGAGGCGCGGCTGGCGGTGAGTTTCCCGTCGAGGGTGAGCTTGTTGAAGTCATCGAGCCGCTCTTCTGTATAGCCGCTGACGAGGACGCCGCGCGGGGAAAACAGGCCGCCCGAGGGGAACCAGATGGGGCTGGGGCCCTGAGAAACGAACTCGAGGCCTCCGTAGATGTTGTCGTCTTCCTCCCAGAAGCGGCGCGCTTCCCAGGCGATTTTGTAGGCATGGGCATAGGTGGCTTCATCGATGACCTTTTTATAAGGGGCGGAAAAGTCATTGGGGATGTTTTTGAGCATGGTGAGGGGCAGGGCGCAGATGCAGTAATCGGCTTCGATCTGCTTGGGCGCGCCGTTTTGCGTGTAGGTGATGCGGGCGCCTTTCGGGGTGCGGCGGATCTCGGTGACGGGCGAGTCGTACTGGACGAGCGTGCCGAGGGATTTGGCGAAGGCATAGGGGATGCGATCCATGCCGCCGACGGGCTGGAACATGGTGGCCTGCATGTCGAAGGCTTCTTCAAAGAGGATGCCCTGCCAGAACTCGGCTGCGAGCAGGGTGCGCATGTCGATGGGGTTTGACAGTACGCCGGCGTCGTCGCCCGCGCCGGCGGGTTTGCGGTAGCCGGCGCGGTCGCTGCCGTTGTACTTGCCTGCTTCGTCGAGCGGGCCGTAGACGCGGAGAAAGGCGAGCATGCGGTCGCGATCGGCGGAAGAAAAGTCGGTGTCGAGCGCGCCGGAGCTCATGGCCTTCATGAGGAGCTCGGAGACATGGCCGCGGGTGTCGTTAATGACTTCGCGCTGGATGTAGGGGGCGCCGCCGTTGACTTTGTCGTTCTGGAGGTGGGAAGAGCGGCTGGTGTTGATTTCGACTTCAAGCGGGACCGAGAGCTTGCGGCAGTAGCCGAGCATGGTGCGGTGGATGGAGGGGAGG
>CAXTWG010000115.1:0-4086 GCA_964247895.1 uncultured Acidobacteriaceae bacterium
GCCGGCGGGGATTGGGGCGAAGGTGGCCTGCCCGGACCGCGAGGTGTGGGTGATCGCGGGGGACGGCGGATTCCAGATGACAGCCTGCGAGCTGTCGACGATCGCGCAGGAAATTCTCGACATCAAGATCGCGGTGGTGAACAACGGCTATCTGGGGATGGTGCGGCAGTGGCAGGAGTTCTTTTACGACAAGAACTATGCGTCGTCGCCGATACTATCGCCGGATTTCGTCATGCTGGCCGCGGCGCACGGGATACCCGGCATGACGGTCAGGACGCGGGCTGAGGCTACCTCGGCTTTGGAAACGGCACGGGGGACCAAGGGGCCGTTTCTAATTAACTTTCTGGTGGAGAAGGAGGAGTCGGTGTACCCGATGATCCCCGCCGGGGCGGCGCTGCACGAGATGATCCGGCGGCCGAAAGGGGCGGATCCGATGCTGGAGACGGGGGAGGATGGTTAAATGGCAGGTGAGCCACATGCTGTAAATGCCTGAACGAGGAGCTGCAGTGTATGCATGAGAATTTTCAATTCGGCATGACTATTCTCGCCATTCTGGCAGGCATTCTGTTCGCGCGGCGAGATGCCGCTGAGACACGCAGCGAGATCAAGAGCGAGGCGCAGCGCTTGGACACAAAAATCGACAGACTCGATGGAAAGATGGAACGACTCGCGGACCGGTTCGACGGCGAGCTGAAAGCTTTGCGGAAAGACTATACGGAGTTTTATGCGGAGCAGCGTCGGCATGACGAGGCGATTGAAACGTTGAAGAAGAAGTAAGTTGATCTATGACTCCCAATCTCATTCTGATCTTCCTGACGTTTCTCAATATAAGAGGCCATGAGAAGTCTGTTACCCTCTCCATCACTGCCCGCAACGGAAACAACGGAAAGGCAATCGCCCAAGAGCACCTTCTAGTGTTTACTGGCAAATCAAGGGCGAAGTGCTCGAAAAACGGTTTCATGCGGTCTCGTGACGAATGAAAAGGGGACGGCAGCATTACGCCTTGAGGGTGCTGACACTCGCTTCCTGCAAGTCTGGGTAGATCATCATGTTTTGTGCCAGACCAGGCCTAGCATCGCGAGCTACAGCATAGACACTCAAGGGCTGCAAGCGCCAATGATTGCAGCGAGAAGCTAGCTGTAGAAACGACTCCGGGTCATTTTGACGTTTTCGCTCGACCTTACCGCTTCTTTGAGGGGCTTAAGCAATAAGTCGATTGCTTCCCGTCGCTGGGCCAGAAAGAGGGTTGCATGCTCCACACCTTCGTAGCACTTGTAGAAGACAAGCCCGGCGTCCTGAGCCGGGTTTCGCTGCTGTTCCGCAGGTTGAACGTCAACATCTACTCGCTGGTCGTGGGGCGGAGTGAGCGGGTGGGGACTTCGCGGATGACCATTGTCGCGGAGGCATCCGCCACGGCGGGGCACCGGATCGCTGCTTCGCTGTACAAGCTCGAAAACGTGCTGAACGTGGACGATGTCGGCGCGCAGGCGACGGTGACGCGCGAGCTGGCGCTGATTAAGGTGGCGGCGACACCGCAGACTCGCTCGCATATTTTCGAGCTGGTGGAGGTGTTCCGGGCGCGGATCGTGGACCTGGCGACGGAGAGCCTGATGATCGAGATCACCGGCGTCGAGAGCAAGATCGAGGGGCTGATCCAGGTACTCGAGGAGAGCGGGGACCATGTGCTGGAGGTGGCGCGGACCGGGCGCATGGTAATGCGGCGGGGCAGGCATGGCTCGCGAGTGCTGGGGGCGATGCGGGTGCCGGGGGTAGATGGCGGAGAGGAGCATGAGCCGGAAGTGCTGGAGCCGGATGTGACTGGGCGGTTCGAGAGGTGATACTTTCGTCCTGATTGCAAACAATTAAAAGGGGCATACAACGAGATGCACTATGTGAACACTTTCCTTCTCTTCGGTGCCGCTGGCCTAGGTGCTCACCAGGCGATCTGGGGACAGGAGTTTTATGCCCCGCTTCTGGGAACGAAGGGCACGAAGCGAATTCCTGTGTGGTTTGGAAAAGTGTGGTTTGGTGGTTTTGGGATCGCCGCAATCTCTTTGGCGGTCAAAAGCCTGCACTAGGATCGGTTATCGACGATAGGGATTGTAGAGGAGAAGAATGGCGAAGACATACCACGACAACGATGCGGATTTGAGCCTGATTCAACGCAAAAAGGTGGCCATTATCGGCTATGGCTCGCAGGGGCATGCGCATGCGCTCAACCTCCAGGACTCGGGGGTGGAGGTGCGGGTGGGGCTGCGGACAGGGTCGAAATCCGAGGCGAAAGCGCGGGAGGCGGGGGTGAAAGTTGCTTCCGTTGCGGACGCGGCGCAGTGGGCGGATGTGGTAATGATTCTCGCGCCGGACGAGCTACAGCGGGGGATTTACACGGAGAGTATTGCCCCGGCACTGACCAAAGGCAAGGCGCTCGTGTTCGCGCATGGGTTCAACATACGGTTCGGGACGATCGCGCCGCCGAAGGATGTGGATGTGTTCCTGGTGGCACCCAAGGCACCGGGGCACAGGGTGCGGGAGGTGTTTCGCGAGGGCGGCGGGACGCCGGGGCTGATCGCGGTGGAGCAGGACGCGACCGGGCACGCGAAGGAGCTCGCGCTCTCCTATGCGAAAGCAATCGGCTGCACGCGGGCCGGGGTGATCGAGACAACGTTCAAGGAGGAAACCGAGACGGACCTGTTCGGTGAGCAGGCAGTGCTATGCGGGGGGACGGCGGAGCTGGTGAAAGCCGGGTTTGAGACGCTGGTGAACGCGGGGTATCAGCCGGAGATCGCGTATTTCGAGTGCCTGCATGAGCTAAAGCTGATCGTGGACCTGATGTACCGTGGGGGGCTCGCGTACATGCGGCACTCGATCTCAAACACGGCGGAGTGGGGGGATTACCAGTCCGGGAAGCGCATCGTTACCCCGGCGGTGCGGGAGGAGATGGTGCGCATCCTGAAGGACATCCAGGATGGGACGTTCGCGAAGAAGTTCATCGCGGAGAATGAGGCGGGGAACGGGACGTTCAATGAGATTCGGCGAGGGGAGGCCCAGCATCCGATTGAGACGGTTGGGGCGGAGTTGAGGGCGGCGATGCCGTTTCTGGACCCGGTGGTGGTGCGGGATGGAACGCCGGTGCCGGCGGGGAGCAAGGTACGGTAGAAAATCCGAGCGCCGCTATGGAACCGAGGGAAAGCAGGTCCCTCGCTTGCACCCCTGCAAGCAAGCTTGCCGGGGATCCCGCATGCGCTCAGGACCACCCTTTCGGCGCATCCTTGCAATGCTCCTGAACTTTGAAAAAATCCACTGAAATTGCCCGGCAACTACGCTTGGGGAACAGAATAAAAGCGCCAGCCGGATAAAGGGCCGGCGCTTTGTTTTCAGGCTGCGCTTACAGGTTTTTAAAGAAGTTGAAGTCGGTGCCGGGGGTGAAGGAGACGCCGCGGAGGACCTCACCGAAACCGGCGTCCTTGATCTCAAAGAAGGGCAGGTTGGCGCCGACGGCGGCGTTTGTGTTGCCGAGCACGTCGACGGCGACATAGAGCTTGTTGGGGTCGGCGCCCTGGTCGCCTGCGCCGCTGACGGTGGAGGTAACGGCCCAGATGGCGACGACGCCGTCGGGGCCGACCGCGCCGGTAATGGCGCGCAGGCCGTCGGTGGCTGGGGCCCAGGGCAGGCTGGTGGCGGTGTTGTTGCCGGTCGGGTAACCGGGGACGGTGTAGGGCGTCCCGATGCCGAGGCCGCTCTTCATGGTGTAGGCCAGGATCCAGGTCTTGGTTCCGGCGTTGAAGACCCACTTTTCGAGCCCGGCATGGGTTTGGGCAGCGGCGTGGGTGTAAAGGTCCGCGCCGCCCGCGTAGCCGTCGCCTTCATCGGCGATATAGAGGGTGTTGGCATCGGCGAACCAGAGGCCGAAGGGGAAGCTGTCGGTGGTGTTTTTTGCGAGCGCGGTGGGAAAGCCGGCGAGGATGCACATGTTGGTGGGCAGGCCGTTGGCGGCGAGGGTGTTGGGGGCGTAGGCGAGCGGCTGGGTGGGCAGGGCTGCGCCGGGGGCAGGCACGCCGGAGCCGGTGGGGCAGGCCTTGCCGGTGG
>CAXTWG010000116.1:0-4006 GCA_964247895.1 uncultured Acidobacteriaceae bacterium
GGCGAACAGGCCACCATCGGCAAATCCCTCGTCATCAAGGGCGAGGTCACCGGCTCTGAGTCCCTCTACGTCGACGGTAAAATCGAAGGCACCATCACCCTCGCCGGCAACCGTGTCACTGTCGGCCGCAACGGCCAGGTGTCCGCCAACATCACCGCGCGCGAAATCGTCGTTCTCGGCAAGGTCCGCGGCAACATGGTCGCCTCCGACCGCGTCGACATCCGCTCTGAGGGTTCGCTCACCGGCGACGTCGCCGCGCAGCGCATCTCCATCGAGGACGGTGCCTTCTTCAAAGGCGGAATCGACATCCGCAAGCCCGACACAACTGCGACTGCGAAACCCGCCGAGCCCGCCAGAGTCAGCGTGTAAGCAGTACAAACGCCTGCAAGCCCAGCACAGGCTGAAGTGTGCGGCCCAGTTTTGTGGGCCCGCATGCTTCAGCCCAAACGTTATGCAGCCTGCCGCTACAGGCGATGCGTCCAGTTTTTCTGTGGACGCATCATCTTACGTGCAGGGTCGGTCCTACGCCAGTCGTAAACGTTGTACAACCTCAAATACCTGCTTGCCTTGCTCCGTGCTGAAGTCCGGGGCCAGCCTGGTCGCGATGGAAACGACTGAGGTGATGACCGCCCCAGCCGCCTCCATCTGGCGCAAAGCGGCCTGCTCCGTTCGTTCTGTCATCCCGCCGCACGCGTCCACTGGTACGAGGACCTGGTAACCGGCTCCCAAAGCATCCAAAGCTGCGTGCAGCACGACCGCTTCGATGGCGAAACCGGAGAGGATCAGGACTTTTCGGTCCGAAGACCCGAGGATACGCTTCGTCTCCCCGTCAGAGAAAGGGCTTACCGTGACTCGCAACAACCTGGGCGCATCTTGCGTGGCCTCGCTCAACCCGGGGAGAAGCTCCGGCGGCCGTTCTCCCTCAGGAACCACACTCAGCACAATGGGTATGGAAGTCAGCTTTGCGACCTCCGCCAGTACAGTGGCGGAGGCTGTCAAGGCGGCAGGTTCGTTCGTCTTGGTGCGAGCAGAAACCTCTTTTTGCAAATCGCAAAACAGCACCTGCGCTGTGCTTTCAGACAGATTCGTCCACGTGCTGCTTCGCTCAGGCATGAGCTGCCTCCTGCGGAGCAGCCTGCTCGGGACACAACCAGTGCGCGCAGTAGCTTGCCAGCTGCGGAACCGCGTGCGCCGTGCCGGTAAAGCCGATGTAAGCATCTGGGCGTACCAGCACGATAGAGGGCTCAGAGCCGAAGTGCTTCCTGAACACGTCCTCGTTGCCGTTTGAGGGTGCAATCTGATGCCCGTGCATGAGCCGGTGATAGTCGCCCAGCGCATGCTGGACCTCAGCATGCATAGCTGCGGGGTCGCTTACATGGATATAGAAGACGGTGAACGCCGACGGGTCCAGAAGCTCGAATAGCCTTGCGCTGTGCGGGTTTTGCTCCGAGGTGCCTTCCCGGTTCAAAACAGACACGGGAAGGTCAGGCACACGGTCGCCGGCTTGGAGGCTTCCGGCATGGCCTGCATCTTTCGACAGCGGGCTTTCCCGGTAGTTGAGCGAAAGCTGGCTCATGCGTTCGGTACTGTTCTCCTGGATGACATCCAGGCTCACGACCCACGGGGCGATGTGATTAAACACAGACCGGAAAAGCATATTCTCCGACCCAATCGCATCTGTTAGCCCTTCGGTCTTGGTGAGCACGTTTCGGATGACCGGTATTCGATCGGCGGTATAGGTGTCCAGCAGTTCAGGCTTTGCCTGCCCTTTAATCACCATTGCGAGCTTCCAACAAAGGTTGACCATGTCCTGGATGCCGGTGTTCATGCCCTGAGCGCCGGCCGGGCTGTGAATGTGAGCCGAGTCGCCACCCAGGAAGACCCTCCCCACACTGAGGTGATCGATGGCACGGCTGTTGATCCGGAACCATGAACTCCAGCTCATATCCCGGAATTGCGCCGGTACGGCCGAGCGCTGGTCGTAAATCTTTTGCAACTCCTCGAGCGAAGGCTCGGTGTTCTTTGAAGGTTCGCTCAGAGGGTTGCTGGCAATCAGCCGAAAGCGCCTGTTTCCCATTGGGAACAGGCCCATAAACCCATGCTCGGACGAGAAAATATGAAAGTCGCTTTCCGGGAGATCTCCGTCGATGTACAGATCGCCCAACGCATAATTTTCTACGAGCGACTTACCTTCGAACTTCAGCCCAAGGGTTGCGCGCGCCGTGCTGTGTGCCCCTTCGGCTTCGATAAGGTAGGCAAAGGTCGCCTGCTCCAGCGAGCCGTCCGCATGCTTGAGAACCGCGGTGACAGCATCGTCCGCACCGCCTCGCTCTTCCTGCGCGAAGGCAATCATCGATACGTTCCGCTCGATCGGCACCCCGGCATTTGCGAGCGCTTCTCGCAGGATTTTTTCTGTTTCCGCCTGCGAAACGAAAAGCAGGTAGTGGTATTTGCTGTCGATGCGGTCGAACGGCAGCCGAAACAGGCGCTTGCCCCCGCCATAGACGCTGGCGCCCTGGGCTGGATTGCCCAGCGAAACAAGCTGATTCGCCAGCCCTCGCTGTTCCAGCAACTCAAGCGTGCGCGCCTGTACGCCAATAGCCCGTGATGTTGTCGCCGGCTCGGGCGTTTTTTCAACCAGCCGCACCGGAATGCCGAACCGTACCAACTCCAACGCTGCCGTCATGCCGGTTGGACCGGCGCCGACGATCAAGACATTTCCCCCTGCTTCGTGCATAAACACGCTCCCTGGTTGAGGGCAGAAGAAGGCCAAGCTGCCGGGCTCCGCGGTTCTTTCTGCCGGTCCATCTACTTCATGGCAGCCCTGCGCACGACCGCGCAAGGCCAAGGCAATTCCAGTTATGAGCCTAGAGTTTCGAAGATTTCGGGTCTATCACAATCTGCGCGTTATCAGGATCTTTACAACAATCGCCGCCGTCGCCAGAAGCCTGGCGAGCAGCCCACCCTCCGATGAAATGCAGCCGTAAAATGACTCTGGCTTGAGAATCCCACCTTCAGCGCGATCTCTGCAAGCGACAGTGCGGGATCTTTCAAAAGTTCCTGCGCTCGCTCAATCCGCCGGTGCAAAAACCAGCTGTACGGCGCTTGCCGCACTTTCATCTGGAAACGCCGCGCGAACGTAACGGAAGTCATGCCGATAGTATCCGCCCACCGTGTGAAGCTCAAGCCCGGCCTGGGTCATCGAGTCGGCGAACTCTACGGCACGCGCCAACTCCTTATCACTCAAGCCACGATCTTCCACCGGTCTCCGGCTCAGGCGCTTTTGCAGTAGGCAAGCCAACAATGCGTGCGCCAGGCCGTCGATAAAAAGCTGTCGCTGCTTCAGGTCCACATGGCCGGCGGTGAGCAGTGTTTCGCAAATCCTCTGGACCCGGTGGTCCGGCCTGAGAAGCGGATCGAAAAAGCTCCACCTGCCCGGGTTATGCCCTTCATGGGCGAGGACGGTGCGCATCGCCTGCCCTGGAAACGTCAGGACGGCGGCGCGTGAAGGCGAAAGCACCAGTGCACGAACACGCTCTCCAGGGGAAGCGATACGCAGCATCCCCGGATATACTGCGCCGTCATGGAGGAGGCACCCATCGCTCTCGAGAAGGGCGCGTCCATGGCACAGTGGGGATGACATGACATACACGTCCCCTTCCACCTCGCCGCAGGTGTCTCGAGGGAAAACCGGGTCTGCGCGATGCGCGAAAGATATTCGGTCGGGTGCTTTTGGACGATTCACTTCCCTTCCCTCCTGCATCCGGAATCGGACAAGACACTTGGCAAACTGTGCTACAGATGGAGCAGGGTCACTCCGGGCCTCCCGCCGCCTATCTTCGGAAACACTCAAGTTGAAATGGGCCCGCCCACCATCCAGGCGCTGAAAATTTCGTTGCAAATGCAAAAGCGGCGAAGGCTTCGAGCCCTCGCCGCTTGCGTGATTCCCCGGCCTTACCTGTGGCCGCCCCCACCGTGAAACCCGCCCACAGCCGCTCCTCCTCCA
>CAXTWG010000117.1:0-3932 GCA_964247895.1 uncultured Acidobacteriaceae bacterium
AGCCGGGCCGTGGTGGGGGCGGCGGGGAAGCGGGACGCGGTTCCCGCGCGGGAGAAAGCGGAACGATGAGCGAGCAAGCCTTGAGTGAGATTGTGCAAACAAAGCAGGGGCACGGAGAGGATCCGACGCTCAAGCCGGCGTACTCGGTGGGGAACCGGTTGGCGCGGCTTTTGTGGGGGGTTGTCTATGTGCTGCTGTACCGGACCTCGCCGCGGCCTTTCCATACGTGGCGGGCGATGCTGCTGCGGCTATTCGGGGCCCGCTTGGGGGCGAAATGTCACTTCTATCCAAAAGGGAAGGTTTGGGCCCCCTGGAATCTCGTCTGCGAGGACCGGGTGTCCTTGGGAGACGATGCGGAGCTGTATAACCCTTCGCCGTTCTTCCTGGGGTCGCATGCGATTGTTTCGCAGGGGGCGTATGTGTGCGGGGCGACCCACCTATACAACTCGCCGGAGTTTACATTGGTCTCCGCGCCGATGCGGCTGGGGGCGTACTCCTGGGTATGCGCGCGAGCGATCGTTTCGCCGGGGGTGAACCTGGGGGTTGGAGCGGTGCTGGGGCTGGGAGCGATTGCGACGAAGGATCTGGAGGCGTTCGGGGTGTATGCAGGGGTGCCGGCGCGGAAGGTGAAGGAGCGGGAAAAAGGGGCGGTGCCGGAGGGTCTGCGATGAGCGCTCACCTGTCAGCGAGCAGACGCGGACCGCCGACGGGCGAGCAAGTAGTCCCGTACACGCGTGGACTGTTTTTCCACGAAGAAGTAGGAGACTTCAGCACAGGCGAAGATAGATATCAGCCAGAGCCCGTGACTGCCCCGGATGATGTGAACAGGTCCATCAAAAAGCTGCTGCCAAAGGTAAAGGCTGTACGAGATAAGACCGATATGCACCAGAATAGAGTGATTGAGAATGCGGCCCGCGAAGCTTGTCGGATTAGTCACGAAATAAAAAAGAAGAAACGCGAGAAGAAACCCTTCAACTGTAATGCCGAGACCGAGAGCGATCTGCGGCCTTGTAGACGTCATGTGCAGGTCAGTGAGCAGCAGCAAGCCTGCCAGCAGCGCTAACCAACTCCGGTTCGCGGCACGCGTGAGACTCTGCCTCGCCTGAGGGTGAGCTGCAAGAAGGGAAAGCACGCAGCCGAACATGACGGTATCCATGCGTGTGTGGAACATGCGCGCGACCTGCCCGTCAAAGCCGAACGCGGGGTGGACTGCAAGCGTAAGCAGTCTGGAAACGGGCGAAAAAGCACAAATGCCCAAGCCCACCCTCAGCGCGGCTCTGGTGCCCAAATAGCGCAGGCAAACCGGCCAGAATACATAGAACTGCTCTTCGAGGCTGAGACTCCAGGTGTGTCCGGCAAGCCAGCCGAATGACTCAGGGCGGCTTGCGGTGTAAGGGTAGTAATTGGAGGTATAGGTGAGTGCAGATACAAGATTACCCGTGCTGAAAGGAACGCGTTGCCATGCCCAAAGACACGCTATAACCGCGAGATACCCGTAATATGGCGGAAATATTCTGAAGAAGCGACGCAGATAAAAGTCGTTAAGCCGAGGAGGTTTCCCTTCGTTCAGTCCGCGCAAGAGAAGAGTGGTGATCAGATAACCGCTGATCACGAAGAAGATGGAAACGCCCAGGTCGCCCGGATCGATCTCGAATAGCACGTGCAGCCAGTGCAGATGGTGCCGCTGTGACAGGCTGAGTAGCCGGCCGAACATGCCTGCGTGCGCGCAAATCACCAAGAGAACGGCTACCCCGCGCATTCCGTCCAGACTCGGGATGGATCGTCTTGATGAAGACGAGGTTAGTTTCATGAGGGGGCCGGCGGCTCAGCTCGACGAATCAAGCGGTGACCTTCGCGGAAGGCTTCCGACTGGTTCATTTCGATCGGTCCATAGAGGCCCGTTCTCAAGCGCTTGCCATGATTGCGGCTCTGGCAGCTCCCCAAGCTTCGGGGCGATGAGCATGAAATCCCAAACCGCAGGGCTAAGCTGCATGGCGAGCCACTCGGCGGCTCGGACGGCACCTTCGGCGAAGGCGGTGCGGGCGTTGGATTCGTGCCGGAGGGTGAGGGTTTCGGCGGGGGAGCGCAACATCAGGACATGGAGGCCGGCGGCGTCGCCGATGCGGTGGGAGGTGATGGGGGCTTCGCGCTTGGCGGCTCCCGTGGAACCGCTGGAAAGCTCGCCGAGGAGCGCGCTCGTAGGCTCCGGCTGGGTGGCTTGTTCGACGAGTCGCTGAAGGGTGAGGGCGGTGCCGGAGGGGGCGTCGCGCTTGGTGGTGTGGTGGGTTTCCTCGATCTTTAACTCGTAGCCGGGCAGGGCGCGGGCGAGCTCGCGGGCGGCGCGGAAGAAGGCTTGGACGCCGAGGGAGAAGTTGGTTCCGTGAAGCAGGGAGGCGTTGTGCTTGCGGGCGAGCGCGGTGAGCTCAGGCAGGGCGGCGTACCAGCCTGTGGTGCCGACCACGACCTTTGTGCCGAGCGGCAAGAGGGCGCGGAGGTTTTCAACGACGGCTTCGGGGGTGGTGAAGTCGACGACGACATCGACCGTGGCGAGCAGCGCGGGGGTGAGGGCGCGGGCGTGTTTATTTTCGGACGAGCCGAGGATATGAACTTGGTGACCGCGTTCGCGGGCGACCTTTGCGATGGCGGAGCCGGTTTTACCGCGGCCGAGGATGAGGAGGTTCATAAGTTTCGTTTCTCGATCCGGAAAAAGCAGGTCCTTCGTCGCTTCGCTCCTCAGGATGACCTTACTTGTAAACCTTAGCTGTTGCGGCAACCTGCCGGAGTTAAAACCGCCTGCGCGGCTTGCGGCCACTTCGTGGCGGGTCTTCTAAAGAGCGATTAAGGGCGCTTTTCTATGTCGAAGATGCTTGGGTCAGGGTCCGCGAAAAACTCCGCGTGCAGCGATCGGATGGCCTCATCCGCGTCGTCCTCGTCGATCATGAAGCTCATGTTGATCTCGCTGGCGCCTTGGGAGATCATGCGGACGTTGATGTGTTTGATTGCGTTGAAGAGGCGGGCGGCGACGCCGGAGTGGCCGCGAATATCCTCGCCGACGAGACAGATGAGGGCTTTGCGGCCTTCGTACTTAACGTCGGCGAGTTTAGACAAATCGGCGGCGATGGCGGGCAGGGCTTCGTTGGAGTCGACGGTGAGCGAGACGGAGACTTCGCTGGTCGAGACCATGTCGACGGCGCAGCGGTGCTTGTCGAAGATGTCGAAGATGGCCTTGAGATAGCCGTGGGTCATGAGCATGCGGCTGGCAACGACGTCGACGATGGTGAGGCGGCGCTTGGCGGCGATGGACTTGACCGGGTTGCGGCAGGGCGGGGCGAGCGCCTGGATGCGGGTGCCCTCATTCGACGGGTTGCGTGAATTGAGGACGAGGACGGGAATGTTCTGCTTAACGGCGGGCAGGATGGTGGCGGGGTGGAGGACTTTGGCGCCGAAGTAGGCAAGCTCGGCGGCTTCCTCGAAAGAGATGGACCGAACGCGCAGAGCCGAGGAGACGACGCGGGGGTCGGTGGTCATGATGCCGTCGACGTCGGTCCAGATTTCGATGGCTTCGGCGCCTATACCCGCGCCGACGAGTGCGGCGGTGAAGTCCGAGCCGCCGCGGCCGAGGGTGGTTGTCGCGCCTGCCTCCGTGGAGCCGATGAAGCCGCCCATGACGACGGTGCGGCCGGCCTCGGCGAGCGGCAGCACGAGGGTGCGAAGCTGCTCGGCGATGCGGGCATCGTCGGGGATGGCGCGGGTGTGCTGGTTGTCGGTACAGATGCATTGGCGGGCATCGATGTGGACGCCTTGAAGGTCCGGGCCGGCGGCGAAAACGTCGGCGATCAAGCGGCTCGAGAGTCTTTCCCCGTAGGACACGATCATGTCCTGAATGCGCGG
Organism: uncultured Acidobacteriaceae bacterium; assembly: GCA_964247895.1. GTDB lineage: Bacteria > Acidobacteriota > Terriglobia > Terriglobales > Acidobacteriaceae > EB88. Next base: position 3,892 of record CAXTWG010000117.1, read on the forward strand.
GGTGAGCTCGCCGACGGCGGCGAGGCCGCGGAGGATTTCAT
>CAXTWG010000118.1:0-3900 GCA_964247895.1 uncultured Acidobacteriaceae bacterium
AATCTCCAGGTTTCCGACCGATCCACCCCCCTCCAGCGCCAGCGCCTCGCCGTCCACCCCGCCTACTCCGAGCTCTTCGCCCCCTTCGCCCCTCCCGCCGTCCAGCACAACGAGCCGGCCCGCCGCGCTTGGGCCGCCGAACAGCTCACCCTCGCTGCCCGCGCCTCCCGCAATCTCGGCCTCCGCGCCCACGCCACCTTTTCGGGCGCCCTCGCCTGGCCTTACATGTACCCATGGCCCCAGCGCCCCGCGGGCCTTATCGAGGAAGCCTTCGCCGAGCTCGCCCGCCGCTGGCTCCCCATCCTCCACGCCTTCGACGAAGCCGGCGTCGACCTTTGCTTCGAGCTCCACCCCGGCGAGGACCTCCACGACGGCATCACCTTCGAGCGCTTCCTCGAAGCCACCGGCCATCACCCCCGCGCCAAAATCCTCTACGACCCCAGCCACATGGTCCTCCAGGCGATGGACCCCCTGGCCTTCCTCGACCACTACCACCCATACGTCCGCGCCTTCCACGTCAAGGACGCCGAGCTCCGCCTCAGCGGACGCTCCGGCGTCTACGGCGGCTACCAAAACTGGGTCGAGCGCCCCGGCCGCTTCCGCACCCCCGGCTTCGGCCAAGTCGACTTCCACGCCGTCTTCGCCAAGCTGGCCCAATACAACTACTCCGGCTGGGCCGTCCTCGAGTGGGAAGACCCCCTCCAGTCCGCCGAAGATGGCGCGCGCCTCGGCGCCGAACTCATTCGCAAGGAAATCCTCCGCCCCCCCACCAACTCCTTCGACGACTTCGCCGGCTCCACGCACGACCCCGCCTCCCTACGCCGCATCCTCGGCCTGTAACTGGCTCCGTGCAGCGCATTTCACCCGGTGAACAAACGCCCCGCAATCGCGAGCTACACTAATGTTCGCAGGCGAACATCGCCCCTGCATTCGAAATGATCAACCTCTTCCGAAAACAAAAATTATGCCGTATTTCCACGAGTCTGCTCGCCATCCTGCTCTCTGCGGGGGGCGCGAGCGCGGACTCGATCGGGGTTCGCTACCCACAAGGAACCAGCCACGGCTTCCTGCTATTGCGGGCCATCAACGAGAAAAACCAGAAAAACGAAAAAACCATCGCTTTGGGCGATCTCGTGCAGGTGGTGCGCGGCAAACGAATCGTCTCCCGCCTGACATTCCACTTCAACGACGGCTCGCTCGACGACGATGAGGCGGTGTTCACCCAGGACCGGACGTTCCGTCTCATCTCGGACCACCACATCCAGCGCGGACCGAGCTTCCCGACCGCGCTCGACATGCGCATCGACATGCCCTCCGGAAATGTCACCATCCGCGAGCAGAAGGGCGGCGATCAGCCAAAGATCACGACCAAACACATGGACCTGCCTGCGGACCTGGCCAACGGCCTGACCGTGACACTGATGACCAATCTCGACGCCGCGACCACGGAGACCAAACTACCCTTGCTGGTGGCCTCGGGCGGCGGACGGCTAATCCACATCGCCGTCACCCCGCAAGGCACTGTGCCGTTCCGCGTCGGCGGCAGTCCCCGCCCGGCACGGGAGTTTTTCGCCAGGGCCGAACTCGGCGGTCTGACCGGCGCCATCGCTCCCCTGGTCGGCAAGCAGCCGAAAGACTGGAAGTTCCTCATCCTGCAAGGGCAGGCACCGGCCTTTGTCCGGGAAGAAGGCCAGTTCTACGAGGACGGCCCCATGTGGCGCATTGACCAGATCGGGCCCGTTACGCACTGAAACCAGGTCCGCCCGGAAGCTACGCCGCCCCCCGCGCCGGCTCCAGCATCACCTTCACCCACCCCGGCGCATGCGCGGCAAAATTCCCGTACGCCTCGATCGCCGTCGGCATCGGCCCGGTCTGCGTGATCCACTCCGCCGGCAGCACCTGGCCGGACCGCACCAGCTCCATCAGCTCCGGCAGGTACCGCCGGTGGTCGCAGTTGCCCGCCCGCACCGTCACATTCTTGTTCATCACCATCCCGATCGGGAAGCTCTTCATCGTCAGCGGGTACACCCCGATCACCGAGATCGTCCCGCCCTTGGCCACCGACTCCGCGCACCAGCGCAGCACCTGCGAAGGCGCACCGCCCGTCTTATACTTCCCGCTCCCCTTCGGCATCACCGACGCAAGCTCCGCCTCGAACTCCTTTGCCGTCGCCCGGCTCGGTTTGCCCGGCCCGCTCGTCGGCGCCGCCGCATCGATCCCCACCGCGTCGATCACCCGGTCCGGCCCCGTCCCGCCCGTCAGCTCCCGCAGCACCTTCACCGGGTCTTCCTCGTCATAGTCGATCGCCTCCGCCCCGTGCGCCCGCGCCATCTCCAGCCGCGAAGCCTCATTATCGATCGCGAACACCCGTCCCGCGCCCAGATGCTGCGCGCAAGCGATCGCCAGCTGCCCCACCGGCCCGCACCCGAAGATCGCCACCGCATTGCCCGGCTTGATCTCCGCCATCACCGCCGCCATGTACGAGGTCGGCAGAATGTCGCTCATCAAGATCGCGTTGTCGTCATCGATCTGCTCCGGCAACTTCATCAGTGTGATCGCCGCATACGGCACCCGCGCGTACTCGGCCTGCAGCCCATCCAGCCCGCCGTTTGTCTCCGGCCCTCCGAAGAACACCGTCCCGCCCAGCGGCCCGGCAGGGTTGGCGTTATTGCACTGCGAAAAATACCCCGCCCGGCAGTAGTTGCACCGCCCGCAGCCCACGGTTGAAGGGATAATCACCCGGTCCCCCCGCCGAAAATTGCGCACATTCTTCCCCACCTCCTCCACAATCCCCAGCCCTTCATGCCCCAGGATCGTCCCCGGCTTCATCCCCGGCACCGTCCCGCGCACAAAATGCAGATCCGTCCCGCAAATCGCGCTCGCCGTGATCCGCACAATCGCGTCATCCGGGTTTTTGATCTTCGGTTCCGCGACCTTATCCAGCCGCACATCGCCAATGCCATGGAAAACAACTGCCTTCATACATGCACCCAGGGGAAAGAGTTCCTGCCGATTGGGATGCATGCGCCGCTTCGCTCAGCCGGCCATGGCCTTGCGAAGCGCTTCTTCCATGCGCATCTGCCAACTCTTCTCCCATCCTTCAAACCAACAAACCAAGGGTCATCCTGAGCGCAGCGAAGGATCTGCTTTTATCCCTTTTCTCCCGCCTTCCTCCAAAAGCGAAGGACCTGCTTCATCCTGGACGCCTCATTTCACCAGGAAAGAAAAGCATCCCCAGCCCGATCGGAACGCCGGCAACCGCTGCCCGCCTGGACGCGCAGCGGCTCGGAGTATCATTGAGCCTGAATTAGGACCCACATACCATGTCCAGAACCTTCCAGCGCTCCGTTTTCGGCCTTTCGGTCGCCATCGCGGTCCTCGTTCTCATCGGGGCGACCCTGCCCACCAGTGTCCGCGCCGGCGGTTTCTCCCCCGATGGCAGCGCCTACAAGCAAATGGGTGTGTATGAAGAAGTCCTGCGCAAAATCCAGAACTTCTACGTCGTTCAGCCCAGCCTCCCCGCGGTCACCGACGGCGCGCTCCACGGCATGCTCGAGTCCCTCGATCCCGACTCCAGTTACCTCACCCCCGATGAGTACAAAGCCTACAAAACCGCCCTCGCCGCTGCCCCCTCCAACGCTGACCAGGTCGGGCTCCACGTCGACAAGCGTTTCGGCTATGCCACAATCGTTTCCATACTCCCCGGCTCCCCGTCTGACAAGCAGGGCCTCCAGGACGGCGATGTCATTGAAGCCATCGACGGCAAATCCACCCACGACCTGTCCATCGCCATGATCCGCCTCCTGCTCGCAGGCAAAGCCGGCGCCCCCGTTTCGCTCGACCTCATCGTCCCCGGCAAGGACGACCCCGTCACCAAAAAAATCGTCCGCGGTCCCGCCC
>CAXTWG010000119.1:0-3817 GCA_964247895.1 uncultured Acidobacteriaceae bacterium
AGCCCCGGCGCCGGGCGCGCCTGAGCCGAAGCCGCCCACGCCGCCGCCGGGGGTGTTCTGCACCAGCCCCGAGTTGACGCCGCGTGTGGTGCCGCCAGCCTTGGTGCGCTCGACGTCAGCCTCGGCGATGGGCAGGTTGTAGCGGGCGATCGCGATGTCGAGGTTGTTTTCAAGCGCGAGCAGGATCGCGTCCTCGAGCGACAGATAAAGCTTGCCGTCGCGGATTAGGTCGTTGAAACGCGGCGAGTTGGCGAGGGCGGCTTGCGGGACGTAGCTCGGGCGGTAGGTGTCGAGTGGGTTGCGGGAGTGCGGATAGTCGAGCCGCAACGCTGGGGCGGCTGGAGGCGTGTTTAGAACAGGCGCAGGCGCGCTCGTGCTTTGCGGAGCAGCGGCCTGCCCGAGCAGGGTGGAGGGCTGGAGGAGCAGAAGGCAAGCCGCCGTGCGGCGGAGGGCGGACAGACTCAACGGGCTGCTCCTTCAGTAGTGCGATCTGTGGCGCGGGTTATGGGGAGGTCGTCGGTCAACCAGCCGTCCCGGAGGCGCACAATGCGGTTGCCCCAGGCGGCGTTCGCGTCGGAGTGCGTGACCTGCACGACGGTCGTGCCTTGTTCGTTTAAAGACCGGAACAGGCGCATGATCTCCTCGGCCTGCGCGGAGTGGAGATTGCCTGTCGGTTCGTCGGCTAAAAGCAGCGCGGGCCGGTGAATGACGGCGCGGGCGATGCCGACCAGCTGCTGCTGGCCGCCCGAGAGCTGGCTGGGGTAGAGGTCTTTTTTGCCGACGATCTGGAACCGGTCGAGCGTGTCGGCGACCATGGCCTGGCGCTCGGAGCGGGGCAGGTTCTTGTACGAGAGCGGCAGGTCGATGTTTTCGGCGACGGTGAGGTCGTCGAGCAGGTGGTAGCTCTGGAAAACCATACCGATCTGGCGCCGCGCCAACTCCGCGCGCTGCTTGCGGTTGAGCCCATGCGCCGCCTCGCCGCCGAGCCGGTACTCGCCGCGCCATTCGTCGTCGAGCAGCGCCAGAACATTCAGCAGCGACGATTTGCCCGCCCCCGACGGCCCCATGATGGTGACAAAGTCCCCCTCGCGGATGGACAGGTTGATATTCCGCAGCACATACGTTTGCGCCGCCCCGGTTTTGTAAGTGCGTTCAATGCGCTTCAGTTCAATCATGCTGTTCTCGCTTTCTATTCGGCTCTAAGCGCTTCCATCGGCTCGACTCGGGCTGCTTTCCGGGCCGGCAGCAGAGCTGCTCCAAGGCAGGTAAGGATGAGAAACGCTGCGGCCCAAGCCACCGCTGCAATGCTGCTCAAAAAGAGGTTTGGCTCCGGGGTTTCAGCACGGATCACGTTTTCCGCGATCCAGCGGCTGAGCAGCGGGCCGAAAAGGAGTGTGCCGACGCCGCCCATGGCCGCGCCCGCCAGCGCCAGAACTGCACTGCCTGTCATGACCGAGCGCATGATGGAGCCGCGGCCGGCGCCAAGCGCGATGCGAATGCCAATTTCGCGTGTGCGCTGAGCCACCTGGTAGCTGAGCAGCCCGAACAGGCCGATCGCGGTAAGCAGGACACCGAAGCCGGCGAAACCCTCAGCGAGCTCCGTGAAAAATCTCGGTGCAGCTACGGAATCGTCGATCACCTGCTGCATCGTTGTTAGCTTGGCAACAGGGATTTCCGGGTCAGCCTCGGCTACGGCTTTTCGCGCGATGGGTCCGACATTGAGGTTCGCAGCAAGCCGCACGGCGAAGCTGGTCGGGAACCATCCGTTGAGCATCTTCGTCGCATCGTCGGAAAGCTGCGCGATGGGCGCGTAGATGAGAATTTGAGGCTCGTCCGCCAGAGAATTACTGGGCGCATCGGCGACGATGCCGACGATGCGCCACTGTTCGCCGCCCGTGTGGATGGAGCTGCCGAGGGGCGACCGGCCGGGCCACCAACGGCGTGCTGCGGCCGCGTTGATGACGGCCGAGGGCAGTGTCGTCGGACCATCGCTTTCGGCAAGATCGCGCCCGGCGAGCAGCGGCAACTGCATCGTGCGAAAGTAGCCGGGCGTGATCGCACGAAACTCGATGGTCTGCTTTAACTGGCTGCGCGCGTCCGGGTAGCCGTTTTCGTTCAGACCGCGGTCAAGCGGCAGGCCATTGATAGCCGCCGCGTTGCTCACCCCCGGCGCTCCACTGAGGCCGGAAAGCACTGTCTTGACAAAGTGCTCGGTCGCAAGGGTCGGCGCATAGCGCTCGCCTTTCAGATTCGTCTGGAAGACGACCAGCTTTTCCGGGGTAAAGCCGAGCGGCCTTGCCTGCAATCTCAAGAAAGTCCCAAGCAGGAGCGATGCGGTCGAAAGCAGCACGACCGCGAGACTCATCTGCAAAACGAGCAGAGCGCGAGCTGAGCGCTGCCGGCGCGGTGTTCCTCCTATTTGGGGCGCTCCGAGACGCAGGTGCGTTCGCTCCCGGGTGAACGCAAGAAGCGCGAGAGGAGCGCCAAAGAGGATGGCACTAAGCAGCCCCAGAACAGCTGTCTGTGTGAGCGTGACCCCGAAGCCGCCGACGCTGTTCAGCTGCGGGATAGGAACCGGTGAATGCGCGAGGAGAAAGGGCAGAAGCGAGCTGGCCACCAGCAGTGCACCGGCGGTACCGGCAAACGCAAGCAGAAAGACCTCAAGGAAAGCGAGCCGGAGCAGGCGGGCACGTGTCGCGCCGAGCGCAGCGCGCAAGCCGAACTCAGCAGCCCGCCGCAAAGCGCGTACCGTGTTCAGGCCGGCCAGGTTGAGGCAGACGAGCAGCAACACAGCCGTTGCTGCCCAGCCCATGACGACTAAGCTCCGCTGCACATCCCCGGCAAACACGGTTGCGAGCGGCCAGATGCGCAGGACGGGATTCTGACCCGCGTAACTCCTCCAGTTTCTCAGGTGCGGCAATTGCCTGTCGAGGGCGCGATCAAGGTTTCGCAGCTCGCCCTGCGCCTGCGCGAGCGAAACGCCGGGACGCAGACGCGCATACAGTTCGTAGTTCGTCCCGATGTAACCGGGATCGCTCTTGCTGAGCTGCAAGGGGCGCCACGCGTCGGGCGCGCCGAGCATCGTTCTTGAGAAATGCACTTCGGCGCGGAAACTTGCAGGCATGACGCCGACAACGGTAACGCTCTCCTGGTTCAAGCGCACAGTGCGTCCGAGGATCGAGCGGTCACCGCCAAAGGCCCGCTGCCACAGGCCGTAGCTGAGCACCAGCGCCTTCGGTCCGTTTTGCCGATCTTCATCCGCTGCAAAAGCCCGACCCAGGCTCGGACCTATGCCGAGAGTGTCGAAGTAGCTGCGGGTTACGCTGGCGACGCGAATGCTGGACGAGTGCCCGCCTTTATCTGAGAGATTCGCGACGCCGCTGGAATCTTCGAGCAAAGCCGTCGAGCTATAGCTCCGGCTGTTCTGAGCCAGGAAGTCATAGCTCTCGCCGGTCTGGTTCGCATTGGCGTCCTCTGTAGGCCAGTCCTCCGTGGGCCAGGTGAGGGCGACCCCGACAAGCCGCTGCGGCTCAGGGTAGGGCAAGGGCGTGAGCAGCACCTGCCGCGCCACGCTGAACACCGTTGTGGTGACGCCTATCCCAAGCGCGAGCGTGAGGACAGCGGTCAGGGTGAAAACAGGCGCCTTGCGCAGTTGGCGCAGGGCGTAACGTAGGTCATGCCAAAGGGTTTGCATAGGTTTACTCCGTCCTCAACGCAATCACCGGTTCAATCGAAGCCGCCCGCCGCGCCGGTACCAGCGCCGCGACCAGCGAAGCCAGCACCAGCAGCCCCGCCACCCCGCCCAGCACCCCCGGCT
>CAXTWG010000120.1:0-3814 GCA_964247895.1 uncultured Acidobacteriaceae bacterium
GGCGAACTTCCCAAGCTCCTCGCTGTCCCGGCCCGCCCCCGGCAGCGTTACCCGGTACACGCTGCCATAGCTTTAGCTCGTGACAAACAGGCTCCTTCCCGCCACAGTCATGTAATCCAGCACGTTCAGCCATCTGCTTGCGGGCAAGGGAACATACCCTTCGAAAAGGAGGCTGCGCGCGGCGCTCGGCCTCCCTGGGTACACCAGCCGGACCATGGAAGCCCCAGCCATCGCGATGCCGGCTGCCAGGATGGAAAATCCGAGCCGCCGGGCGAGCCGCGAGCCGGGACCTCGTACTCGTGCCGCGTTCGGAACTGCTTCTGTGTCGTACATCGCGCCTCCAATCGAGTCATCGAATCTTTGTCGGGAGTGAACCGGACAGCGAATCGGGGGTATGCCTTTGTAGGCCCGTCGCTTAAACCCGCGCATCGCGCCCACCATCGGCCCGCGCTCCGCTTTAAAGCAGCAGGAGGAGCACGCGCACCGTGTAAAAACAGATTGTCCAGAGTATGCTGGCGGCGTTTACTTCAAGTGTCTGCACCATGTCCCTCCCCTTCCATTCCCATTCTGGGCAAAGGGCGGCGACCGCGCTGTCAGACAAGGCAAGCAAACTGTCAGGAATTGTAGGAGGCCGCCGCGCTTCCCTGCCCCGGACGTATCATGCAGGCAGCATCCAGGGACCCGCTCCAGCTATGAACATGCCCCCCAACCCGCTCCCGCATTCGCTCCCCCCCACGCGCGCCCATCTCCTCGTCGTCGACGACGACCGCGACCTGTGTCAGCTTGTCGTCGAATACCTCGGCGCCGAAGGCTTCGCGCTTTCCGCCGTCCACACCGGCGCTGAAGGCGAGCGCGCCGCCATCGCCGGCGGCTTCGAGCTGGTCGTGCTCGACGTCATGCTTCCCGACCGCAAAGGCTTCGACGTGCTGCGCGAAATCCGCAAACACACCACCACACCCGTCCTCATGCTCACCGCCAAAGGCGACGACTTCGACCGCATCTTCGGCCTCGAGCTCGGGGCCGACGACTACCTGGCTAAACCCTTCAATCCCCGCGAGCTTGTCGCCCGCATCGCCGCCGTCCTCCGGCGCTCTGGCTGGCAGGCGCAGGCCGCCGACAGCGGTCGCCCACCGGTGGTCCATTCCGGCGACCTCGAACTCGACATGGCCGCGCGCACGCTCATGCGCGAAGGCGCGGAAATCAAGCTGACCTCCGCCGAATTCGACCTCCTGCGCGTCTTTCTCGAACGGCGCGGCAAGGTGCTTACCCGCGACGCCCTGGTCGAACAGGTCCTCGACCGCAAATTCTCTCCCTTCGACCGCTCCATCGACCTCCATGTCAGCAATCTGCGCCGCAAGCTCGGCCCGCAGAAAGACGGTAAGGAGCGCATCCGCAGCGTCCGCGGCAGCGGCTACCTGTATGCGTGGCCTTCCGCCTAAAGCATTTTCCCTGAAGGTCTACAGGCCCATCGACTGTGAGGGTGGCTTTTCCGTAAAGAAAAGCCACATAGAGCTACTCTCCGCGCTGCACAGCATCAGGGAAAATGCCCTAAAGCAGTTCACTTCACACGGTTTTCCCTTTACACCGATACGAGAACTGCTCTGAAGTGAGGCTCCGACCATGATCCGAAAGCTGCTGTCTCGAACGCGCGAATACATCCCCGTCCGGAGACTCTTCCTCAAATTTTTTCTCTGGTTCTGGTTCGCGATCTGGGGCCTCCATACCATCGTGGTCGGCAGCGGCTACCTCGCCGGAACGCACCCGCTCACCGAACCCAACCTGTACGCGACCGTCGCCCCGATCCTTGCCGCTGAAGCCGTGCGCGCCTACGAGTCCGGAGGACCCGAGGCTTTCAGCCGGTTCTCCCAAATCCCCGTGCATGACAAAAACCGGCAGCTCTACCTGCTGGACGGCTACGGTGCCGACGTTCTGGGTAGGCCGGTCACCGACGACGGCATGCGCCTGGCCCGCAAGGTAAGGGCCGGGGAAGTGCTTATCTTTCGCGAACAGATTGCCGCCTACCGGTTTGTCTCCCCAAACGGACACCCCTATGTATTCCTGCTGTATCTGGCGTCCGGTTTCTACCAGTTGCTCGGCATTGTTCTGGCCCGCGGCGTCCTTTTCCCGCTTGCCTTGGTGCTTTTGGTCACCCCCTTCTGCTTATGGCTGGCCTACCACATCGCTTCTCCTATCCACGCCATCCAGGCCGCCGCCCGAAAAGTCACGCGCGGCGACCTCAGCGCCCGCGCCCCCGCGCGGGTCCTCGCCCGCCACGACGAGCTGGCCTCGCTCGCCGCCGACTTCAACTCCATGGTCGCGCGCATCGCGCTCCTCCTCCAAACCCAAAAAAACCTCCTGGCCGCCGTCTCGCACGAGCTGCGCTCCCCCCTGGCCCGGCTCAACGTCTCGGTCGCCCTGCTCCACAGCGGCATTGCCGCCCGCGGGCAAAACTCGCCACAGCAAACCGACCTGCTCGGACGCATGGAGCGCGACATCGGCACCATCGACCGCCTCATCGGGCAGCTGCTCACCCTGTCCCGCTTCGAGTCCGGCATCTCCGGCGCTCCCCGCGAGGCAGTCGACCTTTCCCTTCTGATCGAAGAAGTCGGCGCCGACGGCCTTTTTGAAGCGCAGGCCGGCGGCAAGGCAGTGCAGGTCCTCCTCGAGGATGCCCCCATCCTCCAGCATGCCGATGCCTACGCCCTCCGCAGCGCCTGCGAAAACATCGTCCGCAATGCGGTACGCTTCACTCCGCCGGGCACTACCGTGGAGCTCGAGCTCGCCCGCGAAACCCTCGCCGGCCGGCCTTGCGCCGTCATCGCCGTCCGCGATCGAGGCCCCGGTATTCCGGAACCCATGCTGCAGTCGATCTTTGACCCGTTTGTCCGCGTCGGAGCCGAAAATACCCCTGGAAACGACCCTGTTTCCGAAAACGTACGCGGCAACGCCCTCGGCAACGGTTTAGGCCTCGCCATCGCAGCCGGCGCCGTGCACCTCCACCGCGGCACCATCGTCGCCCGCAACCGGCTAGGCGGAGGCCTCGAAATCCTCATACACCTCCCCTTGCACGAGAAGGGGAACGGACAACAATCCGACCGCGACAGCAGACCCGCAACCCGAGCCTCGGCCCTTGCCCCCCGGCAAGGGTGACAGCCGCCTGACTCAATCACCGGAAACAATGCATCGCATGCACACACCCTCCGCAAATGAGCGGCAAAAGGAGCACGAACATGGCAACGGTCTACGTCACCTATCCAGGCGATCCCGGCACACGCTTCGACCGCGACTACTACATCCATACGCACCTGCCTCTCGTATGCGAGTCCTGGAAGCCATACGGACTTCAATCCGCTGCCGCCTTTTTCCCCTCCGGCGAGGGCGCGGGCATCCTTGCCGTATGCCTCTGCCAGTTCCGGGATGAGGCCGCCATCGCCGCCTCTTTCGGCTCACCCGAATCCGGACGCGTGATGGCCGACATCGCGCATTTCACCGACGCCAAACCCTCCCAATCCCGCGCCGTCCCCCTTTAAAGCATTTCCACGGTTACGGTAATGTGCCGGCACCTAAAGGAGAACTGCTCTAACTGTCACCCAATCTCCTCCAGCGGCTTGCGCTCCGCCGCGACCCCCCACACCGCCTGCGCCAACCCGGCCAACACCATCACCAGCGAGCTCGCCAGAAAACCGTAAAAAATCGGCGCACGCGCCCCATCGTTCAGCAAAACTCCAAAAATCGCTGGCCCCAGCACCCCGCCCAACAACGTCCCCCCCGCGTAAAAAACCGCGATCGCCGAAGCCCGGATCTGCTGCGGAAA
>CAXTWG010000121.1:0-3680 GCA_964247895.1 uncultured Acidobacteriaceae bacterium
GCCCCACCCTCAAAACCTGAATGGACACTTCAAAAACGAATCGACATAGCAGTTCCTTCTGGAACCGTGAATGTTTCTTTCATTGCATCTGTTTCGAATATTTCACCTAGCTGCTATCGTCAGAACATCGACATAAGGAGGAATCATGCCCCACGCATTCGCTGCGTTGCCCGAGTCCGAGGAGGAACAAATTCGCGAACTCAGCCGTATGCTGCAGCTCGGGACTCCTGCTCTCGTGGGCTCGCACAATGAGCGGCTTCCGCTTCCCGACAGCGTCTACCAAATCCTCAAAGATGTGGTGCGTAACATGATGGCTGGGCGTGCTATCACGCTTGTTCCGCAGGAGCAGCAGCTCACTACCCAATCCGCTGCCAACCTCCTGGGCTTTTCGCGTCCACACCTCATCAAGCTTTTGAACTGCAATGCGATCCCTTTTCAAAAGGTAGGGCAGCACCGGCGTTTAAGGCTTGAGGATGTTCTCGCATTCCAGAAAAAGCGTGACAAGGAACGTCGCTCTGCGCTCGACGAACTGGCCCGGCAAGAACTCGCCGATGGCATGTATGAGGGAACCGGCCTCGCCGAAGGTGAAAGTGACCTTTAACGCAGACTATCCCGCACTCCTGGATGCCTGCGTCCTCTTGCCTATGCCATTGGCGGACACTCTGCTGCGTATGGCGGAAACACCTCGGCTGGTTCCTGCCCAGATGGTCCGACCAGATTCTTGCCGAGGTTTCGCGCAATCTGGTCGCGAAGTTTAGCAAAAGCGAGACACAAGCGAAACGTCGTGAAAACGCACTCCGTCTCACTTTCCCTGAAGCCTTGGTCGAAGAGTATGAGCCCTTGGTGGAATTCATGACCAACCGGGAGCATGACAGGCATGTGCTCGCTGCCGCAGTCAGCTCCGGCGCCAAACTGATCGTGACGAGCAATCTGAAACATTTCCCGGAAACATCAATCCGACCGTGGGGTATCGAACGACAAGGCCCATCCACTTTCCTTTCCTCTCTGTATGATCTGGCTCCAGGAATCGTCATGAGAAAACTGAGCGAACAAGCGCAAACTTGCCACATGCCGCTTGAAGAGTTTCTGCTGAAACTACGCCTGAACGCTCCTTCCTTTGTCGCGCTCTTATGTGACGAAGAACGCATCAGCCTCACTCTTTGAAATATCCCCGCTCCACCCCAAGTCCTACCGGGCCGCAACCAGCGCCGCCGTATCCCAATAAAACGGCACCAACTCCAAAATCCGCCCCGCCCGCATCCTGAAGAACTGCAGCAGCGGCCAGTCGTGCCTCCGCGTACACATGCGACTTGCTGATCACCACCACCCCCACAGGAAACAACTCCGCATCCCGCACCTCCAGCGAAGTCCACTCCCGCGCAAACAGCTGCATCCATGCCTCAAACCCCGCATGCCCCCGCCACTCTCCCCCATACGGCAGCCAAGCCGGCTGATAGATCGCGCACTCCGGGTCCAGCGTCTCCGCAAGCCCGACATATCGAGACTTATTGTCAATTCATGGCTTTTTTCGTCGCCGAACATCCGTCGCTCCCATCCGGATGCCCGTTCCGAACGGGCTCGGCGCGGTTGCGGAAGTTGCTCAAGAAGGCTTCCACGCCCCGCTCCAGTCCACCTTTGGGCCCGGATGCCCCGAACGCACCGGAGTGCTCAAGAGTGGCGTAGCCATGCAGGAAAGACCAGGTAGCGACAGCAGCGGCAGTGTCGTCCGGCTGTCCGGACACCCCGCTTGCCGCCTCCAGCAGGACATTCCAGACGGCCTTGCCCGCTTGGGAGCCATATATCGCGGGACGGCGATTCTGCACGACGAACGCGTAAAGCGGAAACCGTTCTCGCGCAAAGCGCAGGTAAACGTCCACCGTTCTTCGGAACCTGGTGTCCGGGTCTGCGGTTGCGGACGCAGCCCGGAACTCGTCCAGCATGGCATTCAATATCTCCTCGGCAACCGCGACTTCCAGCGCTTCCTTTTGCGGAAAATAGCGGTACAAACTGGGCGCCTTCACGCCAAGTGCCGAGGCAACCGCTCGCAACGAGAGCCCGTCGGCGTCACCGTGTTCCACGAGGTGGACCGCCGTTTTCAGGATGTCGGCTGCTGAAAGGAGCTTGGGATAAGCCATTGCTTACATAATAAGCCTTGACGGTTCGACGTTGCAGGCTTACGCTGTAAGTTATGCACTGATCGTTGTCAGCGACAAGATCCAAAGGAGAGTGAGTATGGCGTTCATCGCCGGAGTTGTTCTGTTCGTTGGGGTGGTCGGGCTGGTGGACCGTCGCCTTCCCTGGCCGTCCGCGCGCCATCGCGAGGTCGCCAGGTGATCGCCGGCCACTTCGGTTTTGCCGCAATCGTCAAATCTCGTGAGAAATCCACGCCTCTCTGGGCGTTGATGCTTGCGACAGTATGGCTCGACGTCATTTTCACTCCATTGTTCCTTGCTCATCTGGAAACGGTGCAGCCGGTTCACGCGGGATACGGCGGCTTGATCATTCATGCGGACTACACACACTCGATTGTCGGCATGGTGGCGCTCTCCGCAGCCTTGGGCGCGATGTTCCTGCCCAGGCTGGGTAGGCGAGTCGCCCTGGTCATCGCACTGGTCAGCGCGTCGCACTGGGTGCTCGATCTGGTTGTCCATCGCCCCGACATGCCTGTGCTCCCGGGAAATTTAGGCAACCTTCCACGCCTCGGCTTCGGACTGTGGAATGATCCGCGAGCGGCGGCATGCGTGGAACTCGTTCTCGTTGTCGCAGGCGCGGCCTTGTACTGGCGCGCGGCGATGGAGATGCCGGCTGCAAGCGATCTCATGAACCCGCAAGATGTGGGACGCCTCGGACGAAACCCGCTCCAAAGCGAGGCTCACGCAGTGCGCCGAAGCCGCAATCCCGTTTATGAGACCGCTTCTAGAGCGTTTTCCCTGAAGGTATACAGGGCCCAGCGACTGCGAGGGTGGCTTTTCCGTAAAGAAAAGCCACATGGAGCTACTCTTCGCGCTGCACAGCATCAGGGAAAATGCTTTAGAGCGGGCACAAGAAGACTGGCGTTGCTTTCAGCGGCAATGATCGCGGCATTCGGACTTTTCGTGTTGTTCCTGGATTACACGAGTTAAAGGCGGAAGGAGCCTGTTGCTCTTTGAAAACTCCTCCTGTGTCCGGAAAATGGAAGTTTCCGATTCCGAGGGCTTGCGCTGTACTGTATGCGGGCGTCAGCCGCTTTTCCCGCCCCGTCTATTTCCTCCGCGCCGAGGCTTTGTGCGGCCTGTTCGCCTCCTGTGGCGCCTACCACCTGCTGTTTCCGCATCACTGGGTCATGTTCGCGTGTTTGTTCCTTGTTCCGGACCTGAGTTTGCTCCCATATGCTCGAGGGCCCAATGCTGTGGCCGGCATCGTCTACAACGTGATCCACAGCTATGGACTCCCTGCTCTCCTGGGCATACTCGCCGTTTCCTTCCGCAGCGCCCTGCTCGGGGAGGTAAGCCTGATCTGGATCGGTCACATCGCCCTGGACCGGGTGCTTGGGTACGGCCTCAAATACCCGACCTCTTTTCAGTTCACGCATATCCAAAGCGCGGCAAACCCGGTGATTGTGCCACCCTGCCCTCGCGCTCAGGCGTAGAGCATTTTCCCTGAAGGTATACAGGGCCCAGCGACTGTGAGGGTGGCTTTTC
>CAXTWG010000122.1:0-3452 GCA_964247895.1 uncultured Acidobacteriaceae bacterium
CTCCCCGAGTCCCAAGCCATCGTCTACTTCAATCTCAGCCCCCTCCGCGCCGCCACCCGCTTCAATCAGAGCCCCACCCCTCACGACCCTGACTATCAGGACTTCATCGACGCCACCGGCATCGACCCCGAGCGCGACCTTGACGAAGCCGCCTTTGCCCTCGACCGCCTCCCTGACCTCACTGGCCCCAACGCCGGCCTTGCTTTTTCCGAGATTTTCCGCGGCCGCTTCGACTCAGCCCGCCTCAGCCGCTATCTCACCCACATCGCAGCCTCGTCTGAAATCTACGACGGCCGCACCCTCTATCTCATCCCCAGTGAAGGCCGCACCGTCCGCGTTGCCGTCCTTCCCCGTGGCTTCATCGCCGTCAGCAACGACCCCACCCCGGAGCAAATCCACTCCATCCTCGACCGCGCCCGCGCAACCTGGCTCCCTTTCGGGGCGCCCGGCCCCACGCTCCTCGCCGAGCACTACCGTGACCTGCCCGTCCTCTCGCTCGCCTGGGGCCTCGGGCAAATCGGTCTTCCCTTCGGCGAGCACGGCAAGCTTTCTGTGCTCGGCCTCACCCTCCCTATCCGCCTCGATGCGACCTTTATCGCTTCGCTCCGCTGGACCGGGTCCCTCCGCCTTCGTATTGAGGAGATCGCCCCAAGCGAGTCTGCCGCCCAAGCCTCCGCCGGCGCTCTTTCCGCCTTGCTCAGCCTCGGCAAACTCGCCGAAAACAACCTGCCGGATGCAGCTACAGACACAAGCACCCAGGCAGTCCTCAATAGCGCAGAGGTCACGCATACCAACGACCGCGCCATCCTTACCGCGACCCTGCCCACGAGCTTTCTGCGCTCCCTAGTACACAGTCCGGCGAATCCCGTCCAGGGTCAAAGCGCCCCCTAAGCGCAGCGAGCGGCGTGTCCTGCTTTGCAGGACGAGTCTGTCGCGTGCGGCTCCGCGAAAGAAGGCGGGTTGGATGTAAGGCCGGCAAGGATTACATCGCGTGGGCCGGACCGCCCTTACGCAAGCGTCACAGCAGAAGCACACAGGAGAGTTACGCAGAGCAACATAGTCGGGAGGTGAGGCATGGCTCAACTATGTAATCGTGAGTGAGCATACCAACCTTTGCGCGACGCTCATCGGCGCTTGTATCAAATCCAAGACTCACTGGCCCAGCCCGCCCTTATTGGCCGCCGTGCGACCCAATCTTTGACCCCGCCGTCGCCACCTGCAGCTCCTGCTCTTCCATTGTCTGCCTCAGGTACTTGTGCGGGTTTACCGGCATGTTGTGCACACGCACCTCGTAGTGCAGGTGCGGCCCCGTGCTGCGCCCCGCCGAACCCACATACCCGATCACCTGCCCCTGCTTCACAAGCTGCCCCGCGATTACGGCGAACCCTGAAAGGTGCCCGTAGATCGTCGTCACATCCCCGCCATGGTCCACGATCATCTCGCGTCCATAACCGCTCGCCGGCCCCGCCTTCGCGATCACGCCATCAGCCGGCGCACGCACAGGCGTTCCATAGGCTGCGGCAATGTCCAACCCCGCATGGAACGCCCCTTCCCCGTTGAATGGGTCCAACCGCTCCCCAAACGAACTGGTCAGCCGGCCCGTTACCGGCCAAAGCGTAGGAGCCGTTCCCTCACCCAGCACTGCGTCGGCATTGGTCGCAAACGGATGCGGGTGAAAGCTCAGTTGCGGCTCCGCATGCCCCGTCACCGCCGCCGTGCGCAGTTCTGCAAACTCATCCAGCGACTTCGCATAGGCCTGCTGGCTCCATCCCGCCGTTGTGTCCGGCGAGCTGTCCGCCAGCACCGGCGTTGCCGCGATTGCCGCAGCCTTTGACGCGTGAGCGTGCAACCCATACAACGCCGAAACCTGGCTCGCCAACGATCCCAGCGAGGCCGCCTGCACGTCTTTCTGCTTGGCTTGCTGCTCCAGCTGTGCGTAATCCTTCCGTAACGCTTCGCGCTGCGACCGCACCTGGTTGTAGCTCGCAGTTTTCAGGAGCATCCGACTGTATGAACCCGCCATACCCGCAATCGTGAATGAGCCCACCAGCGCCGCTGCTACAAAGA
Source organism: uncultured Acidobacteriaceae bacterium (assembly GCA_964247895.1). GTDB lineage: Bacteria > Acidobacteriota > Terriglobia > Terriglobales > Acidobacteriaceae > EB88. Next base: position 2,068 of record CAXTWG010000122.1, read on the forward strand.
TGTACGCATAGTGCAAGGGAATAGGCACTTTGCGTAACCGCCCGTCCGCCTCGCGCGCGACGAAAATGATGTAAAAACGCTTGTTCACAGGAGGCCCCAGCGGCAACTGCCGCTGCTTCAACGCTATCAGCGGTCCGAGTGAGGGTCAATCGACGGGGAACGCATGGCCCGTTACTTTCGTGACACGGAATCCATCTTTTCTTCCTTACAAAGAAAGGAAACAGGGCAAACCGGGAATCCTATACTCACGCTGCTGCCCCAGACAGCCCCAAGAAAAAGGAAGACCAGCCGTACCATGACGACTTTGGATACTGAAGCCCTCCTGCGCGCCATTGACGAAGAACTCGACCGCCTCCGCAAAGTTCGCAACCTCCTCGCCGGTGAAGATGCCGAAAATGGGTCTCCCTCTCCCCTTCCCCTCATCGGCAAGCGCAACCTGAGCGCCGAAGCCCGCCAACGCATCGTCGATGCGCAAAAACGCCGCTGGGCCGCACAGAAAGGCAAAAGCTGAGCGGAGCGCCGCACAGCAGGCAGTAAGCTCCGGAGGCTGTAAGCTCAGGCACATGCCCCGGCAGCCCGCTTTCCCACCCCTGCGCAAGCACGCAACCCCTGCCGCAGACAATCACGGGTCCGCCGGTCACGGAGCCGCCACTCACGGAGCCGCCACTCACGGGTCCGCCGTTCACGGAGCCGCCGGTCAGCGATTCGCCATTCCTGGCGAGCGCGCCCTCATTCGCGCCCTTGCCCGCCATGCCGGCAGCTCTCCCCATCTGCGCGCCGGCATCGGCGACGACTGCGCCATCCTGCGCCTCCCCCCCGGTCACGAGCTCGCCGTCACCACAGATCTTTTTCTTGAAAACACCCATTTTCGCCGCGACTGGCACTCCCCCGAAGCCGCAGGTCACCGCTCGCTCGCTCGTGGTTTAAGCGATCTCGCTGCCGTCGGCGCTCGCCCGCTCGCGGCTTTTCTCTCCTTCGCTCTCCCGCCTGAGCTCGCCGGCACCTGGACCACCCGCTTCCTCGACGGCCTGCTCGCCCTCGCCCTCGCCCACCGCGTCCCACTTGCCGGCGGCGACACCGCGCAATCCCCAGTCCTTGCCGATCAAGCCTTGTTCATCGCCGATATCGTTCTGCTCGGCTCGATCCCCACCGGCACGGCCCTGCTACGCTCCGGTGCGCGCCCCGGCGACCTCCTCTACGTCACCGGCGAGCTCGGCGGCGCCGCGGCCGAGCTCGCCACGCTTCCCGCCAGCCGCCTGCCGCGGAAATCCGCCCCTGGCCACCCTCACCTGTTTCCCCAGCCTCGCGTCGCCCAGGGCCTCCGCCTTCGCACCCTGGCCACTGCTGCCATCGACCTCAGCGACGGCCTGTCGACTGATCTCCAT
>CAXTWG010000123.1:0-3193 GCA_964247895.1 uncultured Acidobacteriaceae bacterium
GCTTCCCCCAACCGCACCCGCTCCAGCCCCAATTCCCCGCCTGCCTGCCACGCCAGCACGTTCTCAGCCACACCCGCCAGCCCGCGCAGCCCCGCCCTTATATGGAGCAGCCATTCCGCCGTCCGCGCCGGTTCCTCTTCCAACAGCCCCGCGAACAGCTCCAGGCTCGCTAACGGATTTCTCATCTCATGCGCCAACATAGCCAGCTCGCGACGCAGCTGCCCCGCTTCCCCCTGCATGCCGCCACAGCCCGCGCAGCCCGGCGCCCACGCCCCATCTCCCGGGCCGTCCTGTGCTTCCATTGGCGAAAAATGAGAACTAGGCAGCATCTGCCTATCCCTTATGCACGAACCCTGCCAAACCCAGCCCTGGAGATTACCAAAGACCCCTTTCCCGCGACCAACGGGAGCGCTATCACCCCAAAGAGCGCCCGCCACGAAGTGGCCGCTTCCCGCACGCCAGTTCCCGGATGGCGCAGTAGGGGAACTTGCCCTCGGTTTCCCACGCCTTCCAGAGACCAGAGTCCGCCGGTGGATTTTCACAGGCGTACTCTAGCCCTTAGACCATGGCCACCACCACAAACCTCCAGTTCGAGCGCGGCCTCCCCGCCGCCACCGATGCCGAGCGCTCCATCCTCGGCGCCATCCTGCTCGACAACCACCTCTACAACGAAGCCGCCGAACGCATCTCCCAGTCCGACTTCGCCCTCGAACCCCACCGCCGCATCTTCTGCCGCATGGCCGAGCTCACCGACCTCGGCCGCGCCATCGACTACATCACCCTCCGCGACATCCTTTCCCAGTACAAGGAGATCGAAGCCGTCGGCGGCGTCGCCTATCTCGCGTCGCTGACCGAAAACCTCCCAAGACGCCTCTCCATCGAAGAGTACGTCCGGATCGTCAAAAACAAGTCCCTCCTGCGTCAGCTCATCATCGTCTGCTCCGAGGCCATCACCCAGGCCGCCGACCAGTCCGACGACGCCCTCGACGTCCTCAACGCCGCCGAGTCCAAACTCCTCGAAGTCACCGAGCACGGCGTCCAGCGCGGCTTCGCAAGCATCCCTGAAATCGTCCGCGACTCTTTCGGCTCCATTGACAACCTCTTTGCCGAAGGCCACCGCGAGGTCACCGGCCTTGAAACCCACTTCACCGACTTCGACCGCATGACGAGCGGCCTCCAGAAGTCCGAGCTCATCATCATCGCTGCCCGCCCCTCCATGGGCAAAACCGCCTGGGCCATCAACATCGCCCAAAACGCCGCCGTCCGCGGCACCGCCGTCGTCGCCGTCTTTTCGCTTGAAATGTCCAAGGAAAGCCTTTTACGCCGCATGTTGGCGTCCGAAGCGCTCGTCGACCAGCAAAAAATTCAGAAAGGTTACACCAGCAGGGAAGACCAAGAGCGCCTCACCGAAGCCCTCGAGCGCCTCACCGAAGCCCATATCTTCATCGACGACACCCCCGCCATCTCCCTTACCGAAATGCGCGCCAAAGCCCGCCGCCTCCGTCAAATGCACGGCCGCCTCGACCTCATCGTCATCGACTACCTCCAACTGATGACCGGCGGCTCCCCGGGCGGTCCCGGGGCAGGGAAGCGCGCCTACGAAAACCGCACCCAGGAAGTCTCCGCCGTGAGCCGCGGCCTCAAAGCCCTCGCCAAAGAGTTGAACTTACCCGTGATCGCCCTGAGCCAACTCTCCCGCGCCTCCGAACAACGCGGCGGCGATAAAAAACCCATGCTCTCCGACCTCCGCGAATCCGGCTCCATCGAACAAGACGCCGACGTCGTCGCCTTCATCCACCGCGAGTCCTACTACAACCGCGACGAAAACGGCCAACCCGACCCCGAAACCGAAGGCAAAGCCGAAATCATCATCGCCAAACAACGCAACGGCCCCACCGGCAGCGTCCACCTAGCCTACCTCAGCAAATGCACCCGCTTCGAAAACCTCGCCTTCGGCGGCGAGTGAGTTAGGCGAACCATGAATGTTTCTTAACGATAGGTTTGATGCCCTAACGGGATTTGTCAAAGGGTGCGGCTTGAAAGCCGAGAACATATTTGTTGACGCCTCTAGCCTATTTCGGGTCTCTAAACAGTCCTCGTAAGATAATAAGAAGCATACCGATCACATTGAAAGTTGTGGAGCCTACTGCGACAACTAACACTTTGTCTGACAGCCTGAAACGAGTAAAAGTTCCAAATCCTTCTATGAGTAAAATACAAAGAACAGCAATGATCCAAGATGCGACCATCCAAAAGGTACGTGTTGCGTAGATCTGTCTCTGCTCCATATTGATGGATCGCTCTTTGAGACGTAGCTTAACCTCATCGTTTTCTAGTGAACGCTTCTGGTTTTCCAGGTCCCGCTCTTCAAGTGCTACTGCATGCTTGACCTCTGCGACATTAACGTTAGCAGGACGCGAGCCTGCTCGGATTGCTTCTAAATCCGACTTCTTCGGAATACGCCTAGCTACAGGCTTTGAAAGCGAGGGAGCTCCCTCCTTCAATTTACGCAACGGTTCACCCTTAAACTTCGACGGGCTCATGGTCCGGATGTGTACTCAAATCTTCGAAGTAGTCTTGAATGAGGTTGTCAGCTATTACGGTCGTTCCATTTTCTCGTGCTTGTGTCCAAGGGGAGCCTTCAACGTGCGTCATTTCAGAAAGCTGGAAAGCGCTATGGCCACCATAAACCTGCCAAATCTTCCGCAGCAACGCTTTGGTGAAGTCATTAGCCTCATCATCGGGACTATCGTCTATGCAAGGTACGTTCCATGTGAATTCCGGCCCATCCCAATTGGGAGCTTTGGCAGGTTTGGTGATTTTTCCGCTGCCAAACTCTCGAAAGTCTTTGTAGAGGCTCCTCACGACGGGTCCGTAGTCCCACGCCTCTATGCGTTCATCAATGAGCGGTTCTCCCGTGAGCGCCAGATTCCAACCATGAGAAAAATACACGAGCTTCTGAACTTGCATCGGCGTCAGTGAGCGCCCGCTCTGTCGAGCGAGTTCTAGAAATTCGTTCGCAACAGCAGCAGCTGGGAATGTCATAATTCCAGAATAGAGAAAAAACCCAGCGTGTGCCATTTGGCGGCTTCATCACGCTAAAAAAAGTCTATAATGCTTTCCAAAACGGGAAAGAGAGGATCGCCGTGTGCCAGGAGCTAGGGTGCGGGTGCCCCATATCTCGCTTTTAAGA
>CAXTWG010000124.1:0-3187 GCA_964247895.1 uncultured Acidobacteriaceae bacterium
TCTGGGGGAAGTGCGGCAAGGGTAAGGGCGACGGCGGACACGGAGGCGAGGACAGCAGCGATGCGCAGGGGCAAGCGGGCGCTCCTTCGGCGGGATAGGGATGAGTGTACTGTGCCGGTGCTGAGAAGAAGGAATCCGGCGTTGAAAACGATGCGGGCCGGGGTGGACCTGTGGACCCGCCCGTCACAAGTCATCTAGCCCGAAGGTGGCGTAGCGAGAACTCTGTATGCGCGGATGCTTCTATGGATTGATAGTCTGCCAAGCGTCTCTCCGGGCGTTGTAGGTGTACATCTGCAGGAGCGGATCGTTCGAGTTGCGCAGTGAGAGCTTTGTCGGATTGATTCCACGGCGCAAGACTTCGTTGTAAAGGTCCTGCACGAGCAGCGCCGTAGTGGCGGCTGGATCCGTTACCTGCTTCGCTGTCAGCCGGGCGCGAAGAAAACTTTGCGCCTGAGCAGGCTTCACTTCCGCGAAAAATGCAGCGGCTGCGGCGAAGTTGCGCCCGATATGGGCATAAGCCGTTTGCAGCTCGAGTGAGTAGGAATCGTAGCTGCGCTTCAGTGCGTCTCGCTCCGCTGCGATCAGGTTGCGAGGGGGAGGGGGCAGCCCCGCGCCGGAGCTTGCCCAGACCGCTGCGTGGTTCAAGCCTTGCAGCGATCTTTCGGTCACAATGTCCGTAACGGAGGCGTTGCGGCCTCGGCGCAGGGCCACTACCGGATCGTGCCGGTCGATAATGGATCTTTCCGTATCGGTTTCTGGCTGGTTCTCAAGGTCCCGGCGCCAGTTCTCAATGCTTTCGGCGTTTGCATAGGGGTTGTGATATGTCGCCAGCGTGAGGGCTACCTGAGCATTCGCGTAGCCCTGCTGGAAGCTTTTGGGCTTGGAGCGCAGCCCTTCGGCGTCGAAAGCTGCGACCTCCTGTTTTTCCGCGGATGTGAGAGGAGAGCCCCCGACGTATTCCAGGAGGGCCACGTCGGCACGAGCTGCATCGGCAGGACTGACCGCCCCGGGAGTCGCAGGGGGTGACTGAGCAGAAGCGCCAGGTATGAGCAATGCAAGGGATAGAAGAAAAAACCGCGACATACGATTTCCTACTGGGGTCGGCATCCCTACACCGCGGACACGGGCTGAGCGCAAAAGGAGCAGCGGCGGGCGGCGATGGGGATGGCGCTCAGGCACTCCGGGCAGGGTTTTGTCATCAGCGCCGCGGTTGGGTTTTCGTGGTGGAGGCGCTTCATCAACGTGTTGATGGGCAGGACTACCAGGAAGTAGACCGAGGCGGCGATGAGCAAAAAGCTGATGGCGGCGTTGATGAAGTTGCCGTAGGCGATATGGCCGCCATGGATGTTGAGGATCAGATAGGAAAAGTCGGGCTGCTTGACTGTTGCGGCAATCAGCGGATTGATGATGTCCTTGACCAGCGAGTTGACGATGTTGGTGAAGGCGGCGCCGATGACGACGGCGACGGCGAGATCGACGACGTTGCCGCGGAGGATGAAGTCGCGGAAGCCTTTCAGCATGGGAAACGCTCCTGGGGTGAAAGTGGGTGAAGCTGTTTCAGGCCGCGCCCGAGTGGTTTGCGCTGCTCGCAAGCACTGTAACGTGGGGGAGCGTGCAGGGTGAAGGGAAAAAGCAGGTTCTTCGCTTTGCTCAGGATGACCCTGCGAATATGTGCTTTCAGCAGGACGCTTGATTGGAAAGGACCGAGCATGGAGGCGGGCCCGGCGAGCGGCTAAAGCATTTTCCCTGATGCAGTCGAGCGCGGAGAGTAGCTCCATGTGGCTTTTCTTTACGGAAAAGCCACCCTCACAGTCGCTGGGCCCTGTAGACCTTCAGGGAAAATGCTCTAGTGTTGGGTGGGCTGAGGAGGGCGGACTTGCTGCTGGACGTCGGCGCAGGGACGGCGGTACTGGGCGATGAAGTGGGCGGCAAGGAAAAAGGCGAGGGCGGCGAGAATGGCGGCGCCCCCGGCGATGCGGCGGTCTTCCTGCGGGGCTGTGCCGGGTCCTGGGCCGGATTGTAGGCCGGATTGTGGGCTGGAGCGGGCGCGCGTTGCGGTAGAAAGGGCTCGAAAGGCGAGCACGAGCAGGGCGGCGGCGCAGGCGGCGAGGGCTGTGAGCTGAGGGAGGCGCTCGCAAAAGATGGCGGCGCGGGCGGGCCAGGTGAGATACCCGACCGCGGCGGCAAGGAAGGCGGTCAGGATGAGGAGCGCCGCATGGGGTAGACGGCGCTGCTCACGGGCCGGGGAGCCGAAGAGCCCCCGGGTGCGGCGGCGGCGAGGGCTCACACGAACTGGGGTTCTATGGCAGGTTGCGAGGTGGAGGCCGCGCCTGGAGTGGGCGGGGCAGCGGCTTTCGATGGAGCGCCGGTGTGCGCGGCTTCCATGGCGAGAACGGTTTCGCGGGAAGGATGGGGGATCACGCCACGCTCGGTGATGATGGCGGACACGTACTTCGCGGGAGTGACGTCGAAGGCGGGGTTTTCGATCTCGACGTTGTGCGGGGTTTGCTGCAGGCCGCCGTGGTGGGTGACTTCGCGGGCAGAGCGCTGCTCGATTTCGATGTGGTCGCCGTCGGGGGTAGCGGTGTCGACGGTGGACCAGGGGGCGGCGACATAGAAGGGAATGCCGTGCTCCTTTGCGAGGATAGCGACGCCGTAGGTGCCGATCTTATTGGCGACGTCGCCGTTGGCGGCGATACGGTCGGCGCCGACGATGACGGCCTGGATTTTGCCTTGGCGCATGAGGGTGGCGGCCATGTTGTCGCAGAGCACGGTGGTGGGAATGCCGTCGTGCATCATCTCCCAGGCGGTGAGGCGAGCGCCCTGGAGGAAGGGGCGGGTTTCGTCGGCGTAGACCCGGATGTCGGCGCCGTTCGCGACTGCCGAGCGGACCACGCCGAGAGCAGAGCCGTAGCCGCAGGTAGCGAGCGCGCCGGCGTTGCAGTGGGTGAGGACGCCGCCGGTTTTGGGGAGCAGGGGAGCGCCGTGGGCGCCCATGGCTCGGCAGGCGGCGATGTCCTCGTCGTACATGGCGCGGGCTTCGTAGACGAGGGCGTCTTTGATCGCCTGAACGGAGGCGTTTTGGGCGGCGAGCGCCTCAAAAAGGGCGCGGATGCGGGCGATGCCCCAAAACAGGTTGACGGCGGTGGGGCGGGTGGCGGCGATGGTTTTCGCGATGAGGTCGAGC
>CAXTWG010000125.1:0-3138 GCA_964247895.1 uncultured Acidobacteriaceae bacterium
GTTCCGGGTGCTGGGGGCGACTGTGGCGGCTGCGGTGACGGATGTGTTGCGGTGCTTGAAGCCGGGGGTAAGCGAGTACGAAATGGAAGCCTGGATGGCGGAGCGTTTGCTCGGCTTGGGTGTGTTCCCTTCTGTGCTGCTGATGGGGGTGGACGAGCGGATTGTGCAGTACAAACACGCGGTGGCGCGGGGAGGGAAGCTCGCGCGGTTCGGGATGCTGAACCTGTGCGCGCGGCGGTGGGGGTTGGCTGTGTCCGTGACGCGGTTTGTGCATTTTGGACGGATGCCGGAGGAGCTTGCGCGCGGCTTCGAGGTGGCGGCACGCGTGAACGCGGCGCTCCAGAATGCGACGCGGGTCGGGGTGCGAGGCGGGGCGCTGTTTGAGGCGGCGGCGCAGGGGTATACGGCAGCGGGGTTCGCAGGGCAAGAGCAGCTGCACCATCAAGGGGGCGCATGCGGGTACCTGGAGCGCGACTGGGTGGCCACGCCGAACGGGACTGAGGTGGTGGTGGTACCGCAGGCGTTCGCGTGGAACCCAAGTTGCCAGGGAGGCAAGGTGGAGGACACAACCTTGCTGGTCCAAAATTGGAATGATGACGGGAATGAAGGGCACATGGAAGTGCTGACACGCACGCCGGAGTTGCCGGAGATGCTTACTGAGCTGGGGGAGCGATCATGTATTTCCGCCGGTGTGCTCGTCCACGGCTAGAAGCGGTTGCCACGTTGCGCGTGGACAATAGCGGCAGGCGCGATGAGCATGGCAATCGCGAGCAGTTCTTTTTTGCCGATGCGGAAGTATAGAGAGTTGTGCCGGGATGTTGCGAATCGCATGGCGGAGCGGTATGGGCACAACCCCAACGTGGTGGCGGCTTGGCGCGGGATTTGCGGGGGCATGGCAGCGCGGTGAGTGACGGACGAGAGTCTCCGGTCGAGCTTGTGCGCCTGTTTGGCGATCGGTATTGTGAGAACCGGCGAGGTTGGTTATGGATCGTAGAAGGTTTGTCGGCGGTTCTTTGGCGACCGGTGGTGCGGCAATGGGAAAGAAGCTTTTCGGCTCAGGACATGCTGCGGCAGAGGGAAAAGACCAGGCTGCTCCAACCGCTGCGACGCCCCCCTTCCCGAACGGTTTTCTTTGGGGAACAGCGACGGCGGCTTTCCAGGTCGAGGGAGCCTGGAAGGAGGACGGCAAGGGCGAGTCGATTTGGGACCGGTTTTCGCACACGCAGGGCAAGATACGCGGGGGCGCGACGGCGGATGTGGCGTGCGACCACTATCACCGGTTCCCGGAAGATATCGGGATTGTGAAGCAGTTGAACCTGAAGAGCTACCGGTTCTCGATTTCCTGGCCGCGGATCCAGCCGAGCGGGACGGGGCCGGCGAATGAGAAGGGTCTCGACCATTATGCGCGGCTTGTCGACACGCTGCTCGAAGCGGGGATCCGGCCCTTTTGCACGATGTACCACTGGGACCTGCCGCAGGCGCTGGAGGACAAAGGAGGGTGGCCGAACCGGGACCTGGCAGGCTACTACGCGGAGTATGCGGGTATCCTGGGCAAACGTTTGGGAGACCGGATCACGGTGTGGGCGCCCTTCAACATGCCGTGGACTTTTGCGTACCTGGGGTACGGGGCGGGGGCGTTTCCGCCGGGCAAGGCGGATATCGGTTTATTTCTGCGGGCAGCGCACACGATCAGCCTGGCGCAGTCCGAGGCGCTGCGGGCGTTGAAGGCGGCCTCGCCCAAGGCGACAGTGGGGAGCGCCTACGGCATGGCGCCGGCTTACCCGAAGACAGACAGCGAGGCGGATAAGGCGGCTGCGGCCCGCTATCACGCGATGAATAACGTCTTTTTTCTCCATGCGGCGATGCATGGGGAGTACCCCAAGGCGTTTGTGAGTGATGCGCCGTACAAGCTTATGGGCTTCCAGCCGGGGGATGAGAAGGTTTTGAAAGCTCCTCTGGACTGGGTGGGGTTCCATTACTACACCAGGCGGGTGGTGTCGGCAGTAGGGACGGGCAGCAGTGCCGGCGGAGCGCGGTTTGGGACGGAAACGGAGTTGGACGGAGGCGGAGCGGGGAGCCGTGACGACTACACGCGGTTCCATGCGGAGATGCCGACCGAAGGACCGCTGACCGATGCGGGACTAGAGGTATATCCACGAGGCATTTACGACCTGGTGCAGCAGATATCGCGGGAGTACGATCATCCTGTTATCGAGATAACTGAGAGCGGGTGCAGTTACCTGGATGCACCTTATGCCGGGGAAGGCGGGCGGGTTCCCGACATACGGCGCATTGCCTTTTTTCGGAGCTATCTGGCGGGAGCTGGCGCGGGCTATCCAGGATGGGGCGAGGGTGCGGTCGTACCATGCGTGGACGCTGCTCGATAACTTTGAATGGGCGGACGGATATAGCCAGCGTTATGGACTGACCTATGTGGATTTTCGCGATCAGCGGCGGACGGAAGGATGCAGGGTTGTGGTACGGGCGGGTTGCGGCGAGCAACCGATTCGATTGCTGACGTAAATAACTTTTGTCAAGGAAGAGCCCAGATAGTCATGTGATATCTGGGCTTATTTTGGTTAACTCGACGGTTCAAGCCAGTTACTTCTTGGTCGACTTCGCGTGGGCTTCGGTGGAGTGCTTGTGGGCTTCGGTGGAGTGGCCGTGAGCCTTGGTCGCGTGCTCTTCGGCGGCTTTGTGATCGCCTTTTTCGTGATGCTCGGCGGCAGTGCGGTGCGACTTTGCTGCGTTCTCGTGGTGCTCGGCTGCTTTTTTATGTGTATCTGTCGGCATGTGGTTCTCCTTGTGTCGGGATCGATCACCCTACTATTGGAGGGCACGAGATAGCTTCCGGTTGTACTCTGATTACTTTCAGGACTTAAGCAAGAATGTGTACGTGGGTGTATTTGTGCCAAATACCAACCTGAAGCATGCGTGTCCTTTGCAAAAGGAGGAAAGCAGATCCTTCGCTTCGCTCAGGATGACCCATTGGCTAGGGGACGGTGTTTGAGAAAAGTCGGGTGGCATCAGCCCGTGCGTTGGCGTTTGGGTGCGGTTTTGATGGCTGCTTTTTTGGCAGCGGGTTGTTTTGCGGCGGTTTTGGCGGCGATGGAGGGTTGGTCGATCACGGTGGGGGGT
>CAXTWG010000126.1:0-2920 GCA_964247895.1 uncultured Acidobacteriaceae bacterium
CGACCGCGCCTGGCGATGCGGAAGAGCTGCGGCAATACTTTGGGCGCCACTACGGGAAGCCCGAGCAGACCTACGTCATGGGGCAGTCCATGGGCGGGCTGCTTACGGTGCTCACGCTCGAGCAGCACACACGCGAGTACGCCGGGGGGCTGGCCTTGTGCGGGGTGCTGACGCCGGCGGACCTGATCATGCAGCGGGCGTTCGCGAACCGGGTGGCATTTGACGCGTTCTTTCCCGGAGTGTTGCCGGATGTGGAGCATATTCCGGAAGGGTTCAAGATGAACGACCCGGTGACTTCGGCGGTGGTCGAGAAGGCGCTCGAAGCACATGCGCCGGAAGCGGCGCTGCTGCGGTCGCTTGCGGACATCCATACCAATCGGGGACTGGCGGATGTGCTGGTGTTTAATACGTTCGCGATCCAGGACCTGCGGGAGAAGGCAGGGGGCAACCCGTTCGACAATCGCAACCTTATCTATACGGGAACGACGGACGACAATGCGCTGAATGCGCGGGTGCGGCGGTACTCGGCGGACCCGAAAGCGCTGAAGTATGTGGCGGAGTTCGGCTCGCCGACGGGGGCGCTGAAGCATCCTCTGCTGGCGCTCCATACGAGCTACGACCCGCTGGTGCCGGCCTCGACGGCCGCGTACTACGACGAGCTGACGCGGCGGCTGGGGGTGGGGGAACGGTTTGTGCAGCAGTATGTAAACCGGGATGGGCACTGCAACATCTTGCCGGACCAGGTGGGGCTGGCGTTTGATGAGCTGACGGGCTGGGTAAACGACGGGAAGCGGCCCACGCCGGGGCGCTTGCCGGATGAAACGGGGCAGAAACCGGTGCACCAGGGGCCTTCCGCGACGCCGAGCGCGCCGAAGAATGTAGGGAAGCCGCTTTAAAAGGCTTGGAAGGCGCGCAGGTCTTCAGGGGTATCGATGTCGAAAGCGGCTTCCGGGATGAGGACGGGGGTGACCGGGTGGGAGCGAAAGAGGGCGCGGGCGCCTTGGTCGCCGGTGGTGGCGGCGAGCGCCGGGAAGTGCTCGCGGGCGAAGACGGCGGGAACGCCGAGGCGTCCGTTGTAGGCGGCGGCTGCAATGGGACCGGGGGCGGCTAGGAGGGCATGGAGGTGCTCCGGGCGGAGCAGGGGCTGGTCGCAGACGAGCAGGAGAACGCGGGCGACGTCCGGAGCTACCACGGCGAGCGCAGCCATGCCGAGACGGAGTGAGGAGCCCATGCCTTCGCTGGGGTTTGGATTGAGCACGATCGTGACGGGCAGCCTTTCAAGGGCGGCTTGTGTTTGTTCGTTGACAACAGCCAGAACTGGGGTCGCAGCTGCGGAAAGGGCGAGCTGAACCGCGCGGCGCAGGAGCGGTTCGCCCAGGTGAAGCAGCAGCTGCTTGGGCTGGCCGAGCCGGGTAGAGGCTCCGGCGGCGAGCACGATCGCTCCGGTGGACATGCCTAAGCGTGCATGGCGGGCGGCGGATCTACCGGCTGCTCGACCGGCTGCGTGTCCCGGACTACCGTGAAGCGCCTGGAGGTGAGGGTGGCCTGGAGGTCGGCGACTATCGAAAGCGCGATGGCTGCGGGATCGCGTGCGCCGAGGTCGAGGCCGATGGGGGAATGGAGGCGCGCGAAGCACTGCTCGACGGTCCAGCCGAGGCCGGGGGCGATCTCCTTGAGGAGGCGCGCGGTGCGATGGCGGGGGCCGAGAATGCCGAGGTAGAGCAGGTCTTGTGGGAGCAAGGCGGTAAGAAGGGCACGGTCCTGCTCCCAGGAGTGAGTGAGCACGACGGCGAGCTCGCCGGGGGCGGTGGGGGTCCGGACGGATGGGACGGCATCGGCGGGGTGAACAGCGGGGCCGCAGGCGAGCGGGCATGCGGCGACGTCGTAGGCCAGGAGAGAGAGCTTGGCGGCTGGGGTGAAGCGGCCGGGCTGCAGGAGGTGCGCACGGCCGTCGGCGACGGCGATGCGCCAGCCGAGAGCGCTTGCGAACTCCACGATCGGTTTGGCGTCGTCGCCCGCGCCGAACACGGTAAGGCGAGGCGGTGGGGCGAGGTACTCGCAGAAGCAGGCGGGGCTGCCGTATTCGCGGAGAGTCAGGCTGCGGTGCTCGCACAGGGCCTGCCGTGCTTCAAGCGATAGCGGCGTGGCTGGACCTGTAGCTGGACCCGTAGCTGGACCTGCAACGGTTGCCGGCGCGAAAGGGGCGGCGATCCGGGTGAGGACGAGGGAGGGCTCGCCGCGCTCGATGGAAGCAGCGAGGGCTTCGAGCACCCCTGTGGGTTCCTGTTCGAGATGGAGCCAGACGGTGCCGCCGCAACCGAGACCCCAGGGAATGTCGCCCGCGTCCTCCTCAAAGGAGCTCTGGTATTGCTCGACGGTTGGCCCGTTCGCAGTAAGCCACCAGGCTTTGCGGCTGACCTCGGCCTCAAGGCAACCACCACTGACCGTGCCCGCGCGCTCGCCGCCGGCGGCGATGAGCATGCGGGCTCCGGGCTTGCGGTAGGAGGAGCCTTCGACATGGACGACCGTTGCGAGGCAGACGCGCTCGCCGCGGTCGCGGGCGCGCCGCCACAAGGCCAGGATTTCCGCTGTTTCACCCATTGCTCCTGAAGTAGATGCCCCAGGGGCGCAAAAGTCGGCAAGCGAGAAGAACGCCATAATAAATGTGTGGAAGAGCTTTGGGATGCGGTGGTCGTGGGTGCGGGGCCGGCAGGCTGCGCGGCTGCTTACGATCTTGCGGCGGCGGGACGGCGGGTGCTGCTGCTGGACCGGGCGGCATTTCCACGACCCAAGGCGTGCGCGGGTGGGCTGACGGCCAAGGCTGTGCGCGCGCTGCGCTATTCGATCGACCCGGTGGTGCGGCGCTGGGAGCGGTCCATTGTTTTGGAGCGGAACGCCGGGGAACGGGTAGGGGTGGGCC
>CAXTWG010000127.1:0-2907 GCA_964247895.1 uncultured Acidobacteriaceae bacterium
TGATCTGCACAGCATTGTCGAAATGCGGCTTTTCTCGACGGAAAAGCCGCGTGAAAATTCGCTCCCTTCCTCATACCTACTGTGAAAATGCTTTAGACGCCGCGGGTTTGGAGCAGCGCAGAGGTTTCAAGGGCGGCGATGGCGAGGCCTTTCATGGCGCCGGTGCACTCGGCGCTAGCCTCGAGAAGGATGGCGGGGTCGTCGTAGTGGGTGGTAGTGCGGACGATGGCGCGGGCGCGGCGCTCGGCTTCCTCGCGCGGGGCGAAGGTGTAGGAGTCGCTCATGAAGATGCCGGAGCCGACGAAGACGGCCTCGGCGCCGAGCTGGCGGACGAGCGCAGCGTCAGACGGGGTGGCGATGCCGCCGGCGGAAAAGTTGGGCACGGGGAGCTTGCCGGTTTCGGCGACCATGCGGACCAGCTCAAAGGGGGCGCGGTGGTCGCGGGCGGCGACGTAAAGCTCATCTTCGGCGAGGTTTTTCAAGGCGCGGATGTCGCGCATGATCTGGCGCATGTGCTTGACGGCGTGGACGACGTCGCCGGTGCCTGCTTCGCCTTTGGTGCGGATCATGGCGGCGCCTTCGGTGATGCGGCGCAGGGCTTCGCCGAGGTCGCGCGCGCCGCAGACAAAGGGGGTGGTGAACTTGTGTTTATCGATGTGGTAGACCTCGTCGGCGGGGGTCAGGACTTCGGACTCATCGATGAAGTCGACGCCGAGCGCCTGGAGGGCCTGGGCCTCGGCGAAGTGGCCGATGCGGGCCTTGGCCATGACGGGGATGGAGGAGGCGGACATGATCTCGCGGATGACGGCGATCGAGGCCATGCGGGCGACGCCACCTTCGGCGCGGATCTGCGCGGGGACGCGTTCGAGGGCCATGACGGCAACCGCGCCGGCGCGTTCGGCGATCTCGGACTGGTGGGCGTCGGTGACGTCCATGATGACGCCGCCCTTGAGCATTTCAGCCAGGCCGACCTTGAGCCGGAGGCCGGACGGGGTGCTGGGTTTGTAGCCGTTGCCGTTGGAGTCTGCCATGGGTGTTCCTCTTTCGCTTGAGTCCCTTTCAGTTTAAGGCAAGTGGGGCTGGGTTCGCGGTAGATGGGTGCGTCCGGTGAAGCGCCGTGACGGAGGTAATCTCGTCAGCGCGCTCGATGCTCCGTATGCTGGGCGCATGGTGGGCAGGGCAGAGCGATGGGGTGCGGCGGTTCACTCGTCTTCCCCCATGTACACGGGGGTCTGGGGAGGCCTCGTTGGAATCGCGGCTTGGAATGCGCCGGCACGATGCCCCGTGCTCACGCAGGGCTTGGGTCTTGCGGCAGCCATTGTGCTGGCTTTCCTCGCCGGAATGCAGGCGCCGGCGGGGAAAACGGCTGCAAGCGCGGGCGAGCGACGGGTATTGCTGGGAATCCTGGTGTGCTTTCTCACCATGCAGGTGGTGTACCGGGCCGCCGTGGTGAGAGCGGACGGCCTGGAACACGGCGCACAGCCGGGATACAGCTCGCACCAGGGAGTGGACTTCGGCGCGTATTACCTGGTGGCCAAAGCGGCAGCGGCGGGCCGGCACCCGGAGCTGTACGCCTTGCCGCTTTACCCGGATGGGCGCTTGAACTTCGCGAGCCCTGCTCCCGAAGGTTCAGACTGGCAGCATGCGGGGCGGCAGTTCGGCGTGCCCTTCGCCATGCCCTTCATTTATCCCCCGTTTGTCGCATTGTTGATGGAACCGCTGGCGCGGTTTTCCTATGCCGGCGCGCTTGCGTTTTGGCGCGGCTCGTCAATTCTGCTTTACTTTGCCGCGGCGGCGATGCTGTTTCCGGTTTGTGGCATCACGCTTTCCCGTCGCATGCTGTTGCCGGCCGGCCTGGGACTCCTGAGCTTCTTTCCGCTTTTGAATCAGCTTTTTTATGGGCAAATCGATAGCCTGGTGTTTGTTTTTCTGGCCGGCAGCTTATTTCTTCATTCCAGGAACCGGGTGTGGGCTGCCGGCCTTTGTTTCGCCTTGGCGGCGCTGGTAAAGCTGACGCCGCTTCTGCTTTTGCCCATCCTGGTGATCCACCGCCAGTGGCGCTGGCTGGGGGCGTGCATAGGGTCGCTGGGGGTGCTGGTGGGCATTTCCGTGATTCGGTTCGGCTGGGGAGCCCAGTGGGAGTTCGCGACCCAGGTTTTGCCGCACCTTGGGTGCGGCAGCCCCCTTGCGAGCAACGTTTCGCTGATGGGCTGGATGCAGGAGTGGATGGCGGGAAAGGTTTCTCAAGGACTGGATGCGCCGGCGCAGCTGCCGGCTTATGCGTGCGCGGTTTCGCGTGGCGCTGCGTTTCTCGTTTACGCCGTTGCGCTGCTGCGCATGTACCTGCTCCGGCACGAGCAGGCGTTTCTGCGGGCATTTATGGCGGGGATTCTGCTGACACTGCTGGTGTCGCCGATCAGCTGGTGGCACCACTACATGCTGTCCCTGTTGCCGCTGCTTTACTTGGCTCGGCACGGGAAAGGCGCCGTGGCGTTTGGGGCGCGCCTGTTGTTGCTCGTGGTGGCGAGCAATGCTGCCGGGTTCGGTTCCGTCGCATTTACTACCTACGGGATACGTTTAGGTTTCGCGGCGGTGGTGCCGGCGCTGGCGCTCGCTTTGCTGGGCGCGGAGCTTTTTGGACGGACCGAGGCGGATCGATCCCTTTATGCCGGGGCAGAACTGGCCGAGGCTGCGCGGGCGGCCGGTTGACGGCTTCCCTTCGGAGTGCTTTCAGGAAGATGTTCGCAGGCGGGTAGGGAGGAAAATCTAGAGTATTTTCACGGTTCCTGTAATCTGCCCGGTATCGGTGAGGTGCAGCTTTGACGGAAAAGCTGCGTGAAGATTCGCCCGTTTCCCATACCTACCGTGAAAATAATCTAGTCGGCAACGATGAGGTCGCCGGGGAGG
>CAXTWG010000128.1:0-2900 GCA_964247895.1 uncultured Acidobacteriaceae bacterium
ACACGGGCGCGGGTGTTGGGGTCCTCAGGAAGGGGAAAGGCAAGGGGCCGCTCGGTAAGCGCACCGGTTTGGTCGTTGGCAAGCGCGAGGAGGAGCGGCCCGGTAACGCCTGCAGCCGAGGCAAGGGGAACCGGCAGGGCGCGGGCTTGGAAGTGCGCGTCGGCGCGCTCACGGAATCGGACAAGGAACCAGGCCATGGCGAGGACGGAGGCAAGGAGCGAGAAGAAAAGGATGCGCTCGCCGCGGGAGATGAGGGCGCGCGGGCGCGCGGGCTGACGAAAGCGCCGGGCGCGGGCGGTGGGTTGGCCTTTCAGGATACGTGGAGGCTCGATTGGGTCGGAGTTAGACGGGCTTCCGGGGGTTTTTAGGTTTGTGCGTGGAATGTCTGCGCGTGGTGCGATGACGGGCGGGGTAGCGTTTGTGTCTTTACGGGGCACGATGACCGGCTCGGTATGTGGGGCGAGGACGGGCGTTTTGCGCTGCCGCGGGAGCGGTTTTTGGGGATCTTTGAGGCTCGCAGGCTGATTTGGGACCGGCTTGCCGGGGGGTGAGGTTTGCCACGGGCCCCGGCGAGGCGGCTCTCCTCCATTTCCGGTTTTGCCGGCGGGGCTCACTTGCCGGCTCCTTCGCGCTCACTGCGCCACTGGACGAGTGCGGCAGAAAGGGCGTTGAGGATGCGCTGCTCGTAGGCGGGCTCGTCGATGCGGGCTTGCTCCCGCTTGCCCTGTTCCGTGACGCGGAGGGGAGCAATTTCGACCGTGACGGCTGGGCACTGGAGCGAGTCCATCGGTTGGAGCCGGAGCCGGCCAAGGGTAAATGGTATGCTCGCGCTCCCGAGCGCGGTGCCGATTTCCGAGGCCAGTTGGAGGCTTGCCGTCAGAAAGGGGGCCTGCGCGGTTTGCCATGGAATGAGCCGGCCTTGAGGGGCGGCAGACGGAGGAAGCGAGGACGTATAGAGATGCGCGCCGGAGCCGCTGGCCGTGGCATGAAGGACGAGGCAGGCTCCGGCCTTGGCGTGGTTGGCTTCGCCGGCGCGGGCGTCAAGAGTAGGGCTTGCGTCTCCTTCGCGGGTAGTGAGGACGAGGATGCCGCGGGCCGTGAGCGCGGAACGGAGGCGAATGGAAAGATTGAGGACGAAAGTCTTTTCAAGCAGCTGGGAGGAGAGCAGGGTGCCGGTTTCCTCGCCGCCGTGCGCTGCGTCGAGAACGACGATGAAGGGTTGCAAGGGGGTTTGCGCTTCCGCGCAGGCTGAAACTAAAGCCATGGTCAGGAACAGAAAGGCTCGCAACGCGTGTGCGCAAGGTAGCGGCAGGGCGACGCACGTACGGTCAACTTTTGTGGAGGGTTTTCGCTCTGCGATCGCTTGGCGCATGCTGCTCTTCCTCACGGAAAAGGGAAGCCGATGGGCGTTTGTTTTGCACCTGCATGGTGGGGCTGCATGGTCGTGGCGCGCCCTTATGCGCGCTCCTGCTCATCGAGCGCATAAATGGTGAGCCCGCTAAGCAGTTTGGGATAGAAGTCAGTGGACTTTTGCGGCATGACCTCGCCGGCGAATGTGTTTTCGCGTAGCTGGGCGAGGGTGACCGGGTTCACGAGGAAGGCGACTTGCGCGTCCCCGCGAAGCACGGCGGCCACGGCTTCGGCGGCGTCGCGCTGGTAGGTAACGTGCTCGCCCGCGCGTACGGATTCAGCGCTGATGTTGAGCAGTTGGGCGAGGGCGCCTTCATGGAGGACGACCATGTCGAGCTGGCGCTTGCGCTCAGGGACATCAGGGAGGGCGCGGTCACGGGCGGCTGCATCGGCTGTAAGCGCGTAAACCCGGTCCGGGGTGACGGCAAACATCGTAGTGGTAGTGGGGCCGGCTATTGTTGTTGCGCGGGCCAGGGAGTCGAGCAGAGCCGTTGTGTCGCGCGGGTCCACATCGAGAGCTTCCACGCGCGAGAAGAGCTTCGCGGCAGAGGTGGCGAATGCTTCCGGGCTGAACGTGGGAAGGCCGCCGATGATGCGGTGCGTGGGCAGGATGTGGAGGCCTTCAGAATCCATGTTGACCAGCGTCATCATGACCGCGGCCTCAGGGAAGGGTGGCTGGCCGGGGCCCGTGCGCTTCATGCTGGCTGGAGTGTGTTCTTGGGCGTAGGCCAGGGCGGTTTCGTAGCGGTGGTGGCCGTCGGCGATGATGAGTTTTTTGTCCGCGAGCGCGCCCTGCACCACGTTGAGGGTGCCGGGGTCGCTGACTTTCCAGACGCGGTGCTGGGTGCCGAACTCGTCGGTGACCTCGATATCGGGGACAGCGGCCGGCTTGTTGGAGCTGGGAAAGAGAAGCGATTCGACGGTGTGCGCCGGGTCGGAGTAGAGCATAAAGATCTGGCCGAAGTGGGCGCGGGTGGCCTTGAGCAGGTTGAGCCGGTCGGTGCGGGCCTTGGTGTGGGTTTGCTCGTGGCGGAAGACGACGCCCTCGGAGTAAGGCGAGACCGCGCCTAGGGCGATGAGGCCGCGGCGCTCGGCGGTCTGGTCCCCTCCGGGAACTTTGAAGCGCTGGGCGTAGGCGAACAGGCAGGGCTCGGTGTCCTGCGCGAGGATGCCGTTCACTCGCCAATCGCCGAAGTCGCGAGCGGCGCGGGTGTACACGTCATTCACGCCGGGCTCGTCGAACAACTCAGGCAGGCCGAGGATAATGCGGACCAGATTGTACGGGCTGCGCGCATAGTAGCTCTGCTGCATGGAGGGCGTGATTTTGTCGTAGGGCTGCGTGACGCAGTCCTCGACACGGACGAGCGAAGGGTTGTAGCGGAGGGCGCGAAATGGGTAGATGCGGGCCATAGTCAGATTTTCAGGGCCACGGCTGCGCCCCGTCTGATTGTAGACGAGCTTCAGCCCGGGCCTGGGGGGGAGGGGAATCG
>CAXTWG010000129.1:0-2855 GCA_964247895.1 uncultured Acidobacteriaceae bacterium
TTACCGTCCCCTGCACCGCTGAGCCGCCAAAGTTCACCTCAACCAGAAACTCCCCATTCGCATTCTTCCGGTCATAGGTCGCCACCTGCGCCGACGACGAATTCCCTACCCACGTCATCGCCCCTTGCTGCAACGCCGGGTTGTTGTTCCTCAGCGCGATCAGCTGCTTGTAAAAGCTCGTAAACTTAGCCGCGTTCGGCGAGTTCCAGTCGATCATTGTGTGCGTATTGTTCGCGCTCGTATCATTGCCCACCTCCTCCCCGTTAAACAGCAGCGGCACGCCATTGATCGTGTAATTGAACAGCGCCGCGTCCAGCGTGTTTGCCACCCCGCCGTACGTCTGCAAGTCCTCCCCCAAATCCCAGTCCTGGGTCAGCGACATATGCAGCATCCCTGTGGGGTAACCTCCAATCTGGTTCTGCCACGCCGACTGGAGACCCGCCGCGCTGTTGCCGCTGGTCGCCGCCTGCACCAGCGCGCTCTGCAGGTTCCATCCATAATCCAGCTCGAACGGCGCCAGCGCCAGCGACGCATCCTCCTCCTCGCCCAACATCAGGATGTCCGGCTTGGTCGCCTCGAGCGAGGTCCGCAACTGCTGCCAGAACGCCTGCGGTATGTTGCGGTTCGACCCCGGCGGGTCGTTCGCCGTGTCGAACCGGAACCCGTCGATGTTATAAGTCTTGATCCAGTAGCTCAGCATCGTTTCCATATAGGTCCACAACCCATAACTCTGGTTGCTGTAGTCCAGCTGCGCTACGTCGTTGAAGTTGAAAGCCGTCTCCTCCGAGCTCACGTTGTAGGCATCGCCGTCACTATGCCGGTAGTACTCCGGGTGCTGGGTCGTCAGCGCGTTGTCCCACGAGGTATGGTTCAGCACCTCGTCCAGAATCACCTTCATGCCAAGCCCGTGCGCCGCATTGACCAGGTTCGTCAGGTCCGCGCCCGATCCGTACTTCGGGTTCACCGCGTAATAATCGTGCACGGCGTACGGGCTGTCGAATGCCGGGTGATTCCCAATCGGTTGCCCCACCGGCGTGACCGGCATCAGCCAGATCACGTTCACGCCTAGATCCTTCAACCGGCTCAGCTGCGCCTGCACACCACTCAACCCGTTCGATGAAAAAATCTCGGGATATACGCAGTAAATCACTGAAGAGTCGACCCATGAGGGGTGCTGGGCGACCGCTGCCGGGCCTGCCATGTACCCTCCCAGCGTCAAAACAAAGGCAAGTGCTGCTCGGGGCATCGAACGACGTTGCTTCTGGCTCATGGGGGAGTCTCCAGACTGCACTGCCGGTAGTGGAAGAGCTTGGAGGGGCTTTGGCGCCATGCCCCTGCGCGGCGCTCCTATGGGGTCCCTGGAAAGCCCGGCATTGCTCCAGAAACACGGAAAAGCGCCTTCCGAACCGGAGCCATCTTAACCACCCTCCCGTAGATGTGGCAAGAGTGTGCCGCTATATAGTGTCGAGCAGAACGCGCTTACCAAGGAGGTTGCGGCTAAGCTGTTCGCCATTACCGATGGGGCCGACCGGACGCTGGAAGCCGAACGCGAGCTGCTGAAAACTACGGGAAGAAACGGAAACAGAGCAAGCCTAACGGCAGCCGTATACAAAGTTCCACATCAGCATGCATGGAGTGGTGGACACGCGCTGGAGCCATAGGAGGCTTATGAAGCAAGAACGGTTCATGGGGCGAGTTGTGATCGTGACCGGCGCAGGTTCCGGCATCGGGGCCGCTGTCGCACAGCGCTTTTACAGCGAGGGCGCTTCCATTGTTCTGGTTGGCCGCTCGAACCAAAAGCTGGCGAGGACCGCTCAAGGCTTAGATCCGTCGCGTGTTTTGCTCTACCCAGCCGATATTTCGGAGGTGGCGCAGGTAGCCTCCTTGATATCGGAAACCGTCGCACGTTTCGGAGTCATTCACGTTCTGGTAAACAATGCCGGCGTTTCCGGCATCGGAAGTTTCTTGGATAAGCCCGAAGAAGACTGGCGAGCCGTCCTAGCCATCAACCTTTATGGTGTAGTTCACCTCACCCGCGCAGCTCTCCCGGCCCTGCTGCGCACGCGCGGGTCCATTGTCAACGTTTCCTCGATTGCCGGCCTGCGCGGCGAATCCGGAAACTCCTTCTACGGCCTCGCGAAAGCCGCGGTACACAACCTGACGCAAAGCCTGGCACTGGAGTTCGGACCCGAAGGCGTTCGCGTCAACGGGGTAAGTCCGGGGATCACCCTCACTGAAATGACGGCTCCTCTTTTCGACGCCGGCTCACCCCTCAATGAGCTCGGCGGCCAAACAATCAGCCGCATTCCGCTGGGCCGCGCAGGGCATCCTGAGGAGGTCGCGGCCGTGGTTGCCTTTCTCGCAAGCGAGGAGGCCAGCTTCGTGAACGGCGCCGATGTACCAGTGGATGGCGGCACATCGGCTTCAAATGGCCAGATTCGCTGGAACTTCTAGCGCGGCCACCATAGGGCTGAGAGTCAACCTTGGCGGTTGAGTATAGCCACGGGAAACTCCCGGAATACTTCAGCCAGCTCCAGATCGCCGCCTTGCACCATGGCTCCCGTGAAGGCGTTCGTCCAGCTCCCCGTGGGCGCGTTCGCGCGCAAGCCCTCCCATGCCTGCCCAAGCGGCAGCCCTTGCTCCTCCGGTCAGGGTCCACGTAAAGCGGGGATGGCGGCTGGGATAGCTGCTGTCCCTGCGCTCAAACCCCAGTCTCGCGATCGTTTTCTCGGCCTGCACACATAACCCGCCGTTCTGTTCCGCGGCTCCGGCCTCGCTCACCCGCTCAGGGGTCTGCTTGGTATGCCCAAAGTACCTACGCTCCCCCGCATTCCTGCCGTACCATGGCTAGGTGC
>CAXTWG010000130.1:0-2804 GCA_964247895.1 uncultured Acidobacteriaceae bacterium
GGCATTGTGTCCAAGGGTACGCGTGGCTTTCCGTCCTGAGCTTTTGCACCTGGCGAGCAGCGGCTGCTTGCCGGGAATTTCGGCTTCTTGCTCAGGTGAACCCACACTTAAAGCATTTTCACTGTGGATAATGCCATGGAAGATATCACCCTTGCTTAAGCATTTTCCCGATGCCGTGCAGCGCGGAGAGTATCTCCATGTGGCTTTTCTTTACGGAAAAGCCACCGCACAGTTGCTGGGCCCTGTAGCTCCTCAGTGGAAATGTCTTAAGGGAGTTTTTGATCCTTCGCACGTTCACCAGGTGTGCGTTCTTCGTTGGGCGGGAAGCGCCGGTGGTGCGTGGGAGGGCGGCCTGCGTTTTTTTTTGAATGCCGTGCTGAAGGCGGCTTCCGACTCGTAGCCGACGGCGTTGGCGATTGCGGCGACGCTGCCCGAGGTGTTGCGCAGGCGGTCGCTTGCGACGCGCATTCTCCAGCGCGTTAGATATTCCATCGGGCTCGCGCCCACTACCTGTTTGAATTTCTTCGCGAAAATCGAGCGCGACATGCCGGCGGTTTTGCCAAGGTCTTCCAGCGTCCACCGCCGCGCAATGTCGGCGTGCATGGCATTGAGAGCGGCGCAGAGCTGTGGGTCGGCGAGGGCGAAAAGCCAACCGGCGCCTCCAGAACCCTTCGAGGCGAGGTAAAGGCGCAGGACCTGGATCAACATGATGTGGGCGAGGTGTTCGGCGATGAGCGGTCCGCCCGGTTTGCCGTCGCGGATTTCGGCCGCGAACCGGTCCAGGGCCCAGCGCAGCACCGGGGCTTCCTCGGAGGGCTTTCGGACGGGAACAATGGGGGGCATATTGCTAAAGAGCGCATCGACGTGTTCCTTCTCGAATTCAAAGCGGGCGCCGACCAGGAAGAACTCGCCGCCGCCGTTGCAGACGGCGGTGTTATTGCATGCAGCATCGTAGAGGGCGCGGGCGTCGCTTTTCGGAAGCGATACATCGCCGGCGAGGGAAAAAGGGCGACCGCCGGTGAGCAGGAAGCAGTCGCCTTGCTCTACCCTGCAAGGCTCGCCCCCGTCTTCAACAGCGACCCAGCATGCGCCTTGTGTAACCGCGTTAAATTTGATGCCTCTGTGCGCAGGAAATCGCAGGGCCCAAGCGCCTCCGGCATTGAGGCCGGGGGAGACATAGGTTCTGGGCTTCAAGAGTGCGAGTACGTCGGAGAGCGGTTCCATGCGAGCCTTGGGCAAGGATAAGACGCTCAACAAAGAATAGAGGACGCAGACGCATGGCGAGTCTCCCGATTCTGCGTAGTCTGGCCTAGAGCGATCGTAAACGAGGGACGAGCTTCCATGGCTGATCTCCAGGACACATACAGGCGCTACCTGGCTTGTTGCAATGAGCGACGGCTTGGTCAGCTCGACCAGTTTGTGCATGACCCGATCCGGTTTAACGGAGAGATGACGCGGTTGGTGGGGTATGCCAAGGCTATCTCCGCCAACATCGATGCAGTTCCGGATCTCCATTGGGAGATACAGGACCTTGTCGCCGATGAGGACACGGTCGCCGTGCGGCTCTGGGATACGGGGACGCCGCGGGGGGAATGGCTCGGGATCGCGCCTTCGGGGCGGTCCGTAGCGGCTGCGGAGTTCGCTTTTTATCGTTTTCGCGAGGGAAAGATCGCGGAGATGTGGTTCGTGTTGGACTTAGGTTCAATTCGGAAGCAGCTGACATAAGCGAACGTAAAAGGAAAAGGGAGCAGGGAATGACGCAGAAAACATGGTTCATCACCGGGGTGAGTAGCGGGTTTGGCCGCCTTATGACGGAAAAGCTCCTTGAGCGTGGGGATCGCGTAGCGGGCACGGCGCGCAAGATGGAGCTGCTTGACGGTTTAAAGGCGAAATACGGGGAACGGTTTTTTCTTTCCTTTCTCGACCTGACCGACGGCGCAGGCATCCGGAAGGCAGTCGATGGTGCGTTTGCTTATTTCGGACGGGTGCATGTGGTGGTGAGTAATGCGGGCTATGGGTTGTTCGGAGCTGCGGAAGAGGTCAGCGACGAGCAGATCCGGCATCAGATAGAAACCAACCTTCTCGGTTCGATCCAGGTGATTCGGGCGGCGCTGCCGCACTTGCGCGCGCAGGGCGGCGGGCGCATTCTCCAGGTTTCGTCGACGGGCGGCCAGTACACATTTCCGGGCTTTAGCCTGTATCACGCGACCAAGTGGGGGATTGAGGGTTTCGTCGAGGCGGTCGCGAAGGAGGTCGCGCCGTTCGGCATTGGGTGCACCATCGTGGAACCGGGGGCGACGATGACGAACTTCGTCGGCGGGATCGTCAGCCCGGACGCTATGGAGGTTTACGAGAACACGCCTGTCGGCGATGTGCGCCGCGCCGTGGCGGCCAATGCTTTTCCCTTACCGGGCGATGCCAACAAGGTGGCGCAAGCGATGATCGACTCAGTCGACCGACCCGCGACCTTGCGGCTAGCGCTGAACAGTGACACATATACCTTGGTGCGTGGAGCATTGCAGGAGCGGCTCGCCGCCCTGGAAGCGCAAAAAGAGATTGCGCTGGCAACAGATGTCCAGCCTGCGCGTTTGTAATGGGCGCACGGATGAGTGAGCTTGCCGGAGCTGGTTGTCGTTCAGCTTCAGTTCGGCCTTATCTCAATCACCGCGAGGCCGCTCGAGGGGATGCGAAGGGTGAGGGTGCTGTTTTTTAAGGACAGAGATTCCGGGGGGGCGAGGGTGCCTACCTTCTGGAGTTCGGTGATTTGGGCTTGGGAGGGGTAGGCGGGGGAGCCCATTTGTTTC
>CAXTWG010000131.1:0-2760 GCA_964247895.1 uncultured Acidobacteriaceae bacterium
GCTTGGGAAGTTCGCCGGGGCGGGGGCGGCGCACGGGGTGGCGATCGACCCGGTAAGCCGCCTTGCATTTGTGACCAGGAGCGATGCGAACATCGTGGATGTTTTCGATCCCGAGCGGCTCCAGCTGGTCAAGCACATCCCGGTGGCGGACGACCCGGACGGGATTTTCTATGTCGCTGCCCTTAAGCTCATTTACCTGGTGAGCGGGGACGCAAGGCTGGGGACCTTGATCGACCCTGGGACCGAGCAGACGGTGGCCGGCATCCCCTTGGGAGGCAAGCCGGAGTTCGCCGCCTTTGATCAGCAAACCGGGCTGCTGTACCAGAACCTCCAGGATCCAGACAGCGTGGCGGCGCTCGACCTCCGGAAGCGAGCGGTGGTGGCGCGCTGGCCGCTGCCCGCCTGCGAGGCTCCCTCGGCGATGGCCCTGGACGAGGGGCGCCGCCGCTTGTATATCGGGTGCTCGGGGAATGCGAAGCTCGCGATTTTCGACCTCCAAACGCACCGGGTCGTTTCGTCCGTGCATGTGGGAGGTGGGCCGGATGCGATTGCGCTGGACCCGGAGTTGCGGCGCATTTACGTCACCGGAAAAGCGGGGGTAGTTTCCGTGCTCGCGCAGGACGGCCCCGATGCGCTGCGCGTGCTGGACTCCATCCACACCCACTACGGCGCGCATACGCTGGCGGTGGACCCGGTGACGCACCGGGTGTACGTGGGCTATGCCAGCCTGTTTGTGCATCCGCGGCTGGCGGTGTTCGCCGCCGGGGTTTCCCATTGAGCGGGGGCGCGCGGGGCGCCGGATGGAGGACGAGAAGCAGGCTCATGCACAGGATTGCGGCTTCAGCGGACTGCGTGAGACCCGCTTCGGTGGCGGGTCTCATACAAGGCTCACCCGAGCTTGCGGGTTTATGAGACTGCTTCAAGCCTTGGATGCAAGTCCATACAAATGCTTACGAGGCGCTCACACTCCCTCACGTGGGGGCGGCGTGGAATCAGGGAGAGTGGGAGGTATGAGGGCCTCCAATACGCGCGGCAAGCGATCGCGCTTCCACCATTGCGCCTCGGTGATCGCGCTGGACGGTTTGCGCCGGCGAGCCCACTTCGGCGGCATGCGCTTTCCAGCGCAGAGCAGCTTGTCGGTGGGAGTCTCCTCGCCGGCTCTCCTGCGAGAACGCGGAAGGGCTTCCTCCATATCGCGCGTGAGTTTGGGCGCGCCGCGCATCCCTTGAACGTCCACACGCAACGAAATATTTCCCCGAGGGCGAGTCACCATGCATCTGTTCCATCGCAACTTTTCCATGTTTGAGTTTGTGTCGACTCCGCTTTCCGGTAAGGCTTTGACCCGCAAACGAGCTTGGGGGAAGGCCGTTTCTTCTCGAGCGCTTGCCGTTTATGCCTTCGCTCCGGCTCTGCTGTGCGGGGTGGCCGGCAGCGGGCTAGCGCAGCAGGAGGTCGCTGCGCTCCATGCTGGGAGCAGCGAGCTGCCGGATGCGCCGCGGGCGCAGGTGAGCCTGCAAAACGCGGGAGAGCAGACGATCCCTGCCGAAGGGTCGGCGAGTATTTCCGGCTCCGTGTTGGACGCGAGCGGAGCGGCGATCGCCGGGGCGCGGATCGGCTTGACGACCAAGGATGGATCGGGGCGGCGGACGCTTGAGTCCGGCGAGAGCGGCGCGTTTACCTTCGCGAAGCTGCCCCCGGGCGCTTACCTGGTGACCGTCGACGCGAAGGGTTTCGGGCTGTTTACGTCCCCCGAGATCCCCGTCGCGACGAAGCAGGATCTGGAGATGACGCCGATTTCGCTCACGGTGGGGGCTGCGACGACGGAGGTAACGGTGCGCCCGACGGAGGTGATCGCCGCCGAGCAGATCAAGGAGGAGGAGCAGCAGCGTTTCCTGGCTGTGATCCCGAATTACTACATCAGCTACACCTACAATGCGGCGCCGCTGACGACGAAGCAGAAGTACTCGCTGGCGGCGCACGATGAGTTCGACTGGACGACGTTTGTGGGTGCGGGGATTGCGTCGGGCATTGAGCAGGCGAACAACTCGTACGCGGGCTATGGGCAAGGGGCGGCGGGGTATGGCAAGCGGTATGCGGCCGCGTTCGGGGACGGCTTGTTTGTAAACTTTTTCAGCCATGCAGTGTATCCGTCGATTTTCCACCAGGACCCGCGTTACTTTTACCAGGGTTCGGGTACGAACAAGTCGCGTGCGCTCCATGCGGCGAGTTTTGCGATTTTTACCCGGGGCGACCACGGGCAAAGGGTGCCGAACTACTCCTATGTTTTGGCGACGATGACGGCGGGGGCGCTGGCCAACCTGTACTACCCGCACGCGGACCGGGGGGCGAACCTTGTGTTTACGAGGGCGGCCATCGGCATCGCGGGAAGGGCAGGGGGGACGATCCTGCGGGAGTTTATTTCAAAGCCGCTGACGACCAATGTGCATGGGAATGGGAAGCCCTGAGCGTGAGGGCATAGTCAGGGCCTTTGGAAGATGCGGAACTGGAAGGGGTCGAGCGAGAGGGCGGGGAGGGCGGTTTGTTTGTTTTTGGAGAAGGGATCGGCGACCTGCTGCCAGGGGCCGGAACCGGCTTCGACTGTGCCGCGGAAGGGGGTGCCGGACAGGTTGACGGCGACAAGAAACTCTTCGTTTCCCGACTGGCGCAGGTACGTGACGACGTGTTGTTCGGCGGATTTATGCACCCATGTCAGTGTGCCTTTCCAGAGTGCTGTGTTTTCCGCGCGGAAGGGGATGAGGA
>CAXTWG010000132.1:0-2622 GCA_964247895.1 uncultured Acidobacteriaceae bacterium
CAGGGACGGTGCGGGTGTTCGCGGGGCAGAGTGAGCTGGCGGCGGTGGCGGACCGGGTGGCGGGGGTGTTGTTTCAGCCGAAGGTGGTGCTGCTGTGAGGGTTTCGTCTTACCGGAGAGGAAAAGCAGGTCATTCGCTTGCACCCCAGCGAGCAAAAGCGCTCGCCGGGGACCCCGCCTTGCGCTCAGGATGACCCTTTCCCTTGAGCTTCGTTTAGAACGACTCTTGTGCCAGAGGCTTCGTTCAGGATGACCCTTGTTCAGGATGGTATGCGTTTGCCGAGATGAGCCGGGGGCGGGCGTGCTTTTGCTAGCCGTTTACCGCACCAGTTTCGCTATTTCCGACATGGGGAAGTGGATGCCGCGTTGCGGCAAGGAAAACTCGGCAGCGTGGAGAAGCTGGCCGTTTTCAAAGCGGGAGCAGAGGCCGGTGTCGGGATCGATGACCCAGATGGCGGGGATGCCCATGGCTTCGTAGTCGCCGAGTTTGCGCGTCATGCGCTGGATGCGGTCCTCGGGGCTGAGAACCTCGAAGACGGCGACGGGCGGGTGTGTCGGGATGCGCTCCTGGGGCAGGCTTGCGTCGAGGATGGCGACATCCGGGATGCGGAAGCGGGTTGGGCTGACGCGGACGCGGAGCTCGGGGCGGATCAGGACATTCCAGGCTTCCTCGTGCTGCCAGAACCATCGCTGGATGGCGCCCTGCCACTTGGAATGGTTGTTTTCTCCCATGGGTCGTTCCTCGATTCCGCCGTCTACGTAGTCTGCGTCGGGTTCCCAGTCGCTGCAATGGAGATATTCTTCGATGGAAAGGTAGGTTGTGGTTGCCATGGACGCTCCGGTCATGATCGCTCCCCTGCTTATTTTGCCAGCATTCGCTGGAGGTAGGGGTAGATATTTTGGGCGACGCGGACGTAGCCGGCGGCACTGGGGTGAATGTAGTCCTGGCTCATGAGCTCGGTGCGGTCGTAGACGCCTTCAAGGAGGAAGGGGACGAGCGGGAGTTTGTATTTGGCGGCAAGAGCGGGGTACATGGCGTCGAAGGGACCGGTGTAGTCGGCGCCGAGATTGGGTGGGAGCTTGATGCCGAGGAGCAGGATGCGGACGTGGGCGCGCCCGAGCTGCTCGATGAGGCGGACGAGGTTGGCCTGGATGTCCGGGACAGGAAAGCCGCGGAGGCCGTCGTTGGCGCCGAACTCAAGGACGACGATGGCGGGGTGAAGGCGAAGTACGGCATCGATGCGAGCCAAGCCGTCCTTGGTTGTGTTGCCCGAGATACCCTGATTGAGGACTACAGCGGGGGAGCCGGCCTGGGCCAGGGTCTTCCGGAGGTCGTCCGGGTAGGACGCGCCGGCCGGGGCTCCGTAGCCGGCGGTGAGTGAGTCGCCGAAGCAGACGATGGTTTGAGCGTGCAAGGTGAAGCAAGGCAAGAGCAGACACAGGGCAAACAGGCGGGCGAGCATGAGGGATTGGACGGCGGCGGGTTGGCGTGGGGTGCAAACGGGTTTGTGTCCTATGGCGCGGCTGGGAGTCTGATGAAAGATGCGAGGAGCAGGCATGGTTGAAGCGCGTGGGATCTGGAAGCGGATGCGCAATGGGTCGAGCACGGTGGAGATCCTGAAGGGGATCGACCTGCTGGTGCCGCGGGGGCAGTTCGTGGCGATTATGGGTTCGTCGGGCTCGGGCAAAAGCACGCTGCTGGGCCTGCTCGCCGGGCTGGACGCGCCGACCGAAGGGCAGGTGCTGATCGACGGCGTGGACATCAGCCGGATGGAGGAGGACCGGTTGGCGCAGGTGCGTGGGAGCAAGATCGGGTTTGTGTTCCAAAGCTACCAGTTGATCCCGACGCTGACGGCTTTTGAGAATGTGCTGTTGCCGTTTGAGCTGAACGCGCGTGGGGACGGCAAGGTGCGAGCGCGGGCGCTGCTCGAAAGCGTGGGGCTGGGCGGGCGCACGCACCACTATCCTGTGCAGCTCTCGGGCGGCGAGCAGCAGCGCGTGGCGCTGGCCCGGGCTTTTGTTCTTGAACCGCCGATCGTGCTGGCGGATGAGCCGACGGGGAACTTGGATACGACCAATGGGCAGCATGTGCTGGAGCTCCTAACGATGCGGCAGCGTGAGGCCGGGACGACGCTGGTGATGGTGACGCACGACCCGCAGATCGCGGCCCGGGCAGACCGGCGCGTGGTGCTCAGGGATGGGTTGGTGGTGAAGGACGAGATGGTGCATGGGACGGCTGCGGAAGGCACGGACAGTGAAGGGCTGGCGATGCTGCCGATGGGGGCTCGGTAAGCAGTGGAGGGCGAAAAGCAGATCCTTCGCCTTGCTCAGAATGACCCCTTTCCCACTTTGGCAGGACATTCTCCACAGCACTGACGGCAACCCATTTCGCGGCATAACAGCTTTATTCGCAGGAGTTCTACATGCAGGACAACCGGGAGAACTTTGATGGCGACTGAAGCGCCGGTACAGGTGCCGCCGGCAGTGCAGGCGGCGGCGGGCAACACAGGAACAAAGCCGGCGCTGCCGTGGGCGACGGCGCTGCGGGTCGCGGTGCGCGAGCTGATGTTTGCGCGGGTAAAGTTTGTGTTTGTGGTGCTTTCGGTCGCGATCGGGGTAGGGG
>CAXTWG010000133.1:0-2521 GCA_964247895.1 uncultured Acidobacteriaceae bacterium
CCGCTCGCTCCCGCCCCCGCGCCCGTTTCATCGTCTGAGCGCTGCACCGTCAACGGCACCGATACCGCCGGGTCATACTTTTCCTGGTTCTGCTCCATCGTTCCTTCGTCGTAATCGATGTTCACGCTCGCGCGGATATGGTCCGCCCCCACCACCGGCGTCAACGTCGCGATCAGCCTCTGCTCCAGCCGCTTTTCCGCCTCGCCATCCCCGCCCGCCTCATTCGAGTAGCCGAGCGAGGAGCCCGAGTCCGCATCGATCACCGCAACGTCCGCCGGCTTCAGCCCATCCACTGCCCCCGCCACCAGCCGCTGGATCGCCGCGATCTCCTCATGCGACAACGCCGGCCCTTTCAGTTTCAGCGCCACCGAAGCCTTCGCGCTCCGCCCCCCATCCAGAAACACTGAGTCGGTCGCCATCACCAGGTGCACCCGCGCGCTTTTGACCGAGCCCAATGTCCCAATCGTCCGCTCCAGCTCCCCTTCCAGCGCCCTCTGGTAGTTCACCTTTTCGTCGAACTCCGTTTCGCCCCATGACACCTTGTCGAAGATCTCAAAGCCGAGCCGCCCCGAGTGAGGCCCCGTGCTCGAAGCCGCCTCGAGCCGCGCCGCGTCCAGCTTGTCCGCCGCGACACTCAACCCGTGTCCGTCCGGGCTCACTGCGTTCGGGATGCCCTTGGCGGTCAGCGCCGTCGATAACGTCTGCGCGTCCGCCGGCTCCATGCCGGTCATCAGCGGTTTCAGGTCCGGCGTCGCGATCAGGTGCGCGAATACCGCCAGCAACGCCACCGTCGCCACCGCGCCCGCGACGAGCCACCCGCGCTGCTGCCCGTTGCGGCTTGCCCAAAACTGCCCGAGTTGTCCGAGGATCTTCTGCATTTTTTCTTGATCCGCTTAAAACTGGGCTTTCTCGATCTCTTGGTACGCGCTCACGACCTTGTTCCGCACCTGCATCAGCAACTGAAAAGCCACATCGGCTTTTTCCGACGAAATCATCACTTTGCTCATATCCACGTTGCCGCCGGCGAGCAGCGTGTTTACCTGCCCCGAGGCGTCGTCCTGCAGCCCGCTTACCTGGTTCAGTGCGGACTTGAGCACGTTGGTGAAGCCCGCATCCCCGCCACCGCCGATGGCAGTGGGTGAAACGGGTCCGAAAACAGAAGTGATTGCGCCTGCGATAGGGGGAATCATGGTCGGGCTCCTAGCTCTTTAAAATGTGCCGCTCTTTAAAATGCGCTGCTCTCAAAATGCCGGTCTCAGCTTTTTAAAATGTCTATCGATTGCTGGATCAGCTGCTTCGACGCGCTCACCGCCGAAGCATTCATCTGGTACGCCCGCACCGACCCCAGCAGGTCCACCATCTCCTGCACCGGGTTGATCGCTGGGTACGCCACATACCCTTCCTTATTCGCGTCCGGATGCCCCGGCTCATACCGCATCGTCGGCTTCGCCGGGTCGTCGATCACCTGCGACAACCGCACCGAGCCCGCGTTCCTGTCCCGGAAGTGCGGCGCATTGGTCGAAGCCGCAAACTGCAACTGGAATGCTGAAGCGTGCTGCGCCGAAAAAACGACCTCCTTGCGCCGGAACGGCCCGCCCTCCGTCGTGTGCGTGGTTTCCGCGTTCGCCATGTTCGTCGCGATCACCTCCGAGCGCTGCCGCTCCGCTGAAAGCGCCGACCCTGAAATCCCCAGTGCGTCAAAAACGCCCATTACTGGCCACCCCCGTTGATCGCCGCGATTACATCGTGAAACTCACCCTTGACCAGCTGCACCCCAAGGCCGAACTGTAGCTGCGCCTTCGCAAGCAGCAATCCCTCCTTGTCCAGGTCCACATTGTTCCCGTCCGGCCGTTCCAGCAAACCCTTCTCATCCCGGATCTGCACCGGCCCATCCGTTTCCCCGGCCCGCAGCAGCGTTTGCGCGAACGACACATCCTTGGCGTGGTATCCCGGCGTGTCCACATTCGCGATATTGGCTGAAACCACCTGCTCCCGCTGCGACGTCAACGCCAGGAACCGCTCAAAATTGGGCGATAAAAATGGTGCACTCATCTATTCCTCCTGCCGAGCGAAAATCGCTCGCATCCTGTGACAAAAGTGAACTTCCATCCGGCTTTCCCGGCGTCCCGCGAACTCCAGGGAATACCCTCCCGGAGCTGCCCTTCTGCGTTGCAAAACGGGTCCGACCCACGCTTCGAACCGCGCGCACTCTCCCCAAACCTCACTCATGCGCGCTCCCCATACGCATAGCTGCGCGGCGGCAGTCCGTACTCCCGAATCTTGTTGCGCATCGTCCGCAAGCTGATGCCCAGCATCTCCGCCGCGTGCGTGCGGTTGCCCCGCGCCAGCGCCAGCGTCCGCTCCAGGTGCTTTCGCTCCACCTCCCGTATCGCCATCGACCTTTCTCCGGACCGCCCTGCCTCTCCCGTCCCCAAAGAACCCGGCGCTCCTGTTCCCCCGCGCGCCAACTCCGTATCGCCAACCGCGGCCAACCCGGAAACACTGGCCACCACCCCCGCAC
>CAXTWG010000134.1:0-2474 GCA_964247895.1 uncultured Acidobacteriaceae bacterium
GGAGTACCGGGTGGGGGCGCGGCGGTGAGGTTGAGAGACATGGCGGAGAAAAGCAAATCCTTCGTCGCTACTCCACCCCAGCGAGCAAACTCGCCAAGGACCCGGTACGCTCCTCTGGACGACATGGTTTTTTGATTTAACAGAGAATTCAAAGACATGCCAGGAAGTGGACGCAAGCCGCGTAGGCGGTTCTGGTTTTTCCGTCGACGGTAAAAAGCAGATACTTCGCTTCGCTCAGTATGACCCCTCTTCGGGGGAAGTGTTAAAGCAGATACTTCGCTTCGCTCAGTATGACCCCTCTTCGGGGAGGTATTAAGGAATGGAATGAGCAGGAAGAAGTTGTTCGTGCGACCGGCGGAGGCGGGCTGCATCCCATAGGCGATTGTAAGGGAGTTTTGAGGATGATTTATCTGACGCGCAAAGCGGAGTGGAGCGCCGCGCATTATTACTGGGTGGATAGCTGGACAGAGGAGGAGAATGCGCGGCGGTTCGGGCTTTGCGCGAACCGCAACGGGCATGGGCACAACTACACGCTGGAGGTAACGGTGCGGGGCGAGGTGGACCCCGAGACCGGCTTTGTGGTGGACCTGAAATGGCTGAAGGACGTGATGGAGCGTGAAGTGATTGCTGTGTACGACCACCGGCACCTGAACCTGGAAGTGCCGGAGTTCAAGGACGCGCAGCCGACGGCGGAGAACATCGCGATTGCGATCTGGCGGCGGCTGGACGGGAAGGTTGGTCCGGGGACGGCGCTCCACCAAGTGCGCGTGTGGGAAGCGCCGGATTTGTTCGCGGACTGCTTTGGAGCTTCGGCATGAAGGTGATGCTGGGACGGCGATACCGGCTGTGCGCGTCGCACCGGCTCCATTGCCCGGAGTGGGATGAGGCTCGGAACATCGAGGTTTTCGGCAAGTGTGCGAACCCGCATGGGCACGGGCACAATTACACGGTGGAGGTGTTGGTGGGTGGGGAACCGGACGCGGTGACAGGGATGGTGGTGGATTTAGTGTTGCTGGACGAAGTGGTCAAGCGCGAGGTGGTGGGGCCGTTCGACCACCGGAACCTGAACAGGCTCGCCGCGTTTGCAGGGCGGGTGCCGACGAGCGAGAACTTCTGCATCGAGATATATGACCTGCTCCTCCCGGCGCTGCCTTCCGGACTGTTGAAGCAGGTGCGGGTCGAGGAAACGCCGAACAACTCATTCACGTACAGGGGTGGCGCTTGCGTGTAGGGGAGCGTTTACCGGAAACGGGCCTGGCCGGGGTGAGCACGGAGCAGCTATATCGCGAGCTGATCTACCGGTTCGACGGCGAGCCGACGCGGGATGGACTGGTGAAGACGCCGGAGCGGGCGGCGAAGGCGATGGAGTTTCTGACGAGCGGGTTGAAGCAGGATCCGGCGGCGATTTTGCGCGGCGCGTTGTTCGATGTGGAGTATGACGAGATGGTGCTGGTGCGGGACATTGAAATGTACTCGCTTTGCGAGCACCACATGCTGCCGTTTTTCGGGCGAGTGCATATCGGGTATATCCCGCGGGGCAAGGTGGTGGGTTTGAGCAAGTTGCCGCGGCTGGTGGATGTGTTCGCGCGGCGGCTGCAGGTGCAGGAGCGGATGACGCGGGAGATCGCGGACGCGCTGTGCGAGGCGGTGGAGCCGCGCGGCGTGGGGGTGGTGATCGAGGCGCAGCACCTGTGCATGATGATGCGCGGGGTGGAGAAGCAGGCTTCGCAGACCGTGACCTCGACCATGATGGGGGTGTTCAAGGAGCAGCCGACGCGGCAGGAGTTTTTGTCGCTGGTGCGGGCGGGGCATGGCTTGTGAACGGGCTGCTGCTGGTGGACAAGCCGGGCGGGTGTACGTCGCACGACGTGGTGGCGCGGGTGCGGCGGGCGACGGGAGAAAAGTCGGTGGGGCACCTGGGAACGCTGGACCCGATGGCAACGGGGCTGCTGCCGCTGTTGCTGGGCAAGTGGACGCGGCTGGCGAAGTACTACGGCGCGCTCGCGAAAACGTATACGGGCGTGATCCGGTTCGGGTTTGCGACGGAAACGTTTGACGCTGAAGGGGCGCCTGTGGGCGGGCTGATGCGGCCTTCGCTGCGGGTGGAGGAGGTGCGGGCGCTGGCAGAGGGGTTCCTGGGCGAGAGCCTGCAGATGCCGCCGGCGTATTCGGCGAAAAAGGTAGGCGGCAAGCCGGCGTACACGCTGGCGCGGGCGGGGCAGATACCAGAGCTGCAGGCAGTGCCGGTGACCGTGGACGCGTTTGAGATCGAGCGGTTGCGGGTGAACCCGGAGGGGACGGCGGATGCGGCGTTCCGGATGCGGATTTCCGCGGGCGGCTACGTGCGCTCGGTGGCGCATGGGATGGGACAGACGGCCGGCTGCGGGGCGCACCTGGCGGCCCTGCGGCGGGTGGCGGCGGGGGCGCTCTTACTGGAGCACCCGCTCGGGCTGGACGAGGTGGACGAGCGGGGA
>CAXTWG010000135.1:0-2454 GCA_964247895.1 uncultured Acidobacteriaceae bacterium
GGGTAGAGACGGGCCTTGAGCGGGCCGCTGTTCATTTCCGGGCACTGAAGTCCGGAAATGGACAGTTCCGGTTCGACGGTGGCCGGAGTAGGGGTGAAAAGCTGTAGAAGTATCAAGATTTCGCAAGCGGCGGAGTGGCCCTGCACGTGCTTATGTAATGAAACGAGGTGCGCGTATGACCCTGCCGGTTGCCTATCTGTTGCAGAACCTCCTTGCCGACACGCGGATGGCTTTGAGGCAGCTGCGACGGTCTCCTCTGTTTGCCTTCACCATTGTTGCCACCTTCGCGCTCGGCATCGGAGCGAATGCGGCGGTGTTCAGCATGATGGACGCGCTGGTTCTGCGGCCGTTGGCGGTTCCGCAGGTCGATCGGGTAGTTACGATCGCCGAGCAGCGGGGCGCGGAGTATCCGAGCGCGGTCTCCTTTGCCGACTACCGCGAGTATGCCGAGCGAACGCACCTTTTTGAGGAGCTGGCGGCTCGTTCGGACAGCCAATTGACGCTCACGCGCGGAGGGCAGTCGGAGCACGTGGAGGCCAACCGTACGACGCTTAACCTGTTCCGGGCGTTCCACATCGCGCCCCTGCTCGGGCGAACCTTCATGGACGGGGAGGACCAGCCGGGGCGGGACGGCGAGGCGGTGCTGACGCATGCCTTCTGGCAGTCGCGTTTCGGCAGCCGCCGGGATGCGCTCGGGCAGAGCCTGTTGCTGGATGGCAGGCCGTATACGGTGGTCGGCATTATGCCGCAGAGCTTCGATCACGTCGTGAACGGTGACTTCTGGCTGCCGATGGCGCTTTCTCCCGAGCAGCGCAGCGATCGCAAGGCTCGCCGCTGCATGATTACGGGGCGGCTGCGGGCAGGAGTCTCCCTCCCGAGGGCGTCGGAGGAGTTAAACGCCGTGGCTGCCGGGATTGCACGGGGGTATCCGCAAACGAACGCGGGCTGGAAGGTGCGGGTCCGGCCGCTTCTTCAAACGATCAACGGCGACCTTACGCCCGTGTTCATGGAGATCATACTGGCGGCGACGCTGCTGCTGATGCTGGTGGTTTGCGCAAATATCGCGAATCTCCAGTTTGCCCGCACGATGCGTCGTGCGCCGGAGATGGCGATCCGCTCGGCGCTAGGGTCGTCGCGGCCGGCGTTGTTGCGCCAACTCCTGATGGAAAGCCTGGTACAAAGCATGTTGGGCGCCGGCGCCGGTCTACTGCTGGCGCGGGTATGGCTGCATTTGATGGTGGCGCAGATGCCGGCCTCGGTCGCGCGTTTTCTGGCCGGGTGGAGCGATGTCCACCTGAACGGGCCCGCGCTTGTCTACTCGGTTGCCGTAGCGGCTGCGGCGGGTCTTGCTTCCGGCCTGCCGCCTGCCCTCGCGGGGATGCGGGTCGATCTGCTGGGGCAGTTGAAGCTCGGCGGACGCAGCGTGAGTGGGGCGCGTTCGGGGCGGATGCGCAATGTGTTCGCAGGCGCGCAGGTCGCGCTGGCGACCGCCTTGATTGCGGGCTCGGCGTGCCTGGCGGCGAGCATGTACACCATGCTGCACGCTGCCGGGCGGGTCGCTCCACAGCAGGTTCTGTTGCTGCCCGCCTACCTGCCCAGCGCGCACTACCCGTCTGCAGTGAGCCAGGGCGCGTTCCTGCATGCGAGTCTCGACCGGCTTCGGGCGCTGCCCGGGGTGCGCAGCGCCGAGTTTACAACCGCGCTGCCGTACAACAACACCGGTGTGTGGTGGCAGGATCTTTCCATCCTCGGGGACCCTGCGTTTCCCGGCCAGTCCCGCGCTACCCAGCGGCTTACCGTGAGTCCGGGGATGCTCCAGAGTTTCGGCATCGGTCTGGTTCGGGGACGCTTTCTTTCCCCCGGCGATGGGATGAGCTCGCCGCGGGTGGCGGTGGTCAGCCAACGGCTCGCCCGGATGTATTTTGGGGACAAAGACCCGATCGGCCATCAGATTCAACTCGGCAAGGGCCCAGACTTGACGGCTCCGGCCAGGGTTGTCGGCGTGGTCGCGGATGTGGTGTACACGTGGACCGATCAGGTAGCGCAGCCTGCGGTCTATCTTTCGGACCTGCAATTTCCTTCAGCCGCAGGCACCTATGTGGTGCGTGCCGAGGGCGAGCCCCTGGCGCTGGCCCCGGCTGCGCGGCAGGCCTTATTGAGG
Source organism: uncultured Acidobacteriaceae bacterium (assembly GCA_964247895.1). Taxonomy (GTDB): domain Bacteria; phylum Acidobacteriota; class Terriglobia; order Terriglobales; family Acidobacteriaceae; genus EB88. Next base: position 2,162 of record CAXTWG010000135.1, read on the forward strand.
CTGGACAGCACGGTGCCGGTGGACCCCGCGGAGAGCTATGCGCAGTTCCTGCACGAGTCGCTGATCGGGCTCTGGTACGTGGCGGTGATGCTGGCGGTCGATGCCGGTATTGCGCTGTTTTTGTGCGCGCTGGGCATTTTCGGCGTGATGGCAAACATCGTAACGGAGCGGACACACGAGATCGGCATTCGGCTGGCCGTGGGAGCGGATCGCCGTGAGGTGGTGAGGCTGTTTCTGCGGCGCACCGTTTTGATTACAGGCTGCGGTTTGGGCGTGGGGCTGGTGCTTGGGGT
>CAXTWG010000136.1:0-2244 GCA_964247895.1 uncultured Acidobacteriaceae bacterium
ACCGGCCCATCTGGACGCAGACGGGGGTGGCGAGCTGGTATGGGCCGCCATACGACCGGCGCCGGGGGGCGAACGGGGAGATTTTCGACCAGAACCACCTATCGGCGGCGCACCGGGAACTGCCGCTGGGCTCGCTGCTGCGGGTGACGAATGTACGGACGGGGCAGCGCTCGGTGATGCGGGTGACGGACCGGGGGCCGTTCGTGCCCGGGCGGGTGCTGGATTTATCGCTGGCCTCGGCGAAGGCGATCGGGGTGTGGGGGCCGGGGACGGCGCCGGTGTCGATCGAGGTGTTTCAAGCGCCGAAGCCGATCGAGACGGGCGGGCGCTGGTGTGTGCAGATTGGGGCTTTCAAGAACGAGGGCAAGGCAGTGGCTTTGCAGAAGAGCTTGCAGCGGAAGTATGCGGCGGCGCAGGTGATCGAGTTTACGGGGCCGACGGGGCACTGGGTGCGGATACGGCCGAGCGGGGATGATAAGGGGAGGGCGGTGGAGATTGAAGGAGCAGTGAAGCCCGAAGAAGGAGCGGCATATTTAACGCGGTTGGATTAAGGAGACAATATGGACAGAAAAGCTGCTGATTTGCCTGGCGCTCCGCTCCTGCTTCGCAATACGGCGGATGCGAAGTGGAAGCTACTCGAAGCTATCCTCGGATTTCGGGAGCGAATCGAGAACAACACTCAGTTTAAGGCTGAAATCATCTTCTTGGGTGAGGATCTCGATCCAGGTCTTCGAGCACTGGCACACTCGCTCGCAGTTAACTATGGGATCAGTATCCATCACGCGCAATTATTGAACGGCAGGGGGGCCGGAATCAGGCCGGCGCAGGTGGAGGACACGACGGAATTCCTTCCGAACGGCGTCGCACGTAGCGTTGTCAGCAAGCCTTACGTAATCACTGCTGAAACCAAGCTGGTGCAGGAATTCTTCTCGGATAACCCTTCCGCCACGCGACGCGCTTTCGATCAACACGGTCGACTACGCTGGTCGGCACGAGCCCGACGGGACTTCACTTATGTGCGGCAGTTCGGAAGGTTTACGGGTGACTTCAGATTCTGGCGCGAAAGGTTGAGCGCGGCGGATTCGGTGCGCCTCAGTACGGGCGAGGGTCGAATCCAATTCCGATTGCATACTCGGCAGGATTACCTGAATTTTATCGCTGCCATCAGGGAACTCAAGGACGTTTCATGGGCTGGACACTCCGCAAGCGAAGGCGAGGATCCAAACAGCTGACGAAACAGCTGACCAAAAGCTGACCAAAAGCTGACCCTACGTAGAGGGATGGGATTCGAAGTCGAGGAAGTCGCCTTGGGCGGCATCGGCGAGGGAGGCGGAGCCGGCGGGGAGCTCGAGAACGGAGCGGGTGCGGAGGTGGAGGCCGGCGATGCGCCAAGGAGGGACGCGCGCGGAGACGGAGACGATGCGGTGGTGGCGGTCGAGGGCGAGGACGTCGATGGGAAAGCGCATGCCGAAGGTGTGGACGCCCTGGGAAGGGTTGAGCCAAAGGCCTTCGCCGGCTTCAAGGGTCAGGGGTTCGTGGCCGAGCAGGCCGCGGGTGCGCGCAAAGAAGCCGGTGGCGGCGAGCACGCGGGGGCAGAGGAGCTTGCCGGTAGCTTGGACGTGGACGGCGTAGATAGCCGGCGAGGCGATGCGGGTTCTCCTTTCCGTCCAGCGTAAAGCAGATCCTTCGCTACGCTCAGGATGACCCCTTCTTTTCACGTTTGCGATGCCGTCTTTTTAGCGTTGATGATCCCACCTCTTGGTGCTTACCAGGCCGCCTTTTTCAATGCTTCGCTTGACGCCCGCTCAGGGCTGCATCTTTTCATGAGAGAGGTGTGGGATGGCGAGGGGTTTTATTACGGGCTCTTCGGATGGGTTGGGGCGAATGGCGGCGCGGTTGCTGGTGGCGGAAGGGCATGGAGTGGTGCTGCATGCGCGGAGCGAGGCGCGGGGGAGAGAGGCGATGGCGGCTGTACCGGGGGCGGAGGCGGTGGTCGTTGGGGATTTCACGTCGCTCGCGCAGGTGAGAAGCGTGGCTGAAGCGGTGAACGGGATGGAGGCCTTCGATGTGGTGATCCACAATGCGGCGGTGGGCTATAAGGAAAAGCGGCGGGAGGTGACGGAGGATGGGCTGCCGGTGGTTTTCCAGGTAAATACGCTGGCGGCGTATATGTTGACGGCGTTGATTGGGAATGCGTCGGATGGGGTGGCGCAAGGGAAAAGGCCGGGGCGGTTGGTGTACATC
>CAXTWG010000137.1:0-2210 GCA_964247895.1 uncultured Acidobacteriaceae bacterium
CCAGGAAGCCCACCCCCGAAACCACATACGCCACGACATTGTTCGTCACCGTCGCGCTCGCCTGGAGGCTCCCCGCCATCACAAACGCCGAAGCCCCCGCCGCCACCAGCGCCGTCGTCCTCGTCCCAGCTGTCTTCTGTCGCCACTGCCGCTCTAGCCCGACCAGCGCTCCCATGCCGACCGCCAGCAAAAGCCTCTGCGTGAACTCTCCCGTCCCGATCCAGCTCACGCGCCCCTCCGCTCGCCGAGCGAGCCCACAAACAAAGATGCCCGGCTTCTCCGCCGGGCACCCCCATTCAGTCCTCAAACGCGCGATCTGGAACGATTACGTCCCTTCCGACCACCCCGCCAGGTACGCTTCCTGCTCCGGCGTCAGCACGTCGAGTCCCACGCCCATCGCCGCAAGCTTCAGCTTCGCTACCCGCTTATCGAGATCTTCCGGCACCGCGAACACATCCTTTGGCAGGTTCTTGTGCTCGCGCACCATGTACTCCGCCGCCAGCGCCTGATTCGCGAAGCTCATATCCATCACGCTCGCCGGGTGCCCTTCCGCCGCCGCCAGGTTGATCAGCCGTCCCTCGGCCAGCAGGCACACCGTTCGCCCGTCGGACAGGGTGTACTCCTCCACAAACGGCCGCGCCGTCCGGTGCCCCGTTGCCAGGCTTTCCAACGCCGGGATGTCGATCTCCACGTTAAAGTGCCCGGAGTTCGCCACCAGCGCCCCCGCCTTCATCACCTCGAAATGCTCCTTCCGGATCACGCTCTTGTTCCCTGTCAGCGTCACGAAAATGTCGCCTACCTTGGCCGCCTCTTCCATCGGCATTACACGGTAGCCGTCCATCACCGCTTCGAGCGCCTTGGTCGGGTCGATTTCCGTCACAATCACGCTCGCGCCCATCCCGTGCGCCCGCTGCGCCAGCCCGCGCCCGCACCAGCCGTACCCAGCCACCACAAACACCGAACCGGCGATCAGCGCATTCGTGCAACGGATCACCCCGTCCAGCGTCGACTGCCCCGTCCCGTACCGGTTGTCGAACATGTGCTTGGTCAGCGCATCGTTCACCGCGACCACCGGGTAGCGCAGCACCCCCTCCTTGGCCATCGCCCGCAAACGGATCACGCCCGTCGTCGTTTCTTCCGTCCCCGCGATCACCTCGCCCAGCGCATCCTGCCGCTTGGTATGGAGCAAGGTCACCAGGTCGCAGCCGTCATCCATCGTGAACTGTGGCTTGTGATCGAGCGTCGCCTGAAGGTGCCGGTAATACCCTTCGTTGTCGACGCCCTTGATCGCAAACGTCTTGATCCCGTACTCGGCCACCAGCGCCGCCGCCGTTTCGTCCTGGGTTGAAAGCGGGTTCGACGCGCACAGCGCTATATCCGCCCCGCCATCCCGGAGAGCCAGCATCAGGTTCGCCGTCTCGGTCGTCACATGGAGGCAAGCCGCAACCCGAATCCCCTCCAGCGGCCGCGTCCGCGCAAACTCCTCGCGAATCTGGGCCAGCACCGGCATGGAAGCCGCAGCCCACTCAATCCGCTTCCTGCCTTCCGCCGCCAGCGAAAGGTCTTTCACATCATGCTTGATCTGCTTTGTATCCGGGGTCGTTTTGGAAGGCGCAGGCGCCGTAATCGTAGCCATAGATATGTGCGGATGAGCCACGCGCACAGCGCAGCCTCAACCTCGTTCTCCTATTCTCCGAGCATAGCATCGGGCTACGCAGGCAAACTTCGCCTCCCCCAAGTTCACCCATCCCACGTCAACAACCGCGGGCAGCAAACTCGTGCATTAGCATCCGGAACCGCGCACTAAACCTTCTCGATCTTGCGCTCCAACGATTCCAGCCGAGTATCGTGCTGCTTCTGCGTTGCATAAAACTCACGCTGGTCGCGCTGGATCAGATCCAGCCGCGCGTCCATCCTGTCCAACCGCGAATCGGTTTGAGCACCCATCCTGTCCAGCCGCCCTTCAAGCGCCTTGAATCGCTCATCCAGATGCTTGCTTTGCAGCAGCAAGCCCACCAGCGTCGTGAAAATCCCAAGCAAAGCCGTAAGCGTAGGCAGCCCGATCGCTAGATATAGCTGCGTGTTCGTCATACTTGCCCTCTGCTGGCAAAAGTATACCCTTGCTACCGCGATGGGAGTCTCCCCGTTTCGCGCATGAAAGCACTCTACCGATCCACCCGCTCCCCCTCCAGCAACACCCGCTTCCGCTC
>CAXTWG010000138.1:0-2178 GCA_964247895.1 uncultured Acidobacteriaceae bacterium
GCCCAATGGTCCTCAACCGACCTCGCCGAAGCCCACTGGCTCGGCTGCTCCTACGTCATCACCGCCGTCGAAAAAGGCCGCGCCGCCCAAACCAACTCCTTCCTGCTCCAGGGCACAACCGAAGACGACAAGCAGTTTATCGACGAGCCAATGGAGGTCGAACTGCCACAGGGCAGAGGGTAAGGAAAGGTCATTTGTGACGGACCGCGCGGTCACTACACACAATGCGACATCTCGGTACCGACACGAGATTAATAGAGTGTTCTCCAGCGGTGCTGATGAGTGTCAGCTTCGCGGCGTAGCTCCGCTTTTGCTTCGCGACTGGAACTGCCCGCACCATACAGCCTTCGCCGTTCCCGGCTCGGCGCTGTCCACTGCATTCACTACATTCTGGACGTGGGGCTTGCACGATGGGCCAGTTGTTCGCCGTCAAGCATAGTACAGCCAGCTTGCGCCCATTCATGGCCTGCTGTGAAGGTATGTTTCAGTCTCCCGACAGGAACACATCGAATCCGGCTTTCTCAGCCGCAGAAAGCAGTACGCCGTTGCTCAACCAATCCCAGCCGAGTTCGGCTGCCGTCTGGACTATGTGCCCTGCGAGATAGCGCCGCAACGGGCGCGGTGTCAATTGATCGAACAGGACGCGCTTCAAAGTGACAGCGCGCGTTCGTGTCCGCGGATGTAGCTAAAGATGGCCCGAATCGGCTCTACCGGCAGATCATAGTCAGCGGCTAGCTCCTCCGGCGTCTGGCCGAGCTCGTAACCGTTCTCGATCGTCTCCACTGCTACCCGCGAATCGCCTACGGTCGGCGCTCCATGCACGTATCCGGCCCTGATTTTCACTTCCGAACAGTTCTGCCAATCCATTTTGCACCTCCAGCTACCAAGGATCCCCCTTCAGCTTGATCCCTCTGATTAGAAGTCTACCTTCCCAAGTTTGAAGTGAACTCTGAAGATCACTTCCTTCCAGAGCTGTTCTCCTGCGTAGTTGGTTACTCGATAATTGTGACACCGAGCCTTGATCTGCCCTTGAACAAACTGCCCGTCCTTGTGCATGAAACCGACCCAATCACCCTTTTCAGACATGTGTGACGGCTCCTCATCGAATTCAATAGATGCCATCTCCGTGTTGCTCTTCATCGGTCGGAACGTCATTTGAAAATGCTTCCTATGTGAAGTCTAACGGCCTGCACATCACCGTCCAAATCGTCGTACAGTCGAAAGCAAGTGGCTATCGCCCGATGGCTGAATACCGATGGAGCAAAACGAAGTTTCCTGCGGTAACGCTAAACGCCGTTGTAGCAAGGCGGCCAGCAAGTGGAACCTCGGGCGCAGCAGCCCCTTCAACGCCATCCCATAACCGCGATCAGCGGATCGCTCTCGGAGCCGTCGCGCAGCACCTCCGCGCGAACGTCGCGAAAGCCGGCGCGCTGGAGGTAGAGGCGCACCAGGGCGGCATGTCCGCCGGCGTCGAGCGACCGCCAGATGGCCACCGCCTTGGTCGGGAAGCAACGGTTGGAAAAGCTGACGAGGAAGGGCGCGCCCGGCCGCAGGACCCGCGAAACCTCAGAAAAGACCTCCACGGGACGCTGTAGGTACTGAACGCCGACACAGCACAGAGCGGCATCGCAGCTGCCGGCCTCCAGCGGCAGGGTGGGGGTGCGGTTCAGGTCCTGCACGAAACTTCGACTGAGGCGGGGGTTGGCCCTGAGCTCCTCGGCGTTCATGCCCTGGCCGATCACCTCGGTAAAGGCCACCTCCGGCGGCAGATGGCTGACCCAGCTCGACATCAGGTCTAGCACCACGCCCCCGTCCGGCAGGGTGGTTCGATACAAGGCGGTGAGCGCGCGCGTCGCCGCCTCGTCGATATGGGTAACCAGCCGGGCGGACGAGTAGAACCGGGCGTCGTCGGCCCCGTCCTCCTTGCGGAAGGCGTCGGGCGGCAGGTCGGCGAGAAGTTTGCTCATCCCTGCCACGGGTATTTTGTCATTCCTCATGGACGGCATGGACTCCATTCTCTTCCTCATGCGTTGGCAGGTTCCGAAAGACGCGTTTGGAAGATGTTGGCTCCGCTAGGATGTCACACTCGCCCTTCCGGAAGCACTCGGAACGAGCCATCCAGAAGGCAGCAGCCCGGAATCGAACGATCTCGGTTCAATAGAATGCCGCCCTCCACCC
>CAXTWG010000139.1:0-2159 GCA_964247895.1 uncultured Acidobacteriaceae bacterium
GGGTTTGTGGATTGGGGTGGAGCTACGCGGGGCGGCGCGGCCGTACTGCGAGGAGCTGAAGCGTCGCGGGGTGCTTTGCAAGGAGACGCATGAGCGGGTGATCCGGGTTTCGCCGCCGCTGGTGATTGAGCGGGAAGACCTGGCGTGGGGGCTTGGGGAGTTGGAAGCGGTGCTGGCGGGGTGATGGCGCTTTACGTTCGGGCTGTTTGCTTGCCGGTCAGGGTGTTTGCGCGAGGCGTACTCGAGCGGCTCGAAGCGTTTGTGGGATCGAGTGGTTATGGCTCAGGGATTGACCACCCAAGCGAGCAAGAGTCGCTCGCCGGAGAGCTCGGTAAAGGCGAGACCTGGGGCAGCCGGTTCCTTGTTGCATGGAGAAAAGCAGATCCTACGCTTCGCTCAGGATGACCCTTCCTACATGTAGGATTACCCTCTTTTTACGCATGCAGGATTGCCCTCTTACGCATGTAGGATGGCCCCGGTTCGTGCACGCCAGGGAGGGTCCCGGTTTGTCCAATAGGGTGGACCCTTCTCAGGACGTGCGTGCCTGGAAGGCTTCGCGGGCTGTGTGGATGGCGTCGCGGTGCTGCTCAGCCCAGATCCAGACGCCGCAGAAGGCTTCTCCCAGGCTGCGGCCCATGTCGGTCAGCTCGTACTCGACCCGGGGTGGGATAACGGGGAAGATTGTCCGGACGACGAGGCCATCGGCTTCCATCTGGCGCAGGGTTTTGGTCAACATTTTCTGGCTGACGCCGCCGATGAGCTCGCCGAGACGAGTGAAGCGGAGGCGGCCGTGTTCGTCGAGTGCTTCGAGGGCGAGCATGGTCCATTTATCGGCGACGCGGCCGATGATCTCGCGTACAAGGGTTTCGAGTTCCGGGTCGGCCTCCTCCGGAGGACTGGGCAGATGGGAATGCGCGGACGAGGAAGCTGCCATGGAACACTCTCCTTTGGGTAAGTATAGAACTTATGAGTGCCTACTTCCCAGTGGTTCGTAACCGATCTAGCATGGAAAGAAGGAGATACACATGCAAATGACAGGGAACAGGATTCTGATTACGGGCGGCGGCTCAGGTATCGGCCGAGCGCTTGCGGAGGCTTTCTTCGCGCAAGGGAACAAGGTAATGATCGCGGGGCGCCGCAAGAACGTGCTGGACGAAGTGACGGCGGCCAACCCGGGGATGCGGAGCGAGGTACTCGATACCGGGGATGCTGCGTCGATCCGAGGCTTTGCGGAGAGAATGCAGCGCGATCATGCCACATTGAACGTGGTGATCCACAATGCCGGGATAATGCGGGTCGAGGAAATCGAGAAAGGCGAGGTGGCCGATGCGGAGGCGACGATCGCCACGAACCTGCTCGGGCCGATCCGGCTGAATGCAGCGCTGTTGCCTTTGCTGCTGAAGCAGGAGCACGCGGCGGTGCTGACCATCTCGTCGGGACTGGCGTTTGTGCCGATGGCGATGACGCCGACTTATTGCGCGACCAAGGCGGCGATCCACTCCTATACGCAGTCGCTGCGCTATCAACTGCGGGGAACAAAGGTGCAGGTGATCGAGCTGGTGCCGCCGTATGTGCAGACGGAGCTCATGGGCGAGCACCAGGCGAAGGACCCGAACGCGATGCCGCTCAAGGAGTTTGTCGAGGAGACGATGGGCATCCTGAAGAACTCGCCGGATGCGACCGAGGTGTTGGTGGAGCGGGTGAAACCGCTGCGCTACGCGGAGGCAAACGGCGGCTATGATGAGTTTTTCAAGAAATTCAACGATGCAATGAGTGCCGGGGCACACTGACCGGCGCACCTAGAGTAAGGGACGGTCTGAATCTGGGCCGTTCCATCACCGGAGTGTGGGGGCGTGTGTGGGGTACGTAAAGAAAAAGCAGCCGATCGACAAGCATCTGCGCAGTTACCTGGACAAACAGGCCGCGGCGGCGGCGGAAAGCCCTGCGCCGGCGACGAATGAGGAGCGCGTGCAGGGTGTGCGCGCGCTTATGGAGCAGGCGCTTACGGGCCGCTATTTCGTCGCCGGGCTGCCGAACCAGGTGCAAAGGGCGACGGTGGAGATCGCGCCGGGGCTCCTTGGGCGGATGTACACGCCGAAGCGGGAGGAAGGGGCGCAGGGTGGGGAGCCGTGGCCTGTGCTCGTGTACCTGCACGGGGG